>CACKHN010000005.1:0-7500 GCA_902599995.1 uncultured Pelagibacteraceae bacterium
TTTCTATTAGAAAATGGTAAAAGTAAAAAATTCTTTTTTTTAACTTGAGCAGCAGTAGGAACCTTATTATTTGTATCAGAAAGATAGATATCTAGTTTACTTAAGTTTAGATTTTTAAGAAAATCTATAAAATATGTCCTTCGGCCTGAATTTGTAATTAAAATTTTCAAAATAGATTAACTAAGAAGTAGTTTAATTTATCAAAACAGATAAATTAATCCATAAAAAAATTAATAATATAGCCACAAATATAAATATATTATAATTACCAAATATAAATTATAAATCGATTTAAATTTATGAATGTTGCATTAATCACTGGAGTAATGGGGCAAGATGGTTCTTATTTGGCTGAGTACTTATTAAAAAAGAATTATATTGTTCATGGAGTTAGAAGATATTCAAGTACCAATGTTGAACTAAAAAATTTAAATCAAATAAAAAAAAATAAAAATTATTCAAAAAAATTTTTTTTGCACTATGGAGATGTCACAGATACTAGTAGTATTTTTAGTTTAATAAAAAAAATTAAGCCAAATGAAATATATAACCTTGCGGCACAATCTCATGTATTAACCTCTTTTCAAGCTCCTGAATACACTTCTCAAGTAGATGCAATAAGTCAATTAAGGGTTATAGAGGGTGTAAGACAAATAAATAGTAGAATTAAGATTTATCAGGCAGCTACTAGTGAATTATATGGAAACAGTGATACAAAATTTCAAAATGAAAAAACACCATTCGATCCAGTATCTCCTTATAGTGCAGCAAAACTATATGGTTTTTATATTTCCAAAATTTATAGAACTGCCTATAAAATGTTTATTTGTAACGGAATTTTATTCAATCATGAATCTCCTAGAAGAGGATCAAGTTTTGTAACAAAGAAGATAACAGAAAATATAAAAAGAATAGCCAATAAAGAAATAGATTGTTTTTACCTAGGTAACCTTAATTCTAAAAGAGACTGGGGTTATGCAAAAGAATATGTAGAAACTATGTGGTTAATGTTACAGCAAAATAAGGCAGATGATTATGTCATAGCCACAGGAAAAGTATATTCTGTTAAAGATTTTGTAGAAGAAGCTTTTAAATACATTAACATAAAAATTAAATGGAGAGGCAAAGGTTTAAAAGAAGTTGGTTATGATACTAAAACAAAAAAAATTTTAATTAAAGTAGATCCATATTATTTTAGACCTAATGAGTTAGATTATTTAAGAGGAGATTGGTCTAAATCAAGAAAATTACTTAAATGGAAACCAAAAACTAATTTCAAAGATCTTGTAAGAATAATGATGCAATCAGAGTTTAAAAAATAATTTTTTATGATTGTTCCTATAGCTAAACCTTTCGTAGGTCCGCTTGAAAAAAAATTTTCAAAAAGAGCAATTGACTCAGGATGGATATCATCAAATGGAAAATATATAGAAAAATTTGAGTCAGAAATAAATAAAAAATTAAATGCAAAGAATTCTGTCTCATGCTCTAATGGAACAGTGGCTTTATACATGGCATTAAAAGCTTTAGGAGTAGGGGTTGGTGACGAAGTTATTGTGCCTGATGTTAGTTTTACAGCAACGATAAATAGTGTAATAAATGTTGGTGCAAAACCAATAATTTCAGAAATCGATTATGATAATTGGTGCATTGATCCAAAAAAAATAATTGAAAAAATTACAAAAAGAACAAAAGCAATAATATGTGTTCATTTATATGGAAATCCTTGCGACATGAAACAATTAATAAAAATTAAAAAAGACTATAATCTGTTTCTTATTGAAGATGCTGCAGAGGCTTTTGGATCAAAATATCAAGGTAAATTTACTGGAACAATAGGAGATATTGGGTGTATTTCTTTTTTTGGAAATAAGACTATTTCAACTGGTGAGGGAGGTTGCTGTATTACAAATAATAAAAGCATTTATAAAAAACTTTTACTCATTAGAAATAATGGTATCAAACCCAAAAAAAAATATTTTTCTTTTTTTCCAGGATTAAATTTTAGAATGACAAATATTCAAGCAGCAATAGGATGTGCTCAATTAAAAAATATAAAATATTTTTACAAAAAAAGAGCGACAATAGAGAATTTTTATAATCAAGAACTTAAGAATTTTCGAGGTTTTGGTCGTCAAAAAATGTTTAGTGAAAGTAGCAAAGTAGAATGGTTATATACTCTTACCTTCAAAAATTGCAAAATAGTAAGTTTAATCAGATATTTAAAAAAAAACAAAATCGAAACTAGAAGAGTTTTCTACCCATTTCATCAAATGAAAATATACGAAAAATATATTCCTAAAAAATTTGATGGTTCTAATTCTATATTCATTTTTAAAAATGGGATAAGTTTACCTACTTACTATGAGCTTAAAAATACAGATTTAAAGAAAATAGTTTCAAAAATTTCAATGTTTTTTAAAAAAAGCTAATTTTTAAAATTATATTTATGATTTTTAAAAATGTTTTTATCATCTATAAATCTTTAAATTAAATAAACTTTACATTTATTAATTACAAGATATTAAATTAATTAATGATTAAAGTTTCTAAATAAAATTATATTCTAAAATGAAATTATCAAAAAATATTAGTGAGTCATTAGAGCTTAAGTTCAGTAAATTAGCTAGGTCTATGGACAAAAAAAATCAAATTCCTTATTCTTTAGGTTTAGGTGAACCCAATTACTTTACTCCAAACTTTATTATTGACGAAGCATATAGTGCCATGAAAAAAGGATATACAAAATATTCAAGTCCTATTGGAGATTATATACTTAGAAAAAAAATTTCAGATAAGCTAAAAAATATAAATAAAATTAAAACGAGGCCTAACGATATTTTAATTTCCGCAGGATCCAAAATGTCTCTTTACTTGGTATTATTAGCTTTAATCCAGCCAAAGGATCATGTGATTTATATAACTCCGTGTTACACAAGTTATTTACCCCAAATCTTATTGAGTGAAAGTGAAGTAGAAGTGACCGCATTTAAATTAGATAAAGCCTTTGAAATAGATTATAGTAAATTAAAAAGAGAAATTAAAAAAAATACAAAAGCGATTTTAATAAACTTTCCTCATAATCCAACTGGTCAAATTTTAAAAAAAAATGATTTGTTCGAATTAGAAAAAATACTCAAAGTTCACAAAAAATGTTTTTTAATATCTGATGAAATTTATATGGACAATATATTTAGTAAAAATAAACATCTTTCACCTGGTTCAATTCAAAGCATCTCTAAAAGAGTAATTACAATTGGAGGTTTTTCAAAGTCATTTTCCATGACTGGATGGAGAATAGGATACTCTCACGCTAATAGTGAAATAAATTCAAAAATGATAAAAATTCAACAACATATTTTAACAAATGTCCCACTTTTTATACAAAAAGCTGCTGCACAAGCCTTAACAATTAAAAGTAATCATTTAAACAAATTTAATAATTTAATGAATAAAAATCACAATTATGCTTATAAGATTTTATCTGATAATCCTTTCTTTAGTTTTAATAAATCCTATGGGGGCTTTTTCATATTCTTAAGAATTAAAAAAAAAATTACTTCAGATAAGTTTTGTACATCCCTTTTGAAAAAATATAATGTTGCTGTTACGCCTGGAAAATATTTTGGAAAGCATTTTAATAATTATATAAGAATTTCTTTATCTCAAGAGCATCAAGTATTTAAAAATGCAATAGATTTAATTAATAAGTTTGCAGTTTTAAAAAAATGAGGATTATTTCTAGGTTAGACATCAAAGGATCAAATTTAATTAAGGGAATACAGCTCGAAGGTCTGAGAGTTATTGGCGATCCAAACTTATATGCTAAAAAATATTTTGATGATGGTGCAGACGAACTATTATTAATCGATTGTGTTGCAAGTTTGTATGGGAGAAATAATCTATTTGATATAATTAAAAAGGCTTCTAATGAAATTTTTATACCTATTACAGTTGGAGGAGGGATCAGATCCGTTGATGATGCTGAAAAACTATTTTTAAGTGGAGCTGACAAGATTGCCATTAATTCAAAAGCGATTGTTGAGCCTGAGATTATAAATACACTAGCAAAAAACTTTGGGTCTCAGGCTATTGTTGCTTCAATACAAGCAAAAAGATTAAATGGTTCGAAATGGTTTGCCTACTATGACAATGGAAGAGAACAAAGTGAGAAAAATGTTATTGATTGGGCTAAAGAAGTCGAAGATAGAGGAGCTGGTGAAATTTTAATTACTTCAGTTGATAAAGAAGGTACAAAAAAAGGTTATGATATGGAACTTTGTCAAACAATAAATTCGATTTGTGAAATTCCTGTAATATACAGTGGAGGTATGAAGTCAAAAAGTGATCTAGAACAATTTAAAGAATTTAGTGAATGCGACGCAGTCGCTGTAGCAAGTATACTGCATTATAACGAGACGAGCATTAGTGAAATTAAAAAATTTGCTAAAAATATAAACTTTAATGTGAGAATTTAATAATTGAAAAAAATAGTTATTGTTAGTTGTGGTGGAAACTTATTAAGCTTAACAAGAGCTATACAAAAGTTTGAAACAAATTTCATAATTTCTGCAGATTTAGATGAAATCAGAAATGCAACTCATATATTTTTACCAGGTGTTGGGGCGTTCAAAAAAGCTATGTCAACCCTTGTCAAAAAGAATCTAAAAGAAACACTTAAAAATTTGGATTATAAAAAAGTAAATCTATTAGGAATTTGCCTTGGTATGCAAATATTATTTGATACAAGTGAAGAAGACGGAATGGAGGATGGCTTAGGACTAATTGAAGGTAAAGTAGAAAAAATTAAATTAAATATTCAAGATAAAAAAAATAAGCTAAAAATTCCTAACGTAGGATGGCATAAAATTATTAAAAATAATGAAAATCAAATTTTTAATAATACTGATGAAAAACTTTTTTGTTATTTTGTTCACTCATATCATGCTAAATTAAAAAATTCAGATGAATGTTTAGCCACAATAAAATATGGATCTAATAATCTTTCTTCAATTGTAAAAAAAGATAATATTTATGGATGTCAGTTTCATCCTGAAAAAAGTGGTGAGATGGGACTTAAAATAATTCAAAATTTTTTAAAACTTTGAAATTAAAATGTTAAATATTCATGACTAAAAATTTACTCGATAGTAAAAAAATTTTGGCAGTAATACCTGCGAGATCAAAAAGTAAGAGAATAAGAAATAAAAATTTAAGAATTTTTAATAAAAAACCATTAATTTATTGGACTATTAAAGCTGCTCAAAAATCTACCTTAATAAATAAAACATTGGTTTCATCAGACTCAATAAATTTATTAAAAAAATGTAAAGAATTTGGTGTAGATTATTTAATTAAAAGACCAAATATTTTATCCAACGACACAGCCGATAGTTGGGATGTCGTAAGGCACGCACTAAGCAAACTTAAAAAGAAGAATATTTTTTTTGATTATATTATAATGTTACAACCTACTTCACCATTACGAAATTCAGAACATATAGATCAGTGTTTAAAAAAATTAAAAAAAAATAACACGGGAATTATTTCTATTAATAGAACTTTAAAACCCATAGAATGGCAAGTAAATATTAGAAATGAAAATAAATTCAATCTTTTTAAACCTGGAATATTAAAATTCAAAAAAAATAAAAGGAAAAATAATACACATATTATAAATGGTGCTATATATGCTTTTAAAACAGAAGAAGTGTATAAAAAAAATTTTATTTTTAAAGACAGTGTCAATACTTTTGTCATGAATATTGAGGACTCTATAGATATAGACACTAATTTAGAATTTAAAATTGCAGAATTTTTAAAAAAACAAAAAAGTTTTTTTTTTAAATTATAAAATTAAGTCAATATTTTAAATTAATCTAAAATTTCTTTTTTTTAAAAAAGAACAGATTTTTTAGCAACTTAAAATTTTAAGACAATTTGTTGTGCTTATAATTTTGTATAAAATCCTGTGCTACTGCAGTAGTAAAATTTTTTTTTTGGTATCTAATTTTTAGGTTTTTTTTTGATATTCAGGATTAAGTTGGAGTAGTAAATTATATAAAAGTCTTTCTTTCAAAAAAAGGAATTTTCATGATGCTCTGAAATAGAATGATATAAAATTGACCTATTTATGAACCATCTTTTAACATGTGAATTATTTTACCTACCAGATGAGGATTTCCATACTTTATTGCCCAAAAATTACTATCACAAGCTCTATGATATGCTGGGTTCCCACATGAGTATTAATCTCTTTATTTTAAATCAAAAATTCAACTAATTCACCTTTAATATAGCTAAAACCAAAAACAATATAAAGTAAACTTTCTAGAAAGTTTTTTATTTTTGTTAAATTTAAATTAGATACTTTTTAATTATTTTATTTTGAAAATCATAAATCATATTTTTATTTTTTTCTCTAATTAATATTGATTTCCAAATTGTTTTTTTCATATTTTTTAAATTGTTCATAATTCTATTTACTTCTGTTTGTGTGACAGTATTTGAGTAAAATATACCTTTGGAAAAGTATTTTTCAGGCCATCCGAATCTCCAGTCATTATATGGGGATAATTCTCTAGAAAAGAACGCTACTTTTTTATCTCTACCCAAAGCCTCATATCCTAATGTACTACAACAATTTACAATAATTTCATATTTATCTAATAATTCATAATTTGAAAACTCGCTTACTCTTGAGCAAAAATTCCATTTAACATTAGTTAGGATTCCTCGAAAAAATTGTTTTTCTATATTGTGAAATTTAGTATTAGTTCCAGCTATATCTAAAGATAAATTATACTTTAAACAATAGTTGCCTAATAATTTTAAAAGTTTTTTTTCATCTTTGATAAAATCCTTCCAGTATATTTTGTGCCCTGGTAATGATTTATCAAAAATTTCATTACTTTTTTTGTTCCTAAAGGATGATAAATACAAAATTTTTGTTGTATTAATTTTTGATTTTGTAGAACTAATTTTGATCATATTATTCATTATTGATCCAGTTGGGATAACTTTTACTTTAATATATTTGTTAATTATTTTTTTTAAATTAGATCCAAATGAAAAATAGTAATCTGCAGCTAAGTGCTTGTCTTTTAAAATTAATGGATTATCGAACATATCATGAAATTTTGAACGTACTCCATTCTGGATAGCAATAAATTTACTGTGATTACTAAAATATTTTTTTAATTTATAAAATCTTATGTCGTTGTCTGTTGTTGTTAATACAATTTTAGGTTTATATTCTTGAATTTTACTGCAGACGTAAGCAACAAGAAAACCATCAAAAAAAAAAATTTTCATTAATTTAAAATTTAAAAAATTCAAAATCATAAATTTAATAAAAAAAATGTGCTTTTTTTTAGAATCTATCCATTGTCTAAATTCTAAAGTTTTACACTCATCCAAATTAACTAAATTTCTAATTACCTTTTCATTGTGAAAATCATAAATTAAATATTTAATTTTCTTTTTCATATTTTAAGTTAT
>CACKHN010000005.1:12500-105407 GCA_902599995.1 uncultured Pelagibacteraceae bacterium
TAACCCAACATCTCACGACACGAGCTGACGACAGCCATGCAGCACCTGTGTTTCGTCCGGCCGAACCGAAAACTCTAATCTCTTAAAGTCGCGACGAACATGTCAAGTGTTGGTAAGGTTCTGCGCGTATCTTCGAATTAAACCACATGCTCCACTACTTGTGCGGGTCCCCGTCAATTCATTTGAGTTTTAACCTTGCGGTCGTACTCCCCAGGCGGTGTGTTTATCGCTTTCGCTGCGACACTGAAAATAAATTTCCAACGTCTAACACACATCGTTTACGGCATGGACTACGAGGGTATCTAATCCTCTTCGCTACCCATGCTTTCGTTCCTCAGTGTCAGTAATGATCCAGAAAGCTGCCTTCGCAATTGGTATTCTTTCTAATATCTACGAATTTCACCTCTACACTAGAAATTCTGCTTTCCTCTATCATACTCTAGCTGAAAAGTTTTGATGGCAGTTCCAGAGTTAAGCTCTGGGATTTCACCACCAACTTTTTCAACCACCTACGAACTCTTTAAGCCCAGTAATTCCGAACTACGCTAGGTCCCTTCGTATTACCGCGGCTGCTGGCACGAAGTTAGCCGGACCTTCTTATTCGGGTACAGTCATTTTCTTCCCCGACGAAAGAGCTTTACAACCCAAGGGCCTTCTTCACTCACGCGGCATCGCTGCATCAGAGTTTCCTCCATTGTGCAAGATTCCCCACTGCTGCCTCCCGTAGGAGTTTGGGCCGTGTCTCAGTCCCAATGTGGCTGATCATCCTCTCAAATCAGCTATTGATCACAGTCTTGGTAGGCCATTACCCCACCAACAAACTAATCAAGTGCAGGCTCATCCAATGGTGCATAAAGCTTTCTCCGTAAAGACTTATCCAGTATTAGCACAAGTTTCCTCGTGTTATTCCAGGCCAAAGGGCAGATACCTACATGTTACTCACCCGTCTGCCACTAAGTATTGCTACTTCGTTCGACTTGCATGTGTTAGGCGTGCCGCCAGCGTACGTTCTGAGCCATGATCAAACTCTCAAGTTTAAAAACGGCGCACACTAGCTTCCACATAAATTTTAAGAATAAAATTTATATGATGTTGAAGTGTGTACGACAAATTTTTGGTAACCTTAACCGTCCACACTTCTCTTCTTAAATTTTTACATTTTAAATAGCTAATTAAGCAAAAAAGCTCAATAATACTCACTTATTTATTGCATTAACAATAATTTAATTTAGAAAGTTCTGTGCTTATAGGCTAAAATAATGGGAAATCAAGCGTTTAACATTAAAAAATTGAACAAAAATGTGCAATTTTTGAGTATTTTTTTGATTTTTAACATTCACTAAACTAATAATTGAAATTTATTTATTTTCAAATGCTAAAATATTTAAAAAATAATTTCAGAAAAAATATTCAGTTTTTTAGTTTGATTTTTTTGGTCACAATCACTGTGATTTCAACGAGTTATTTTAATTTCAAAAAAAATAATAATACTAAAGTTTATAATAATTTTATTAACAATATTTATTTAAAAAAAACATTAAGCCATTTAGTTGATAGCCTTGAGCCTAAATACATAAAAATTAAACATAAAATTAAATCTGGTGAAACTTTTGACAAAATTTTAAAAAGCTATTCAATTGAAAAAAGTGAAATCACAAAGATAAAAAATTCTCTTAAGGATAAGGTTAATCTCAACAAATTAAATACAAAACAAATTATTCAATTTAATTTAAATAAAACCAACAATAAGATTAGTGAATTCGTATATCAAACTTCAAATACTCAAAAAATCTTTTTAAAAAGAAATATTGAGAATGATAAATTTAAAGAGGAAATTTTATCAATTAGACTGGATAAAAAAATTGTCTACAAGGAAAATATAATTTTGCAAAGTCTTTTCAAAGCTGCAAATAATCAAAATATTCCCGCTAATACAATTATTGAGTTTGCAAGAATTTATGGATTTCAAGTTGATTTTCAAAGAGACATAAGAAAACAAGATAAATTTCAAATTATGTACGAAATATTCTTAGACAAAAAAAAACAGATAGTTGAAACTGGAGAAATTCTTTTTGCTAACCTAAAACTTAGTGGTCAAGATAATACTTTATATTATTTTGATAAGGAAGGCAGTGAAGGTCATTATGATAAAAATGGAAAAAGTGTTAAAAAGGCATTAATGAAGACTCCAATAAATGGTGCTAGGCTTTCATCTCCTTTTGGAATGAGAAAACATCCAATAGATGGTTTTAATAAAATGCATCGAGGTACTGATTTTGCTGCACCAATGGGAACTCCAATTATGGCGTCAGGAGATGGTGTAATAAAAAAAGCAGGATGGTGTGGTGGAGGAGGAAATTGTGTTAAAATAAATCATAATTCTACCTATCAAACTATTTACGCACATATGTCAAAATTTGCTCGAGGTATTAAAACAGGTGTAAGAGTTAAACAAGGTCAAACAATAGGTTATGTAGGATCAACAGGTAAATCAACTGGTCCTCATTTACACTACGAAGTTGTAGTCAATGGTAAAAAAGTTAATTCTCAAAAACTCAAACTGCCATCTGGAAAAATTTTAAAGGGTAAAGACAGAAAAATTTTTGAAACTAAAAAAATCAAGTTAGATATTTTAAAATCTGAAAAAATTTTGGGAATAAACTAAGAAGCTAAACTTGAGTTTCTGGAACTTTTTCTTCCTCATTCTCTTTTTTTGACTTATTGGCTATATTACTTCCTGATATCTCTTCATTTTGTATCTTTGTTTCATCTGAGAGATTAGCTTGATCCTCACTTTTATTTTCAGAAAAACGCTCTCTTCTAATAGTTTCTCTTTCATTCAAAACTCTCATAAAATGATCTGCATGTTGAAGATAATTTTCAGATAAAATTTTATCACCATTTGAGGAAGCTTCTCTAGCTAAATCATTATATTTTTCAATTAATTTTGGTGCATTATGGTTGTTTCTACCAGGAGCTTTTCTTTTAAAATTTTCATTGTTAGAGAAGTTTGATCCAAATTTTGGTCTGTCCCCGTTTGATTTGAAGTTTCTTTCATTTCTTCTAAAATTATTTCTCCTGTTGTTATTATTGTTATTTCTAAATGTTACCATGATTTCTTAAACTATATTTTTGTACAGACTATACATCGATCGTTATTAGCAAGATCTTTGTTAATACTGTTAATATAAAATCCCTCTTTTTTTAAAAAACTAATTACTTTATTTTTTTGATCAAAACCCATCTCTAAAACAAACTTACCGTTCTTTTTTATCAGTTCAGATGATTTTCTAATTACTTTTCTGATTGCTGATAAACCATCTAATCCACCATCTAAAGCAAGTTTTGGTTCAAACTTAGCAACATCTTTTTCCAGATATTTTAAATTAAATTTTTTAATATATGGAGGATTAGATATAATTAAGTCATATTTGCCTAAATTGAATTTGTCAACATTTGATTTAAATAATTTAAGTTTAGAGCTTACTTTAAGCTTAATTGCGTTTAATTTACTTATTTTTAAGCAACTTTTGCTTATATCAATTCCTGTTCCATAAAAACTTTTTCTCTCTTTTAAAATTGATAAGAGTATACATCCAGATCCAATACCAATCTCTAATACATTCAATTTTTTTTTATTTACGGTTAAATCTAAAACTTTCTCAATAACCAATTCTGTATCTGGTCGAGGAATCAAAACGTCATCTGATAAAGTAAATTCTGAGTTCCAAAAGAATTTTTTATTTGTTAAATAAGCAATTGGCTTTCCATTTGATCTTTTATTTATCAATTTTTGAAATGTATTTAAATTTTCTTTGTTGAGGTTACTATTAGAATTAAGCAAAATATATTTTCTGTCTTTCTTGATTGCCTTCGTCATTAGTATTTCAGAGTCTAAATATGGATTTTTTATTAAGTTATTTTTTAAAACCTTTGCACCATGAATAATTGCTGAGTTAATATTCATTATTTTAAATTATTTAAGCTCTCTTCTTGAGCTTGTAAAGTTAAAGACTCAATCATCTCATCAAAGGCTTCACCTTCTAAAAATTCCTCTAGTCTATGTAATGTTAAGTTTGTCCTATGATCCGTCACCCTACCTTGTGGAAAATTGTAAGTTCTAATACGTTCTGACCTATCTCCAGACCCAATTTTAGTTTTACGATCTTTTGATCTTTCTTGATCAATTCTAGATCTCTCTAATTCATACAAACGTGCTCTTAATATTTTCATTCCTTTAGCTTTATTTTTATGTTGTGATTTTTCGTCTTGTTGAGAAACCGATATTCCAGAGGGAATATGAGTTATTCTTACAGCACTGTCCGTTGTATTTACTGATTGTCCTCCAGGACCACCAGCTCTAAAAACATCTATTCTTAAATCTGAGTCGTTTATTTTTAAATCAACTTCTTCTGCCTCAGGTAATACTGCAACAGTTGCAGCAGATGTATGAACTCTTCCTTGAGTTTCGGTATCAGGAACCCTTTGCACTCTATGAACCCCACTTTCATATTTAAGTGTTGAATAAATATTATTACCTTTAATTGAGGCTATAACTTCCTTTAGGCCACCAGCATCACTTCTTGAAATTGAAATGAGTTCTACTGACCATTTTTTTTTATGACTTATCTTTTCATACATTTTAAAAAGATCAGATGCAAATAAACTTGCTTCTAATCCACCAGTTCCTGCTCTTATTTCAATAATAGCATTTTTTTTATCTGCTTCATCTTTTGGTAGTAAAAATAATTTTAGTTTTTTTTCGTTTATATCATATTGTTTTTTTAAATCACCCAGTTCAGCTTGAGCCATATTTTTTAATTCTTCGTCTGATGAACTATCGTTTAATATTTTTTCTAATTCTTTTTTATCTTTATTAAAAGAAATATATTTTTTTGCATTTTCAATAATTTCATTTACATCTGAATACTCTTTTGATTTTTCTGCAAATAACTTTTTATCTATAGAACCTGAAGATAAATCTTTTTCTAACGTCGAATGCCTTGATATAAGTTCCTCAATTGTTTTGTTGGGTATCATTTTAGGTTTTCCAGCTCAAATACCTTTTTTTCAACTTCTGTAACAACTTTTTCAATGATATCTTTGGTCAAAACCTTCTCTCTCTGAACTCCAGATAAATACAGCATATTATTACCTTTTCCACCTCCAGTAATACCTATGTCGGTCATAGATGCTTCTCCAGGTCCATTTACAACACATCCTATTATTGACAAGGTGATTGGTGTTTTTATGTGAGAAAGTTTTTCTTCTAATATTTTTACAGTATCAATTACTTGGAAAGCCTGTCTTGCGCAAGACGGGCACGATATTATTTTAACACCTCTATTTCTTAGATTTAGTGATTTTAGAATCTCATTTCCTATTGTTACTTCTTTTGTCGGATTATCTGATAAAGAAATCCTTATTGTGTCTCCAATTCCATCCATTAAAAGACTTCCAAGTCCTATAGAGGACTTTATACTTCCAGATACAAAACTTCCAGCCTCAGTAATGCCCAAATGAAGGGGATAATCACATAGTTTAGATAATTGCCTATAAGCACCAATTGATAAGAAAACATCTGAAGATTTAACACTTATTTTAAAATTAAAAAAATCTTTATCTTCTAATATTTTTATATTTCTTAAAGCGCTTTCCACTAGGGCTTCGGGACAAGGTTCTTTAAACTTATCTAATATATCTTTTTCTAATGATCCAGCGTTTACTCCAATTCTAACCGAACAACCATTGTTCTTTGCAGCACTAAGAACATCATGGATTTTTGACTGCTCTCCAATATTACCAGGATTTATCCTCAAACATTTAGCTCCGTTTTCAGCTGCTTCGATCGCTCTTTTGTAATGAAAATGAATGTCTGCTACTACTGGAATTGATACATGTTTAACTATTTCTTTAAGAGCTTTTGTTGAGCCTGTATTTGGACATGAAACTCTTACTATATCGGCTCCTTCCTCGGCAATATCGTTAATTTGATTTATTGTTGCTTTAATATCTGTTGTTAGAGTGTTAGTCATGGATTGAACAGAAATTGGATTATCACCACCAATTTTGACATCACCAACATTTATTACTTTTGTTTTTCTTCTTCTGATATCTCTAAATGGTCTAACGCTCATTCAATTAATCTAACTTAAATTCTTTATGTAAAGATGCAATTGCCTTTTTAACATGCTTTGCTGAAACTAAAACTGAAATTTTAATTTCGGATGTTGAGATAACTAAAATATTTATTTTTTTTGATGCTAAAGCTTGGAACATTCTGTAAGTTATTCCAGGAGTTGTAATCATTCCAACGCCAATTATTGAAACTTTAGATACATTTCTATCAAAAGATAATTTTTTATATGAAATGCTTTTGTTTTCTTTTATCAGCTTTTCAGTTTTTTTAAGGTCCTCAGATTTAATTGTAAAAGTCAAATCAGTATTTTTTCCATTTTGTGAGATATTTTGAACAACCATATCAACGTTAATGAGATTTTTAGATAATGGTTTAAAAATTGATGCGGCGACACCAGGTCTATCTTTGACACCAACAATTGTAATTTTAGCATCATTTTTTGTTGATGAGATTCCAGTTATGATTTGATTACTAAATGATTTTTTTGAATTTGTAATTAAAGTTCCTGGCTTTGATACAAAAGAGGATTGAACTTTAATATCAATTTTATTTATCTTTGCGTCCTGAATTGAAGTTGGATGCATAATTTTTGAACCCAATGATGCCATTTCGAGCATCTCATCATAAAAAATTTTTTTAATTTTTTTTGCTTTTTTATGCTGTCGTGGATCAGTGGTATAAACTCCCTCAACGTCAGTGAATATTATACATTCATCAGCTTTAATATATTTAGCTAACATTATTGCGGTTGCGTCAGATCCGCTTCTACCAATAGTAGTTATTCTATAATTTTTATTAATGCCTTGAAAACCGGTTACAACAGGAACGCCTCCATCTTTAATATATTTATTTAATTCCTTAATATTTATTTTATTTATTCGTGCACCAGAGTGATTTCCCTCTGTAAATATTGGTAGCTGCCAGGACAACCAAGATCTAGATTTTAATCCAATATGATTCAATCTTCCTGCTATAAGCGCACAAGAAACTTGCTCACCAGTAGATAAAAGTGCGTCATATTCTGCTAAATCAAAATTATTACTTACAGACTTCGATTGATTAACTAAGTCATTAGTAACTCCACTCATAGCAGAAGAAATTACAACCACATTATATTTTTTCTTTTTATAGGTTGATATAATTTTGCAAACTTTTTTTATTCTATCGATACTACCTACTGAAGTTCCCCCAAATTTTAATACTACAGTTTTCATAATCAGTTGATTAATTATTATTAAATTAATATTTGATAAAATACATCTTAATTGCTATGTCAACTAATTATCGTATATGAGTAGCGTAAATAAAATAGAAATAGAAAAATTTTCAAATATAGCGGATGAGTGGTGGGATCCCCATGGAAAATTTAAACCTTTACATAAATTCAATCCAATACGTATTAAATATATTAAAGAAAATATAATTAGACAATTTAAAATAAAAAATACGAATAAGCCACTCTCTGGAATTAATATTTTAGATATCGGTTGTGGTGGAGGTCTACTTTCTGAACCAATGTGTAAATTGGGTGCTAATGTAACTGGAATAGATGCATCAATAAAAAATATAAAAATTTCAAAACACCATGCAAAAAAAGATAAACTTAAGATTAATTATATTTGCTCATCTCCTGAAAAATTAAAAATTAGTAAAAAATTTGATGTAATACTCAACATGGAAATAGTTGAGCATGTAGATAATATTTCTTTCTTTTTAAAATCATGCACCAAGCTTTTAAATAAAAATGGATTAATGTTCATTGCGACAATTAATAAAACTTTAAAATCTTATATATTCGCAATAGTTGGAGCAGAATATGTTTTAAGGTGGTTACCTATAGGAACTCATGACTGGGAAAAATTTGTAAAACCAGAAGAACTTAAAGAAATATTATCCAAAAATAATTTGTCCTTAAAAAAATTGGATGGAATGCATTTTAATATAATTAAAGATGAATGGAGTATTTCCAATGACCTTTCAGTCAATTATATTGCAAAATTTTTAAAAAATTAATTATCTTTATCCTCTATCCAAGGAATCATCTGAGCATCAATTCCTTCTTCTTTAAGCTCTTTAATATCTTGTTTAGAGGCGCTTCCATAAATGCCTTTTGATTTTTTTTTACTGTTATAATGGATTGATCTTGCTTCATAGGCAAAATTATTTCCCACGTATTGAAAATTATCTTTAATAAACTTTTGATAATTTTTAATAATTTTTTTAATTTTTTCATGTTTTGAACCAAATTTTGTTTCAGAAATAGACTTGCTGTTTATTAATTTTGGTGCCATCAAAGTTTTTTCTACATTTAAAGAGTTGCAACTATGACATATCAAAAATTTTCTTTTTTTTAACATTTCATATTCCCTAGATGATGCAAACCAACTGTCAAATTTTATATCACAATCTTTGCATATGAGTTTATATTTGATCATAGTTTATAAGTAATAACTAGATAAAGATTTTCAATATTGTTTAGCTTCTGTAATCTGCATTAATATCAATATATTTTTTTGTTAAATCCATAGTGTATGCAGTAAAATCTTTTTTTCCTGTGTAAACTTCAACATTAATTTCTATATTTTCTTTTTTCATATATTTAAATGCATCCTGTTCACTATAATTTTCATAAATTTTCCCTTCATCTACTATCTTTAAATTTCCAAATTTTACACAAAGTTTTTTTAAATTAATTCTAGGTCCAGCCTTACCAATAGCCATTATAATTCTTCCCCAATTAGGATCCTCACCTGCAATTGCTGTTTTTACTAAAGGTGAATTACCTATTGAAAAAGCTATTTTTTTTGCATCTATTTCATTTTTACATTTAGAAACATTTATAGAGATAAATTTAGATGCTCCCTCACCATCTGAAACTACTCTTTTAGCTAAATTTAATAAAACATTATTTAAAGCTCTATCGAAATTTTTAATTTTATTTTCATTTATATTTTTTACTTTTGAATTATCTATTTTATTAGTTGCAAAAATAGATACCATATCGTTAGTACTAGTATCTCCATCACAGGAAATAGCATTAAAAGTATCAAAAATATTTTTTTTTAATAATTTTCTTAAAATATCATTAGATAAACTTGCATCTGTAAAAATATATGCCAGAGTTGTTGCTATATTAGGATGTATCATGCCAGAACCTTTAGCAATTCCATAAATTTTAACTTTCTCGTTTCCTATCTTACATTCTTCCATGGCAATTTTTGGCTTGGTGTCAGTAGTCATGATACCAAGTGCTGCTTTCATCCAAATAAACTTATTTTGCGTATAACGAATTTTATTAATTAAATTTGGTATTTGATGAGATATCTTTTCAAATGGGAACTCTTCTCCAATAGTACCTGTACAACCAAATAGAATTTCTTTTGGATTTATTTTTTTAGGTATTTCCTCGTCTTGTTTTTGTTTCTCTGTTAAATTTTTTGATAATATATCTGCTAATTTTTTTAAACTTTCATATCCTTGTTTTCCTGTAAATGCGTTTGCATTTCTAGTATTAACAATTAAAGAAAATATTTTTTTTGCTTTTTGATTTAAGTTCCATTTTATATTTTCAGAAACAATTTTAGACTGTGTATAAAGCGAGGCGTGACTCGCGCCATCTCTGAAGTAAAACATTGATAAATCATCTCTATCGTTTTTATATAATTTTGCACTCAGTACTGAAATTGATAGACCATCTATATGATCTAAGTCTTGAAAATCAATCATTTTGGTATTTTTTGATTGTGAAGATAAAAAATTGGTTAAATTAATTCCCATATTGTTTAAATTATTTATTTAATACATATATTAAACATAATATTTTAAGAATAAATCAAATAGTCATGTTTAATCCATTAAATCTAATCTCCAAATTTATTAAATCTAGCAACCAAAAAGAGCTTGATAGGGTTACCAAGATTGTTGAAAAAATTAATTCTCTAGAGAAAAAATTTATAAATTTAAATGATTCAGATTTTCCTAAAAAAACCTTAGAGCTTAAAGATCTAATTAAGAGTGGAAAATCATTAAATGATATAATGCCTGAAGCTTTTGCACTTGTAAGAGAAGCTTCGAAAAGAACTCGAAAAGAAAGACATTTTGATGTTCAATTAATTGGTGGTGTTATTCTTCATGAAGGTAAAATAGCTGAAATGAGAACGGGTGAAGGAAAAACTTTAACAATCACATTAGCAGCTTATTTAAACGCATTAAGTGAAGAAGGGGTTCATATAGTAACTGTTAATGATTATTTGGCAAAAAGAGATTCGATAGAAATGGGAATAATTTATAATTTTCTTGGGTTAACTTCGGGGTTTATTAATAACGACCAAAGCGATGAGGAGCGTAAAAAAAATTATAGTTGTGACATAACCTATGCAACAAATAGTGAATTAGGATTTGATTATCTTAGAGATAATATGAAATTTTCACAAAATGAGATGGTCCAAAGAGAACATTCATTTTCAATTGTTGATGAAATAGACTCTTGCTTAATTGATGAAGCAAGAACACCCTTAATAATATCTGGGTCTGCCGAGGATAAAACTACACAATATCTAGCAATTGATAAACTAATAAAAATTTTAAATGATAAAGATTTTGAAATTGATGAAAAAGAAAAAAGTATTCTTTTAACAAACGATGGAATTAATAATGTTGAAAAACTTTTTTCAAATGCCGGAATTTTAAAAAATGACAATTTTTATGATCCAGAAAATTTACACTTAGTTCACCATGTGAATCAGGCCTTAAGAGCAAATCATTTATTTGAGAAAGGCAAAGACTATATTGTAAAAGATGGAAGTTTGAAAATAATTGATGAATTAACAGGTAGAATTCTTGAAGGTAGAAGATTTGGAGATGGCTTGCATCAGGCACTTGAGGCAAAAGAAAAAATTGATATTCAGGCAGAAAATCAAACCTTAGCTTCAATCACCTATCAAAATTATTTTAAACTTTATAAAAAGCTAGCAGGTTGCACTGGTACTGCTTTAACTGAGTCTGCAGAGTTCTTTGAAATTTATGATTTACAAGTTGTAGTAATTCCCACTAACAAAAAAATGATCAGAAAAGATTTTAATGATTTAATATTTAGGACAGAAGAAGAAAAAAATAATGCAATTGTTAATAAAATTATAGAACGTAATGAGCTTGGACAACCAATACTAGTTTTTACATCAAGTATTAATAAATCTGAAGTTTATTCAAATTTATTGAATAAAAAAAATATTAAACATGTGGTTCTTAACGCTAAAAATCATGAAAATGAGGCTGAAATTATAGCTAATGCTGGTAAAGAAAAATCTTTAATTATCACAACCAGTATTTCTGGACGTGGTGTTGATATCCAACTTGGAGGAAAAAAAGGATCTACTCCTATCGAACAGCTCAAAATTGATAAAGATAGAATAAAGTCTTTAGGAGGCTTGTTTGTAATTGGCACAGAAAGAATGGAGTCTAGAAGAGTTGATAATCAAGCAAGAGGTAGATCAGGAAGACAAGGTGATGAAGGGAGCTCTGTATTCTATGTGAGTTTAGAAGATGATTTAATGAGAATTTTTGGTTCTGAGTCTATGAATAATATGCTTGAAAAGTTAGGGCTTAAAGATGGAGAAAGCATAGATCATCCTTGGATCAATAAAGCACTAGAGAGAGCGCAGCAAAAAGTAGAGGCAAGAAATTTTGACATTAGAAAAACCTTAATAAAATTTGACAATGTGCTTAATGACCAAAGACATGTTGTTTTTTCTCAAAGAAAAAACGCAATGAGTAGTGAGGATATTTTTGGTTATTCTGATGAATTTTTAAAAGAGATAATTAAAGACTTAATTAAACTAAAGATCCAAAAACTTTCGAATCCTAAGAGCACAGAATTTAGTAACAGAATTAAGCAAATACTAGGAAAAAGTTTTACAGATAAGGAGTTTGTGGATTTAATTGCATCTAAAGATGAAGAGCTTAAAGAAAAAATACTTTCAAAATTTAATGAGACAAGAAATGAAAGAATTAAAATTCTTGGAAAAGATTATGCAAAAGATATTGAAAAAAGAATTTTTCTACAATCGATCGATCTAAATTGGAAATCTCACATTCAATATTTAGAACAATTAAGACAAGTTGTTGGTTTAAGGTCTTATGGTCAAAGAGATCCTTTAGTTGAATATAAAAAAGAAGCTTTTGATTTATTTTCAAACCTCTTAGAAAAACTAAAATTAGACTATGTTACAATCTTGATGAATTTAAAAGTAGTTCAGGAAGAACAATCCTCAAATCGAAATTATAGAAATATGGAAAAAAATAACAATCCAAAATGTTTACTTATTACTAAGAAAAATGAAAAAATTTCAAGAAATGACAGATGTGAAGCAACAGGGGAAAAATTTAAAAATTGCTGTGGAGCTTTATAATTTTAAATTAATAAAAAAATCAAACCTAACAAAATAACACCTATACCAATACCAATTTGGATTTTTTTTGATTTTAAAATATTTTCAAATTTATTTTTTTTGATAGTTAATGAACTAAAATCTTCATTTGTACTTATAAATCCATCACTCCTTCCAATCTTTAAAAACTTATTTTTTCTTTCATTTGCTATCTCCTCTGGAGATAAGTCTTTGAAGTAATCTAAATTTTGTGTAATTGAAGTTTTTAAATTTTCAAGCATCGTATCTCTATCTCGATGAGCACCACCCAAAGGCTCAGGAATAATTTCATCGATAACTTTTAATTTTAATAAGTCTTTTGCTGAAAGTTTCATTGCTTTTGCAGCATCGAGCATTTTCTTTGGGTCTCTCCAAAGAATAGTTGCACATCCCTCGGGAGATATAACTGAATAGATTGCATTCTCAAACATTATAACTTTATTTGAAGATGCGAGAGCGATTGCTCCTCCAGAACCACCCTCACCAATTATTATTGCAATTGTTGGGACCTTAAGTTCCATACAACATTCTATTGATTTTGCAATTGCCTCTGCTTGACCCCTTTCCTCAGCACCAACACCTGGATACGCACCTGGAGTGTCTATAAAGGAAATTATTGGAATATTAAATTTGTTTGCCAAATTCATTAATCGAATTGTTTTCCTGTATCCCTCAGGTCTCATCATTCCAAAGTTTCTCTCAATTCTGCTATCTAAATCCTCCCCTTTTTCCTGTCCAATAACTAAAACCGAATTTCCTTTAAATTTTGCAAAACCAGTTAAAACTGATTTGTCTTCACCATAATGACGATCACCAGACAATGAAATAAAATCTTCAAATAAATTGTCTATAAAAAATTTAGATTTTGGTCTGTCCTCATGTCTTGCAACCATGGTTGTTTGCCATGGATCTAAATTTGAGTAAATATCTTTTAATTTTTCATCCAACTCTGCTTGGGTACTAGAAATTTTTTGAGTATCAACTTCTGATAGTCCTTCTTGATTATATGGATCCTTTAATTTTTCTATCTCATTTTCAAGGTTTTTAATTTCATTTTCAAAATTGAGGTAATTTTTCATGGTTTAATTATATCGGATAGTTAAATTATAAAAAAGGCCATAAAATGATGAATTATTTTAATGGTAATTCTTATTAATTGACTAAATAATTTTAACAGATAAAAATCCATGATCGGGAGAGACTAAGCAATTTTTAGCGCCGAAGGAGCAACCACCCCGGAAACTCTCAGGCAAAAGGACCGATTTAGGCATAACACTCTGGAAAGAGATTAAATTCCGCCGAAGGAGCAAAACTCTCAGGCAAAAATACAGATGGGGTCGCGTAAGTGCTATGCAAGAAAAATACATAAATATTAAAAGTTTAAAAGTTTCGAGTGATCTTGTTCAATTTGTTAAGGATGAGTTACTTAAAGAAACAGAGATATCACCAGAAAATTTTTGGGCAGGTTTTGAAAAAACTGTAAATGAATTAGCACCTAAAAACAGAAAATTAATAAGCATTAGAAAAGATTTACAGAACAAAATTGACGATTGGCATATCAAAAATAAGGGATCAGAATTTAATTTTGGAAAATATAAAAAATTTTTAATTGAAATAGGTTATTTAAAAAATGAAGGACCTGATTTTCAAATTGAAACAAAAGATGTTGATGACGAAATAGCAAAAATTGCAGGGCCTCAACTGGTAGTGCCAGTTATGAACGCAAGATATGCTCTGAATGCTGCAAATGCTAGATGGATGAGTTTATATGATAGTCTATACGGAACTGATATTATTGAGCAATCAGAAGATAGTGTTTCAGAGAGATATGATCCACTAAGAGGTGAAATGGTTATTAACTATGGCAGAGATTTTTTAGACAAATATTTTCCATTAAAAGATTTAAGCTGGAAAAAAATAACAGGCTTTGTCGTAAAAGATGGAAAGCTAAAAATCCGTAAAGGTGCTGATTTAGTTAGCTTGATTGATGAAGATAAATTTATTGGTCATAGAGGCGAAAGTGATAATCCTTCTGCAATTATTTTAAGAAATAATAATTTGCATGTTGAAATCTTAAAAGATTCTAAAGCGTTTGCTGCTCAACAAGACCATGCAGGTATAAGCGATATAATAATAGAGTCAGCAGTATCAACTATTTGTGATAATGAAGACAGTGTAGCAGCAGTTGACTCAGAAGATAAAATTATTTGTTACAGAAATTGGCTAGGTTTAATGCGTGGAGACTTAAAGTCAAAATTTGAAAAGGATGGAAAATTATATGAGAGAAAGCTAAATCCAAATAGAAGTTATATTTCTAGGGATGGTAAAGGTCTAAAATTGCATGGCAGAAGCCTTCTGCTTGTAAGAAATGTTGGGCATTTAATGACAAACCCATCCATTATTTTAGATGATGGAAATGAAGTGCCAGAAGGTATTTTAGACGCATTCATGACGACAGCTGCAGCAATTCATGATTTAAAGAAAAAAAATAATTCAAGAACTGGATCTGTATATATTGTTAAACCTAAAATGCATGGACCAGAAGAAACAGCATTTACAGATTTAATTTTTTCAAAAGTAGAAGAAGTTTTAGGATTAAAAAAATATACATGCAAAATAGGAATAATGGATGAAGAAAGAAGAACATCCTCTAATTTGAAAGAGTGTATTAGGTCCCTAAAAAATAGAGTATTTTTTATAAATACTGGATTTTTAGATAGAACTGGTGATGAAATGCATACATCAATGATGGCAGGACCTATGATTAAAAAGGGAGAAATGAAGTCATCAAAATGGATTACAGCTTACGAAAATAGAAATGTGGATATTGGATTAAAATGTGGTTTTTCTGGTAAAGCTCAAATTGGTAAAGGTATGTGGGCTATGCCTGATAAAATGAAAGATATGATGGAACAAAAAACAGGTCATTTAAAAGCTGGTGCAAATTGTGCTTGGGTACCATCTCCAACTGCTGCTGCTTTACATGCTCTACATTATCATGAAATCAATATTTTTAACGAACAAAAAAAAATTTTAAATAGAGATCAAGCAAAACTTGATGATCTTTTAACAATACCAGTAGCAGATAGAACTAATTGGTCTGTTGAAGAAATAAATAATGAAATAAGTAATTCAGCCCAAACATTACTTGGATATGTTGTAAGATGGGTTGACCAAGGTATAGGTTGTTCTAAAGTTCCAGATATTAACAATGTAGGTCTAATGGAGGACAGAGCAACTTTAAGAATTTCCTCGCAACATATTGCAAACTGGATACATCATGGAATTACTACAGAAATTCAAGTAAAAGAAATTATGAAAGAAATGGCTAAAATTGTTGATGATCAAAATAAGAATGACTCAAAATATGTCAAAATGAGTGACGACTTCGAAAACTCAATAGCTTTCAAAACTGCATGTGATTTAGTATTCAAAGGCAAGCAGCAGCCCTCTGGATATACTGAACCATTATTACATATTAATAGATTAGAGAAGAAATCTAATCTGAATTAGAGATTAGATTTGAACGGTTTTTAAAAGCTGAAAATAAAGTGCCGTCATCCAAATTTTCTATTTCACCACCAACAGGTAGACCTTGAGCCAACTTCGTTACTTTAACCTCAATACCTTTTAGACTATCCTGAATATAATATGCAGTTGTCTGACCTTCTACCGTTGCGCTTGTAGCTAAAATTACTTCATCAATATTATCTTTTTTTACTCTTTCTACTAAAGAATTAATTAGCAAGTCCTCTTTTTTTTGACCAACAGATGAAACTGTACCCCCTAAAATATGAAAATATCCAATATATATATTAGAACTTTCTATGCTCCATTGATCAGAGATATTCTCAACAACACATATCTTATTATATTTTTTATCAACAATCTTACAGTCGTCGTAATTACACTCGATTGAATTAGATTTCAAAGTTCCACAAATCTTGCATCGTGAAATATTTTTATATACATCTACCAATGACTTTGCCAAAGGCTTAACAAGCTCATCACGATTATTGATTAATTTTAAAACAATACGCTTAGCTGATTTAGGTCCTAAGCCTGGTAGTTTAGATATTAATTTAACCAGCTCCTCAATTTCGTAAGTGTTTTGCATGAATTATAATGGCCATTTAAAACCAGGTATACCAAAACCACCTGTAGCTTTTGAAATTTCTTCAGAAGTCTTTGATTTTAATTGTGCTTTAGCATTATTGTGAGCGGCAACAATTAAATCCTCAATAATCGCTTTATCCTCTTTCATAATTTCATCGGACAGTTTTATTGTTTGCATTTCACCTTCGCCATCAAGTGTTATTATTACAGAATTAGAGCCAGATACGCCTTCTACTCTTATTTCCTTTATTTTCTTCTGGCTTTCTCTCATTTTTGTCTCGAGTTCTTTAGCTTTGTCTAAAATTTTACTAAAATCAGTCATTTTGACCCTCATCTTTTTTAAACTTAACGTCTATTATTTCTGCATCAGGAAAGTTTTCTATTACATTTTTATAAGCCTCTGTAGTTTTAACTTTATCAATTAAAAGTTTCTTATAATTTAATTGTTTATCTTTTATAGACATTTCACCTTTAGATTTACTAAAAGTAATAATCCATCGCTCAGCAGTCCACTCAAAAAGTTTTGAAGACAAATCTTTAACAAAATCTTTGTCCAAACTATCATTAAAAGATACTTCTATTCTTTTTTTTTCAAATTTTACCAAGTTGACATTTTTTTCTAATTCATATTTTAATTTAATTTCCTTTTTTTCAGAGCAAATTAATAATAGATCATCAAAAGAATTTATAAGCATTTTACTCTCTGCTTTAATTTCAGTTTGTAATTGTGGTTTATTCTTTTCTTCTTGGGAAATATTTTTTATTTGATCTATTATTTTATTTGAGCTTGTATTTTCCTCAATTTCATTAGTTACTTTTTTTTCAGCTTCAGGTTCAATTTTTTTTTGTGATTTCACAGATTGTAAATGCATTAATCTAATTAGAAACATCTCAATCGACAAATGTTGATTTGAAACTATATCTAATTCTTCAAGAGAGCTGATTGCAAATTGCCAGAATAGTACTAACACGTCAGTCTCTACTCTATTTGAAATACTTTTTATTTTTGAAAACTCCTCATCATTTAAAGAAAAATTTGTGCTTTCTAGTGTTAAAGAATTTATATTTTTGAAGTAATACAACAGTTCTAAAAAATCATTAATAAATACTTTTGGTTCAACTCCTTGATCATAAATTTTTCTATAAATATTAATAACTTTTGTTTCTTCACCTTTTAAAATAAGTTCAAACAAATCTATTAGTTGAGATTTATCAAAGTAGCCAAATATTTTTTGTGCTGCGTTTAAATCTAATTCAGTATTTACATCTAAGCTTAATAAGGCCCTATCTAATAAAGATAATGCATCTCTAACTGATCCTTCAGAAATTTTTACTATTAATTTTAAAGCATCATCAGTAACTTTACCATTTTCTTTATCTTTAATTTTTTTTATAAACTCAAATAATTCTGATGATTTTATCCTAGATAAATCAAATCTTTGACACCTGGATACAACCGTAATTGGAATTTTTTTAATTTCAGTAGTTGCAAAAATAAACTTGAGATATTCTGGTGGTTCTTCTAATGTTTTCAAAAGAGCATTAAAAGCCTGTTTGCTTAACATATGCACTTCGTCAATTATAAAAATTTTATATTTAGCTGAAGTTGGTCCATATCGAGAAAATTCTATGAGATCTCTTACATCATCTACACCAGTTTTGCTGGCTGCATCCATTTCTAATACATCAATATGATTAGAGCTGGCTATAGAGTCACAATTATCACATTTAACTTCGCATTTATTTTCAACCCCATTTGAACAATTAAGAGTCTTTGCAACAATCCTGGCTATTGTAGTTTTTCCAATACCTCTAATGCCTGTAAATAAATAAGCATTTGGAATTTTATCTGCTTTAATTGAATTTGTTATTGTTTCTGCAACCACTTCCTGACCAATTAGATCGTCAAAAGTTTGTGGTCTATATTTTAATGCTAGTACTTTCGAATTATTGTTCATATATATATAAGGAGACTAGAACCTGAATAACTGTCTCTACGACTGCTTCCGTTAAGATCTGGTCGGGTTCAAGCAGCATCCACCTCTAGCCTCCAAAAGTATTATAGCAGTTATATTTTCTAATCTACAAGAAAAGATTATTACTTATTTTGTCTTAACTTATCTGCTTCAAAAACACCTAAGACGTGAAAATCTTCACAATGAAGACCCAGTTCTTCTAATGATTTTTGAACTTTTTTATCCTCAATATGTCCATCTAGGTCACATAAGAAAAAGTAAGAGTCGAATGTATTTTTTTCTGGATAGCTTTGCAGCTTAGTTAAATTTACTCCATTAATTGCAAAACCACCAAGTGATTGATAAAGCGCAGCAGGTTTACTTTTAAGTTTAAATAGAAAAGATGTAATATAATTTTTTTCTTTAAACTCTGGTTGAGAAATATTTTTACCCATAACCAAAAATCTTGTCTGATTTCCACTTTCATTTTCAATATTTTTTTTTATCACTTCAAGTCCATAAATTTCAGCACTTAGTGATGAAGCAATCGCAGCTTTCTTAATGTTGTTAGTTTTTGAAATCATTTCAGCAGAACCTGCGGTATCTGCTCTAATATGTTCTGTTAAATTATTTTCTTTTATAAATTTTGAGCATTGGGATAATCCCTGCGCATGAGAGTATACTTCTTTTATATCTTTTAATTTTGACCCTGGTTGACCTAACAAATTATGTTCAATTTTTTGAAAATGCTCCATATAAATATTTAATCTATGTTTAAATATCAAATACTCAATTCCTATATTTCCTGTTATTCTGTTAGACTCGGGGATAATTATTTTACTCTCTGGTTCAAGTAATGCCATATTAAAACATTCATCAAAAGTTTTACATGGAAGTATATGAGCATTTGGATCAACTGATAAAGCTGCTAAATGGGAATATGCGCCATATGTGCCTTGGAAATAAATTTTACTCATTAATCTTTATATTCCATAATTTTTTTTAAGGCCATATAATCTTCTTCGGTATCTACTCCTATTGGAGAAGATTTAGCTAACGCAACATTTATCTTGATACTGTTATCTAGTGCTCTTAGCTGTTCTAGCCTTTGCTCGATTTCGTTTTTAGTCTGGTTTAATTTAACGAATTTTTCAAGAGTTTCAGCAGAATAGCAATAGATACCAATGTGATGGTAAACTTTGTCTAATTTTTTAGATATACGTAAAAATGCTTCTGCTTCTGAAAAAGAATCATCTTGAAGATTAGATTTCGTTTGAACTTTGACGATATTTTCATTTTGAAAATCTTTTTTATTTTCCATTTTTGCAGCAAGTGTCCCCATTTTTGATTGATAGTTAATCATTTTGTCTTTTAAATTTACAATATCTTCTATATTAATAGTCGGCTCATCTCCCTGTAAGTTCATTATTAAGTCCACATTATTAAATTTCATTTTTTTAAAAGCTTCATATATTCTGTCCGTGCCAGTTTTATGCTTATTACTAGTTAAAATGGCTCTACCTCCATTCATAGTCACATCTTCAACAATTTCCCTATTTTCCGTTGCTACTACTACATCTCCAATGTCAGCATCTTGAGCTCTTTTAAAAACATGAGAAATTATGGATTTATTATTAATTTTTAATAAAGGTTTTCCAGGTAATCTTGTAGCCCCAAGTCTGGATGGTATAATGATCAATGTTTTCATAAATACTGGATTAATTATACCTATTAAATACCAATAGAGGCAAATTTATACAGATAATTTTGATAAATTTTTAATTTAACGTGATATATGTTCAAAAATATTTAATAAAAAAATGGATTCTTTCGAAATTAATAAAATAGTTGCTGCAGTTCTGATGGTTGCACTTTTAATTATTGGTATTGGAAAATTATCAGATGTTATTTTTCATGTTGAAAAACCAAAAAAGCCAGGTTATGCGGTTGAGGTTGAAGAGGTAACGACAGTTTCATCTTCAACAAAAGCTAGTGTGGAAGAGAAAGTTGATATTGCTGCATTGATGGCCATGGGTGATGTGACCATAGGTGAAAAAGTTTTTAAAAAATGTGCCGCTTGTCATTCTATTGTGAAAGGTGGAAAAAATAATATTGGTCCAGCTTTATATAATGTTGTTGGTAGAAAAACTGGTGTAGTTTCTGATTATAAATATTCTAAAGCATTAGCGTCTTATGATAAAGAATGGACTTTTGAGGAGCTAAATGGTTATTTAATCAAACCTGCTAAGTGGGTCAAAGGCACAAAAATGGCTTTTGCTGGATTAAGAAAAGAAAAAGATAGAGCTTCTGTAATTAAATATCTAAACCAAAACTCAGATAATCCTTTGCCATTACCTTAATTTTCCAAAACAATATAATAAAATACTTTTTTGTACATGAACCCTATTTAGGGCTTGTTGCCAAACATGAGATTTTTTTCCTAAAAAAATATCATCAGTTACTTCATTTCCTCTTGGAAGACAATGTAGGAAAATACAATTCCTTTTTGCACACCTCATAAGTTTTTTATCAACTTTAAATTTTTTAAATTGAGCTATTTTTTTCTTCTTATTAACTTTATCATTAAGAGAAATGACTTTGTCTGAAAAAATTACATCTGCTTTTGTAATGGCTTTTTTTGCATCGTTATAAATAAAAATTTTCTTTTTATTTTTTTTAAGCCAGTTTCTTACTTTCGTGCCAGGTTCAAATTTTTTTGGACAGCCTATAGTCAATTTAAATGAAAATTTAACTGATGCCTCAATCAGACTATTTAAAACATTGTTAGAGTCTCCAATCCAACAAATATTCAGTTTTGAGATGGGTTTTTTCTTTATTTCCTCAACTGTAAATACATCAGATAGAACCTGCGTTGGATGAGATGATGGACTAAGACCGTTTATAACTGGGATTGAAAGATATTTTCTAAAATTTTCAACTTTTTTATCACTATCGGTTCTAAACATAAATCCATCCCCGTATGTTGAAAGAATTTTTGCAGTATCTGCAATACTTTCACCACCCTGCCCAAGATGAAGCTCATTTGATCTAAGAGTTAAAGTGCCTCCTCCAAGTTGTTTAATTGCTAGATAAAAACTTAATCTAGTTCTTAAACTCGACTTTTCAAACATTTGGATAAGCAACTTTCCCCTCAAAGGAGCTCCTTTATCAACTTCAAGAGTGCTTAGTTTTTTCCTTAATTTTTTTCTTCTCTTTGCATCTACTATTATTTTTTTAAGATCTTTAGAAGGAATATCTTTTAAATTGATAAAGTGTATCATTTTAATTTAATTCTTTGCAAACTTTATTTATTATTTTCAAAGCTTGCTCAACTTCGTTTTTTTTAACATTTAGTGGGGGTAAAATTCTAACAACATTTTCTGCTGCACGTATGGTTAATAATTTATTGTCCATAAGTTTTTTTATAAATTTTGTTTGATCTGCATGAAGCTGGATACCAATTAAAAGTCCTTTGCCTCTTATATTCTTTATTATATTTGGATAAACATTCTTTAAGTTATTTAATTTTAATAAAAAATATTTAGAAATATTTTTAACATTTTTTAGAAATTTTTTATTTGAAACTATATCCATTACCGTATTTCCAACAGCCATTGCTAATGGATTGCCACCAAAAGTTGAACCATGAGATCCTGGTGTCATCCCAGCAGCAACTTTCTTATTCATTAAAACTGCTCCGATGGGAAATCCACCTCCAATCCCTTTTGCAATTGGCACAATATCTGGCTTTACTTTAGATTTTTCAAATGCAAAAAAGTCACCAGATCTTGCTATACCACACTGAACTTCATCTAAAATTAGTAATATTTTTTTTTGATTACAAAGCTTTCTCAATTCCACTAAACACCAATCAGGTATTACTTTAATTCCACCCTCACCCATAATCGTTTCCACCATAATAGCAGCTGTATTTTTAGTAATTTTTTTCTTTAAAGACTTATGATCTCCAAAGTCAAAATGATCAAATCCACTTACTTTTGGACCAAATCCCTCAGTCATTTTCTTTGATCCGCTTGCATAAATTGCTGCCAAAGTTCTTCCATGAAAGGAATTTCTAACACATAATATTTTGTTTTTATTAGTTTTACCAATTGAATAGAAATATCTTCTTGCAACTTTTATTGCGGCTTCAGTAGCTTCTGCACCACTATTTTGAAACATCACATAATCGGCGAAAGTTTTTTTACACAATTTTTTAGCTAACTTTTCTCCTTCTGGAATTTGAAAAGCATTTGAAACATGCCATAATTTTTTTGCTTGGGCACTAATTGTTTTTGTAAGCTTAGGATGTGCATGACCCAATGAATTTACAGCAATACCTTGAACAAAATCTAAATATTTTTTGTTATCAGTAGAAAATAAGTAACTTCCTTTACCATGCTTAAAGGAAATTTTTTTTCGATTATAGTTTTTTGCCAAATTCGTCATTAGTTTATTTTGTTTTATAAATTTTAATTATTAGATACAAGCTATGATTGAAAATGCATATCTGATAAGTTGAACCAATATGTGTTGATAACTAAGATTATTTGGTTGTTTAATTAAACGTAATATCAGTATATTGTTGATGTATAAATAATTAACACAAGATATTGATATGAGTTGGACAGATGAAAAAGTAGCAAAACTAAAAGAACTTTGGGGAAAAGGTAGTACGGCAAGTCAAATTGCCGAAATTATTGGTGGGATAAGTAGAAATGCAGTGATTGGGAAAGCTCATAGACTTAACTTATCTGCAAAAATTAAAACCAGAGCAGCAACTTCAAATCAAAATTTTGAAAATGCATTCGAAGAAAAAAATATAAAAAATAGAAGAGGTCGTAAAAGTAAATTCAAATCTTTAATAATAGAAAAAGACTTTGAACCAGAAAATCCTAAACAGTTAGAAGAATTAGACGAAAACTCTTGCAAATGGCCAATTGGTCATCCAGATGAAAAATCTTTTTATTTTTGTGGCAGAACTTCCCTAAAAGATTTCTCATATTGTAAATTACATCTACTTTATGCTTATCAGCCTAAAGGTAAGAAAGAAGAAACTACTGATAAAGAAGAAATTCCTAACTTTATAGAAAAGAAAATACAAACAGCTTAATTTTAACTCAGGTTTGTATCTGAGCTTTTTTAAGAATTATATTTTTTTGTAGAAAATTGCCCACCTTCTCTCCACATATAACAATATTTTTTAACTTCCTCATCAAAGTACCTTACACTTGGCACACCAATATCAGAATTAGTTTTGTATTTTCCTGATACAATATTGTCGTATTTTAAAAGTTTTAACTGATCCCTTGTAAGTAAGGGTTTTGGCATTATTTCAAACATTCTTGCAGTCATTTCAGCCACAGGTAAAGGCATCGGTAATAAAATTCTTTTTTTACCAATTAGATTTAACAATTTCACTATAATTTCTTTAAAATTAAAAACTTCTGGGCCTACACATTCAATAATTTTTGAATAAATATTGTTCGAAACTACATGATAAATAATATCCGTTAAATCAGAACAATGAATTGGAGAAAACTTAGTTTGCCCACCGTAATAAATAGGAAAAAATGGAAGTCTATTTAATAAGGTCATAAAGTTTGTAGTAAAGTTGTCATCTACTGAATAAACTACAGATGGTCTTAGAATTGTCGCTAAAGGAAAGTTTTTTAAAATGTTATTTTCGCCTTCAACTTTACTGATTGCGTAAGCTGAATCTTTAGCCTCATTTATACCTAAAGCTGATAAATGAATAAGATGCTTAAGGTTATATTCTTTTGAAAGTTTTGCTAATAATGATGGAAAAACCGCGTGAATATTTTTAAATGAATTTCCTTTTTTTTTTTCAAACAAAATACCAATTAAGTTTACACAAATGTCTGATTTTTTAAAAAGTTCTCTTAATTTATTTTCATCAAATATGTTTGACTCTACGATATCAATGTAACCCACGTTTGCTTGAGTTTTGATAATATAGCTTTTTTGATGAATATTTCTAGTCACCACAGTAACTCTAAAGTTATTCTTGGTAAGTTTTCTGATCAGGTTTCGACCAATTTGACCACTACCACCAAAAATTAGACAATTTTTTGCTTTCATATATATATGTTTAAAAATGACTAATAATATTCATCTTCACAAAAATGATCTACCAGATGATTTAAAATTAGGCAATATAATAGCAGTTGATGGGGAATTTATGGGTCTTAATGTCAGGAGAGATCCTTTGTGCCTAATACAAATATCTTCAGGAAATTCGGATGCCCACATTGTACAATTTGATAGGGATAATTACAATGCTCCTAATCTAGTTAAGTTATTAAAAGATCAAAATATTACAAAAATATTTCACTATGGTCGAGCAGATATGTCTCACATTAAATATTATTTAAAAACCGAGACAAATAATATTCTTGATACAAAAATAGCTTCTAAACTTGCAAGATCATATTCTGATAATCATTCATTAAAAACATTAATAAAAGAATTTGCAAATATAGATATTAGTAAACAATTTCAAAATTCTGATTTTGGAGGTCAGTTAACAAGTGCACAACTAAAGTATTGTGCAAATGATGTGATTTACTTACATAAAATACATGATTGCTTAGAAAAAATATTAGAGAGAGAAAATCGTATGAAGCTTTACAAGGATTGTCTAAAATTTTTAAAAACTAGAATTGATCTTGATTTGGCTTTATTTAAAGATGATATCTGGTCACACTAATGTTAAAAAAAAAATTTATTTCAACTGCTAGAGAGGTAATAAACTTAGAAGTTAAAGCCCTTCAAAATTTAAAAAAAACGATAAATAATTCTTTTAATCAGGCAGTTTCTGAAATTATAAGATGTCAATCAAAAGTAATTCTATGTGGGGTTGGCAAAAGTGGGATAATAGCATCAAAAATAGCTGCAACATTAGCATCTGTTGGTACACCATCATTTAGTATTTCTGCAAGTGAAGCTTCTCATGGAGATCTTGGAATGATATCAAAAAAAGATATTTTAATTCTCTTAAGTAATTCAGGAGAAACTAGTGAATTAAAAAATATAATTCAGTATGCAAATAGGAATAAAATCCTATTAATTGGAATTGTTTCAAGAAAAGACTCTGTGCTTTACAAAGCATCTGATATTAAAATCATAATTCCTAAAGTAATGGAGGCAGGTGGCATTGTTCCAACATCTAGTACAACTGCTCAACTTGCCTTAGGAGACGCTTTAGCTATTTCAACCATGAAGTACAGAAAGTTCAGCAAGATAGACTTTAAAAAATTGCATCCGGCTGGAAGTTTGGGTGCTCAATTGAGAACAGTTGAAGATATTATGGTTAAAGGAGGGAAAATACCGTTTGTAAATGAAAATTTAAAAATGAGCAAAGCTCTAAAAATATTAACTGAAAAAAAATTGGGAATTTTAATAGTTAGAAATAAGAAAAGAAAAACTACTGGCATAATAACTGATGGCCAGATCAGAAGATTTAGTCAAAAAAATTTAAATTTTCAAACTTTACCTGTAAAACAAATTATGACTAAAAAGCCAATATCTATTGATAAAAATGAACTTGCTGCAAAAGCACTTTCTGTAATGAATGGTAAAAAAATAACTTCTTTAATTGTAAATAATAAACGAAAACCATCTATCACAATTGGTGTTATACACGTTCATACTATTTTGCAATCAAATATTTCTTAATGATAAAAGAAAAATTAGGTAAAATTATTTTTATTATTTTATTGTTTATGGCAATTTTAATTTTATTTTACTCAAAATTTTTTGTAAAAAAAAATATAAGTCAAATAGAAACTCAAGAGTTACAAAATGAAGTATACAGTTCAAATAAAATAAAAGATGTCAAATATACAACTAAAGATAATGATGGAAATGAATATATTATCACAGCAGTAGAAGGGGAGATAGATTATTCAAATACAGATATTATATATCTGACAAATATAGAAGCTATAATTAAGTTAATTAACTCAGATGATATATTAATTACTTCAGATTTTGGTAAATACAACTCCTCAAATTATGACACGATATTTTCTAAAAATGTAAAAATCAATTACTTAGATAATATAATTACTGGAGAATATTTAGATTTTTCATTGGAGAGAAATTCAATGTTAATTTCTAAAAAAGTAGTTTATACAAATCTAGAAAATATTCTTAAAGCAGATGTTATAGAAATAAATATTAAAACTAAAGATACTAAAATTTTTATGTACGAGAATAAAAAAAAAGTTAATATTAAAAGTAAAAATTAATATGGCTATTATTAAAAAATTTCGGATTAAATCATTCAAAAATATTAATTCAATAATTGAGTTTGAAAATATTTCCTTATCTTATGGAAATAGACAGATATTAGAAAATATAAATTTTAAAATAAATGAAGGACAAATATTCGGAATGTTGGGGCCTAATGGTGTAGGAAAATCAACCATATTTAATCTTATAACTGGATTAATTAATCCAGGAAATGGAAAGATTAAAATAAATGGTGAGGATGTAACCAAGTATCCAGTATATTTACGTACAAAAAAATTTAAAGTAGGTTACGTCCCTCAGTATGGAGGTTTTTTTAACGATTTGACCCTTCACGATAACTTAAAAGCAATCAGTGAAATTGTAATAGAAAATAAAAATTATAGAACAGAGAGAGTCAATTATTTAATTTCTAAATTTGAACTTGATAATCTTAAAGATATTAAAGGCAAATTTTTATCAGGTGGGCAGAAAAAAAAATTAGTAATCGCACTATCACTATTAAGTGAGCCAAGAGTTCTTTTATTGGACGAATGTTTTGCTGCTCTGGATGTTTTAACAATAAAAATGCTCCAAGAAATAATTGTAAACCTTCAAAATGAAAACAGAATTACAATTTGCATTTGCGATCATCAAGCAAGAGATCTTTTAGCATGCGTTGATATGGCTATGATATTAAGTAATGGCAAAATTATAGCTCAAGATACACCATCAAATTTAGTAAAAAATATAAATGCTAAAAATGCATACTTTGGTGACAATTTTAAATTTAATTAATTTAAATGCCAAATTCATTCATCGTTAATAATAAAATAAATAGATTTAATAAAGTCATTTCAGTAAGTGGTGATAAAAGTCTTAGCATAAGGTGGGTGCTTTTTTCTTCCTTGGCAAATGGAGTTTCTAGTGCAAAAAACTTACTGTTATCAGAAGATGTATTGGCAGCGATAAGAGCTATTAAGGTTTTGGGCATTAAATCTAAAATTTCTAAAAATGAAACTAAAATTTTTGGTAAAGGCACTTCAGGATTTAATTATAAAAAAAAACTAACAATAAATGCTAAGAATTCTGGAACCTTAGGTAGATTAATTCTAGGTCTTTTAATTAATACAAAATATCCAATTAAAATAGTAGGTGATAAGAGCTTATCAAAAAGAGATTTTAAAAGAGTAACTGAACCATTAAGTAAATTTGGTGTAAAATTTAAATTAAATAATGGGAAAAATTTACCTTTAACAATTTTTGGATCTCAAAAATTAAAATCAATCAATTACATTGAAAAAAAAGGCTCAGCTCAGTGCAAGAGTTCTGTTATATTTGGAGGGATGAGAACAAATGGTACAACGACAATTAAAGCAAAGAAATCAAGAAATCATACAGAACTTTTATGTAAATACTTAAATTTACCAATTTCTATAAAAGAGAAAAAAAATTATGATGAAATTAAAATCAATAAAGCTAAAAACATAAAACCATTACATTATAAGATTCCATCAGATATCAGCTCGAGTGCTTTTTTTATTGTTTTAACAGCTTTATCAAATAATTCAAAATTGATAATTAGAAATGTAAATATCAATCCATCTAGAATAGGAATAATTACTATTTTAAAAAAAATGGGTATCTCTATAACTTTTAAAAATCCAAAAATTTATAAGGGAGAAAAAATTGCTGACATAAAAGTCAAAAGCCCAAAATCAATTAAATCAATTAGATGTCCATCAAAATTAAATAGTGGAGCTATAGATGAGTTTCTTATAATATTTTTAGTAGCTGCAAAAGCAGATGGAATTTCATATTTCAAAAATTTAGCTGAATTAAATCAAAAAGAAAGTCCTAGATTAAAATGGGCTAAAATAATCTTAACTAAAATGGGTATTAAAACTATCACCACTAAAGATTCCATTAAAATTTATGGCAATCCTTCATTGAACATAAAAAAAAAAATATCAATCAAAAATTATCTTAAAGATCATAGAGTTTTTATGACCAGTGTAATAGCTGGACTTTCCTTTGGTGGAAATTGGAATATACATGACAAAGATTCAATTAAAACATCATTTCCAAATTTTTTGAATTTAATCAATGATTTAAAAAAAAATGTTAAGAAGAAAAAATATAATTAAAATAGCTATAGACTCGCCTGCAGCAGCTGGCGCAGGAACTCAGGCAAAATTAATTTCTAATCATTACAATCTGCTCCAACTTGATACTGGACGTATTTATAGATATATTGCTAATATTAAAATTACAGAACCTAAGAAATTTAATTACAATTATTTAAAAAAAAAAATATATAATTTAAAAATTTCATCTTTGCAAAATAAAAAGTTGCTTTCTGATGAGGTTGCTACAATTGCATCAATCATCGCAAAAGATAAAAAAATAAGAAAATTAGTTCATGCTTTTCAATTAAAATGTGCTTACAACCCTCCAAAAAAATACACTGGATCATGTTTGGATGGTAGAGATATCTGTTCAGTTATTGTACCAGATGCTGATGTAAAGCTATTTATCACTGCTAATTTAAAGACTAGGGCGTTAAGAAGATATAAAGAGCTAAAAGCTAAAAATAAGAGTATTTCTTATCAAGAAGTGTTAAAAAGCCTCAAAAAACGAGACAAAAGTGACATAAAACGAAAGATCTCTCCCCTTAAAAAAACTAAGGATAGCGTCTTGCTAAACACTAGTAACCTAAGTATAAGACGTTGTTTTTTAAAAATAAAAAAAATAATAGACAGTAAAATAACGACTTAATGGAAATTTATAAAGATTTATCAAATCCAGCCTCACAAGAATTCGAGAAATTACTTAACAGCCAGCTATCAAAAATTCAAATAGAAGAAGGGAAAATTATAGAGGGTAAAATAAACAAAATTACAGAAAAATTTGTATTTTTATTTGTTGAGGGATTAAAATCCGAGCCTGTTCTAGATATCAATGAATTAAAGAGCATGGGGCTATCTGAGAAAATTAAAATTGGCGAAACCATATCTGTTTTATTAGAAAAAATTGAGGATAAGCATGGCGAAGTTTTGGTGTCGGCTTCTAAAGCACAAAAAATAAAAGGTTGGGATAAATTAGTACAAGCATATGAGAAAAATGAGCCGATCATGGGTAAAATTACCTCTAAATGTAAAGGAGGATGTATTGTTGAGCACATTGATACAGGTTCGCTTATGTTCCTACCAGGCAGTCAAATATCAGACAAACCTCTTAAAGATATTAGCCACCTGATGAATGAGCCACAAAAATTTGCACTGATCAAACTTGACAAAATTCGAGGTAATGCATGCGTGTCAAGAAGAGAAATAATTTCGTCTTTTAAAAAAGAGGACAAAGCTAAAATAATTGAAAAATTTAAAGTAGGTGACATTATCAGAGGGGCTGAAGTAAAAGGGTATAGTTCTTTTGGTTGCTTTTTTAATGTTAATGGAGAATTAGATGTACTAGTTCATCTTCAAGAAATTTCTTATTCAAGAGTAAATCACCCTGATGAAGTATTTAATATAGGAGAAAAACATGACCTAAAAGTCATTAGTGTAGATAAAGAAAAGTTACAAGTTGGATGTTCAGTAAAACAATTATCACCAGATCCTTTTGAACATATAGAAAATTACAAACTTAATAAAACTTATAAAGTTAAAGTTGTAAAACTTATGGACTTTGGAGCATTTTGTGAGTTAGAACCGGGTCTAACTACTCTTTTGCATTCAAGTGAACTAAGCTGGACAAAGAAAAATATATCTGCAAAAAAAATGTTCAAAATTGGTGATGAGATCTCATGTGTGATAACAGAAATCGACAAGGAAAAAAGACGTGTTGCTATTTCACATAGATTAACACAAGAAAACCCATTTGAAACTTTTGAGAAAAAATTTCCAGTAAATACGATTGTTGAAGGTGAAATTGTTAACAAAAATGAATATTCTTTGTTTGTTAAAATCAAAGATATAGATGTAGATGCTTTTTTACACTGTAATGATTTAACTTACTTAAATAATGGTGAAGAGGAATTAGCCAAATATAAGAAGGGTGATAAAATTAAGGTAATGGTACTTGAGATAAAATCTTCAGAACAAAAAATTAGAGTTGGCTTAAGACAAACTCAAGCAGATCCTTTTGATTTCTTTAAAGATAAAACAAAAAATCAAATAATTACTGTAAAAGTTATATCAACTGACAACAAAGGTTTAATGGTTAGACCTGAAGATTGTGAAATGGACTTTCAAATTAAAAAATCTGCAATTGCTATCAACGCGGCAGATGCAAGACCTAGTAGATGGACAGGTGGAGAAAAGCTTGATTGTGCAATAGCTGATCTAGATTTTAAGAAAAGAAAAGTTGTACTGAGCATAAAATTACTAGAGGAAATTGAAAAAAAAGAAGCGTTAGAAAAGTATGGATCAGAGGGATCTGGTAAAAATTTACCATTTTCATCTTTATCTGAAGACTTAAAGAAAAAAGAAGAAGATAAATAAATTTAAAAAGATTTAAATTGGCTATTGTAAAATCAAAGCTTTTAAAACAACTCTCAAACAACTATCCTAATTTTTTAAAAAAAGACTTGGAAAAGTTTACTAATATAATTTTAGGTGAGATTAAGCGAGCCCTAAGAAGGGGTGACAGAGTTGAACTAAGAGGTTTTGGCGTGTTTTCTACAAATATACAAAAAGCCAGAATATCACGAAATCCTAAAACAGGAGAAAAAGTCAACACTCCTGAAAAAAAAACTATTCACTTTAAAATGTCTAAAGACTTGTTTAAAAAATTAAATCATGAAGAATAGAATTATATTTGTTGCGTGTGATGCATCAAAGATAATTAAAATTAAAGATATTATTGTTCAAACTAAAAATAATAAATTAAAAATCATACCAAAATTTGGATTGCAACTTTTTTACTCAAAAAATGGAAGAAAGTATCTTGAAAAATTTAAAACAGATTTTTGGTTAGATTTAAAAATAAATGACATTCCACAAACCGCTCTCTCAGCAATAGATAGTTTAAAAGATTTAAAAAAATGTAAGTATATTACAGTTCATGCAAATGGTGGCCTCGATATGCTGAAAGCTGTGAAAAAACATGCAAAAAAAATTAATAGAAATTTAAAAGTTTTAGGAGTTACAATTTTAACAAGCTTGAATAACAAATCTTTGAAAGAGATAGGTCATACCAAAAATGTTCAACAATTAGTTTTGAAACAAGCTGAGCTCATAAAAAAATCAGGTTGTGATGGGATTGTATGCTCACCACAAGAGTCCAAAATGATTAGAAAAAAATTTAAAAATTTGTTGATAATAACACCCGGCATAAGACTACCAGGAGACAATTCAAACGATCAAGCAAGAGTGATGACGCCTAAAGATGCTTTTAAGAATAAAGTTTCAGGGGTTGTAATGGGCAGATCACTTACAAAAGGTAATATTAAACATAATTTAAAAAAATTGATCTCTCATTTAAGTCAATGATCAAAGGCTGTAAAATCTGTGGAGTTTCTGATCTAGATACATTAAGCTTTATCGTTAATCATCCATATCCACCTAAATTTATTGGTTTTATTTGTAACTATCAAAAAAGTCCAAGATATGTTGAGTTTAACAAATTAGAAAAGTTGTTAAGTATAAATAAAAATAACTCTCAGTATGTCGCTGTATTAGTTAAACCTAATAAACAAATATTAGAACAAATTAAAAATCTTCCTTTTGACTACTACCAATTGTATGATTGCACTCCAGAACAAATAAACTCAATCAAGATAAAATATAATAAAAAAATAATTACTGCATTTACTATTAAAGACAAATCAGACTTAGAAAAATATCAAGATTTTAATAAGGTAACTGATATTTATTTATTTGATAGTAAAGGTTATGAAAAAAGTGAAGCATTTGATCACAATCTAATTATGGATATCAAAATTAATAAAAAATTGATGCTTGCTGGTAATATTAAGTACAATGAAGACTTAGAAAATTATGGAAAAATAGCAGATTTTATAGATTTATCTGGAGGGTTAGAAACTTCTGGATTAAAAGATCTATCCAAAATAGAAATTTTTTTAAAAAAAGTAAAACAAATTAAAAATGAAACTTAAAAAGGGTATTCCATTAATTGATCAACATGACCAATTTGGTTTTTGGGGAGGAAAATTTGGAGGTAGCTTCATTCCTGAAACTCTAAAAAAACCTGTAGAGGACTTAACAGAAGAATTTAAGAAATTAAGAAAAAATAAAAAATTTATTAAAAAGAGGGACTATTATTTTAAAAATTACATTGGTGCTCCAACCTCTTTTATAAAATTAGAGAATTTATCTAGTCATCTAGGTGGTGCTCAAATGTGGGCAAAAGTTGTCTCTGAAGCAAATGGAGGTGCTCATAAAATATATAATGCGACTGTGCACGCACTTCTTTGTAAAGCAATGGGTAAAAAATATATCGTTGGTGACACAGGAGCTGGTTATGCAGGAAAAATGTTAAGCATGGCTGCAAAAAAGTTTGGCTTGAAATGTAAAATATTTATGGGAGCTAAAGATATTAAAAGACAAAAACCAAACTGTGATGCAATGAGAAAGAATGGGGCTGAGATTGTCCCTGTTTATTCTGGCAGCCAGACTTTGGTAGATGCCGTAAGTGAGTGCATGAGATACTGGGTATCAAACTGTGATAATACTCACATGTGTGTTGGTAGTACAGTAGGACCAAATATATTTGTTAAAATATGTGGGTGGAGTACTGCCCAAATATCCAGAGAATTAAAAGTACAATTAAAATCTGAATTTAAAAAAATTCCAAAAAAAATTAAATTGATTAATTGTGTGGGTGGTGGAAGTTCGGCTTATGGCTTCTGGAGTGAATTTATAGATTTTGACAAAAAACAAATTGAGCTGATTGGAGTTGAAGCAGGTGGGCCTAAAAAATCAAAACTTCATGCAGCTCCATTAAGCCAAAATGCAAAAATTGGAGTTTTGCATGGTGCTGCTTCTTATGTTTGCCAAGATAATGAAGGTCAAATAAATGAAACGGAGTCTATAAGTGCTGGATTAGATTATCCAGGGGTAAGTCCTATTCATTGTTTCTTAAAAGACACTAAAAGAGCAAGATATACTTATGCAACAGATGAGGAGGCTTTGAATGCACACGTTATGGTAACCAAATTTGAAAACCTTAATCCAAGTTTAGAACCTAGTCATGCATTTGCTGAAGCAATTAAAATTGCTCCTAAACTAAGTAAAGATACAATTATAATTGTAAATTCTTGTGGGGACGCCATGAAAGATAGAGATATTTTAAAAGAAAGATTGGGTAAAAATTAATGGTCTCATTAATTAACGAAGCTTTTAAAAAAGCAAGAAATGCTAACAGGTCAGCATTATTAACTTATACAGTTGCTGGTGATAATAATAAAAAAAAATCTTTAGAAATTCTTAAGTCAATATCAACACATGCTGATATATGTGAATTAGGTTTCCCCCATAACACTCCCATTGCAGATGGTGGTCAAATACAAACCAGTGCTTACCGTGCAATTAAAAATGGAATTAAAATAAATGATGTTTTTGCAATTGCTAAAGAATTTAAGTTATCAAAAAAAACAACCCCTATTATTTTAATGGGCTATTACAATATGATTTATCAATATGATGAAAATAAATTTCTAAAAAAATGTAAAAGTTCAAAAATAGATGGTTTGATTGTTGTTGACCTTCCCTACCCAGAAAATAAAAGTTTTTCTAAAAAATGTAAAAGAAAAGGTATTAACTTTGTACAATTAGTCTCTCCAACTACATCAAATATAAGATTAAAAAGAATTATCAAAGACTCTCATGATATGATTTACTACATAAGTATGTTGTCAACTACGGGAGGAAAATTAAAAGTTTCCCCTAAAAAAATTTTAGAAAATTATTTCAAAATTAAAAATCAAAACAAATCAAAAAATGTTGTAATTGGATTTGGAATCACAGAAAAAACTATTAAATCACTCAAAAAAGCTGATGGTTTGGTTGTAGGAAGCGCAATTTGTAAGGAAATTTCTAAATCCATTAAAAACAGACAAAATGCTGTCACAAATGTTACTAATGTAGTTAGAAGATTAAAAAATAAAATTAAATGAACTGGATTACAAAAATAATTAAAGCTGGTGAAAAAATCAAAACAGCTATCAAAGAAAGAGCATCAAAAGAAGACATTGAAAATAGTGATTGGACTTCATGTTGCATAGGTCCAATACTTAAAAAAGATTTAGAAAATAACTTATGGGTTTGTCCTGAATGTAACAAGCACCACCGAATTAAGCCTAAACAGAGATTTGATATTTTATTTGGTAAAAACAATTACGAAATATTTAAAACCCCTATTCCAAAAGATGATCCATTAAATTGGACTGATTCTAAATCATACAAAGATAGATTAAAAGGTGCTCGAAAAAAAACAGGTTTAGAGTGTGGAATGATGGTTGCATCTGGCACTATTGACAATATTAAAATTACTGCTGTTGCGTCTGATTTTGATTTTTTAGGTGCCTCAATGGCTGCTGCTGAAGGTGAAGCCTTTTTATATGGAATTCAACATGCGATAGAAAATAATACTCCTTTTTTATGTATTAGTGCTGGTGGCGGAATGAGAATGATGGAAAGTTTAATTTCATTATCTCAGATGACGAGAACTACTCTAGCAATTAATGAATTAAAAAAAAATGGTTTACCTTACTTAGTTTGTATTACGGACCCTACTGCTGGAGGAATAACTGCCTCTTATGCAATGCTTGGTGATATCAATATTGCAGAACCTGGTGCATTGATTGCGTTTGCAGGGGCTAGAGTTATTCAAGGTACTGTTAAAGAGGAGTTGCCTGAAGGTTTTCAAAAGAGTGAGTATGTTGAAAAAACTGGATTTGTTGACCTAATAGTTGAACGAAAAGAACTAGCCTCTAAAATTGGAACCCTATTATCAATATTGTTAAAGCGAAATTCTGTTATAACTTCTGAACAAAATGAAACTGCAGAAGATAGTCAATCGCTTACAAAAGTTGCATCCTAAAGAGATAGATCTAAGTTTAAATAGAATAAAAAAACTTTGTAAAACCCTTGGAAATCCGCAAGACAAAATAAAAGCTATTTCGATAGTTGGAACTAATGGCAAATATTCAACGATTCAGGCTTTATTCGCAATCTTAAGAGAGGCAAACATTAAGTGTAATATTTACACCAGCCCCCATATCAAAAGAATAAACGAGAGATTTGTATTTAATAATGAAGAATTAAATGACGATGATCTTAGAATTCTTCTCGAGAAAGTTGAAGAGGCAAATAACAATCAACCGATAACTTTTTTTGAAATATTAACTGCGGCTTACTTTTACAATGCCTCAAAATACCCTGAAAATATTAACCTCATTGAAACAGGGCTATTTCACCGCTTTGATGCAACAAATATACTAAAAGACAATTTAGCAAGCATTGTGACTTCTATTGGTTTGGATCATTTAGATTGGTTACCTGAAAATGAACAAACAACTAAAAAAATAATATTTGAAAAAACCTCAACTTTAGTAAATTCTAATATTATTATTGCAAAACAAAGTTCATCTGAAATTGTTAACGAAATAAAAAGTTCAATTTTAAAAAATTCCTCAAAAAAATATTTTTTTAATGAAGATTATAATTATTCATCAAATGAAAATGGCCTTATTTTTTATGAAGATAAAAATGGCGTTATTAAACTTCCAACCCCAAACGTTAAGGGTCAATTTCAACTTGAAAATATTTCAACAGCAATAGCAACCTTAAGATCAATCAACCATTTAAAAGTTAGTGAAAAACATATTAAAGATGGAATCACTAAAATTAAAAGTATCGCACGACTTCAAGAAATAGAATCTGGTAATCTTAAAGAATTGGTAAAAAAGAATAAATTACTTGTTGATGGATCTCATAACCCCTTGGGAGCAAAAGTTTTGAATGAATATTTGGAAAGTTTAAATTGCAATAAACATATTATTCTAGGTATGATGAGTAACAAAGATCATAACGATTATATGAGTTACTTTAAAAATATTTCTTCCTTGACCACTATAGATATCCCCAATCAGCCAAACTCAATCAAAGGAAAAGTATTAAAAAATAAGCTTAATAGCTTCGAAAACGTTCGATATAAAGAAAGTATTATAGATGCTATCAAGTCAATTCCGGTCAAGGAAAACGACATAATATTGATTACTGGATCTTTATATCTCGCTGGTGAGGTTTTAAATTTAAATTAGATATTTTCGTCTAGAAATTCTTTCATGTGACTTTCTGGAACCCCTCCAACTTTACGGCTAACTTCTTGTCCTTTTTTATATATAATTACTGTTGGCACTCCACGGATCCCAGCTGCAGAACCTGTATTAATTCCAGCATCTTCAATGTCAGTAATATAAAAATTTGCTTTATCCTTATATTCGTCTGATAATTTGTCCATCACTGGCTTAAGAGCTTTGCATGGGCCACACCATGATGCTGAGAATTGAATTACTGATACATCTTCATTTTTGATTTTATTATCAAAATCTTCATCTTTAAAATCTATAAGCATAAATCCTTTCTATAAATTGGAGTCTTAAAGTCAACTAGGCAATTTCATATTTTTTTTCAATAGACATTATAAATTCATTAATTTCTTCTAATTTTTTCAACTCTTCCTGATCATCTCTGTTAGATGCTTGATCTCTCAGTGTATCAATCTCCGTGTAAGCCATACCGATAGTTTGCCACTTTTCCTTATTTTTGCTCAATATTCTCCGTGCTATTTCTCTCTTAATATTTTTATATAAATCGGGGGGTAAAATATGAGGTGCTTCTTGGTAAATAATTTTTTGACCAAACCAGCTACACCGTTTGTCTTGAAACTTATCTAATAATCTTAATTTATCCTCCCACGATGAACTATGCCATGTTTTAAATAATGCAGTGTCTTTATTGGGAATAAATTTTTCATACAAAGTTTCTTCTGGAAGCAAATCTTCTTGTGTTTGAGTTTGAGCTTTCTCTTCAGCAGCTTCCCTATTGATAATTTGAATATTTTTGCAAAAATTTTCACTGCTTCTCACTAATTTTGCTCTTTTCCGAATAGTTTCTAAATCTAATCCTGAATATGCTTTTTCTTTTAATGCAAATTTTTTATCTAAAACTACTGGAGCCTTATTAGTTTTTAATACCCTTAAAGCTTTTGGACTTATTTTTTTCAAATTTACTTTAAGCTCATTAACTGACAAATTTAAAAAAGGCTCTGGATCTCTTCGTAAATCCCAAACATATCCCCAAGACGCATAGGTAGGATGAAAACAATGTTCTGGATGAAGTGTACAAACAAGATACATCAAATTTCTTCCTTTTACGTTCTCAAAAATAGAATAAATTCCCTCTGTTTTTAAAATTGATTCAACACTATTCTTTGTTGAGGTACTTAAAAATTTTTCCCAATTGTCTTTATGTTTTTCTTTTATTATTCTAAGTATATTTAAGCTTGTAAAAGCATCGTGATAAGCAGTGTGTTGTTTTGTGGTATCAAATCCTTGTTGTCGTGCTAGTGCTTCTAAAGCCAAACTTTCATTTCCTGCAGGTGTTAATTCGGTTTTTAAAGTTTCAGAATTTATACTTTGAGCAGCTCTTGCAACATGTAGACCGTCAGTTTCTTGATTGGGTGAAGAGTGGGTTAAATAAGGATATCTGTTTCCTTTAAAAAAATTAAAGTGAAACATTCGACGATCAAAATTAAGGTTGCTCCAACCTATGAATAAAGATGGAGCTGCTTTTGAAAAGAAATTTTCAACAGCTCCTAGAAAATCATAATGTGAATAGTTCCCTTTAGTAAGTAAATCAATACTAGTAGAATTTACTAGAAGTGCTTTTGCACTTGGGACTTCTCCTTCTGGCATTCTCCCACGAATATTTAACTTTCCGATTTCCTTAAGGTTTTTATCTACAACCACTGCACCAACCTCAATAATACTTCCCCAGATAGTACTATTAGTTGTTTCAGTATCGTAGATTACTATTTTATCCATATTAATAGTTAAGCTAAATTTGAAAGCTCGTTAAATTGTTTTAATCTTCCCAAAAATAAGTTCTGATAAACAATCAAATCATGACTTTGAATTTTAAATTCTTGGTACAATTTATCTACTGTGCAAACTAAAATTACACAAGAAGTGATATTAGAGTTATACACAATGTTATGAGCTAAAGAATATGCACTCGTTTGCAGAAGCCATGAATCAATATATTCTGATTTTTTTGGCTTGTTGCTTTGTTTGAAATCAATTATTGTTTCTCGTCCTTCGTAAACTCCAACACAATCTGCTGTACCAGCATATTTGTCTGGATAGTAAAGAGTGCATTCAACTCCCCAAATTTCTTCCAATCTATTTTTTAATCCTTTTTTGATAATTTCCTTTGCCATTAATTTATATTGTTTATTGTCATCAAAAAAACTGAGGTTTTCTCTTCCAAGAAGATAGGACTCTAAATAATTATGCATCTGAGAACCCCTGCTACTTGCTGCTTTTGTAATTGCCTCAGCCTCTTTAGAGCCTGTTCTCTCACGCCAATTGGCTAATGCCGCCTTATCCTCCTCTGATCTTGTAGCATCTAAGATAGATGTAACACTTGGTAATTTCGCTTCACCCAATAAATATCTTCTAATACCGTCTACTGTAGCCCTTGATGATTTTGGATAATCATATTTCTTATTCCACTGCATGTGGTTTCTTATATTCTTAATTTGAGAAAAATTGAAATTAATTATTTGCTTGTTTTGAACGATCAACAAATTTTTCTACATTTTCAGTTTGAACAGCTTTTTCAAGTTGTTCTGGATCTTTGATACTTTCGAGTGTTCTAGTAATTGATCTTGCATCTGTACCAAACTTATTGACCACTGCCATTGCCTCCTCTAATTTTTTTCTAAGAGAAATAATATTATCAAAGTGCTTACCAAATCTTGTACTTATTGTTTTTAAATGATTATAAATTTCTGTTGCACCTTTTTGAACTTTCAAAGATTGAAACCCCATATGAAGAGATTGCAAATAAGCAGATAGAGTATTAGGTCCACAGATTACAACTTTATATTTTTTCATTAATTCTTGAGTTAATAATTCTTTTGTGCTTGGATCTTGGTATTCAGTTAATTCTTTATATAGACTTTCAGTTGGTGCATATACGATTGCAAAATCTGTTGTTTTTGGAGGAACAATATATTTTTCATTAACACTTTTAGCTTTGGCTTTAAAAGCTGTTGCTAATTTCGCTCTTCCCTCAGCAACAGTCTTTTTGTCGTCCGCATCATGACCATCCGTAATTGCTTTAAATTTTTCTACTGGAAAATGACTATCAACTGGAACTAAAACATCTCCTTGAAGTTTAATTGCAAATTCAACATTTTCACTTGTGTCCTCTTTCATTTTTACATTCGTCATGAATTGAGAGGCTGGCAACAAATCTTTGATTAGTGCATCTAAGCTAAATTCAGCAAGCGTTCCATATTTTTTAACTCCAGCTAAAATTTTAGTAATACTCTCCTGGCTTTGATTAAGTAATTGTACCTGCTGGTTAAAGTTTCCAACCTTTTCATCAACTTTGGTTAAAGCTTCGGTCATATCTTTTGTTACACCAGTTGAGAGATTATTAAACGACGTCGACATTGTACCAAGAGAGGTATTAATAGTATTATTTAAGGTATCTTTAAGCGTAACTATTTCTGTTTTTAAATTAGCTATTTCTTCTGCTTCTTTATTGTCGTTCTCGTCTTTGAGTTTTGGTCTTAAAGTTAGGTAAAGAATTGCCAAAACTCCCCCAAGCAATAAAACAAGTAATACTATTAAAATAAGATCCATGATTCTTAACTCTTATTTTATAGTAAAAAATTGATTAATATATTTAAATATTTAAAGTAACTTAATGGAATTATCTATTATATTAAAAATATTATTTGCTCTTATTATTGTGATTGCAGGATATGCGATCGCTAGAAATCTAGATATTATTAAGATTATTTTAATATATTGGAGAGACTTAATACTTCGAAGAAAGTAACTTTGCTAATTTTTTTACTCCTTGATTTTTAAAAGAAGATTTGCCAATGAACATACAAAGCTCTGATTTTAAAATATAACCATCATTTATGATACGCAAATTGTTTGCTGCAAGAGTTGACCCAGTGCTAGTAATATCAGTTATTAACTCACAACCTCTTGTAAAAGGCTCTATTTCGGTTGATCCAATTGACTTTACAATTGAAAATTGGGTAACACCCTTATTATAAAAAAATTCACGTGTAAGATTTGGGTATTTAGTGGAAACTCTTATTCTTCTATTTTTCTTTTCCTTAAATTCAAATGCTACTTCCTCCAAATCAGACATTGAATAAATATCAATAAAATCATCAGGAATAGCTACAACTAAAGAGGCCCGACCATATGGATATTTTTTATATATTTTAATATTTTTTTGAATATTAATTTCACTTTCTTTCAATAAATCTAAACCTGAAAAACCAATATCTAGTGATTTATCAGATAGTCTCTCAATTATTTGACGAGCATGTAAATAAATTACTTGAATATTTGGTCTTCCTTTTATTGTGCCAAACAAATCTCTATCTCCTCTCTCTGAGATAAGTTTTAATTTATTTTTTTTAAAAATATTTAAAACATCTTTCCTAAGCCTTCCTTTGCTAGGAATTCCAATATTGATATTATAATTCATAATTAAATTTCAATAATTTATTTTTATAAAGTTCGTTCATTTGCATTATTAAATTTGTATTCAGTAAATTTTTATAATTATTTTCTTTTCCTAAATTAAAAAACTTAATTCTTTCTAATTTATTTTTTTTAAATACTGCTTCCTGAAACCCCTTTTTTTCTTCCATTTTTTTTAATTTTTCAAATTCACAAGATTTGATAGCTTTTTGGGCTTTAGATCGATTAAAATTTTCATTACTTTTTGATATATCTTTAATAAAACTAACTACTTTTTTTAAAGTTTGGAAAGTTTCATATTGTAAATCTTCATATCGGATAACTAAAATTGGAAAATTTTCATAACCTAGCCAGCTATCAATATGCAAATCCCATGAAAATAAAGCTGTAAAACCTAAATATCTATTACCTTTTTTTTCAATAATTGCTCTTTTACTATCTTTCATAAACTCATAAGCCTCATTTATTGTTATTTGATAGTGGTTTGCCAGTGAAGTAACAACATTTCTAGGGTCTCTAACTATATAAATTCCACCTAAAGTATTTTTTGGATCTGTAAATCTGTTGCCGTTTATTTTGCAGATTGCATTATGAGTTTTGAATAATCGTAATTTTTTTTCTCTATTTATTTCGGCTTGCTTAACTAGCCATTTTTCTGCAGTGTCTTCAGGTTTTAAATATAAATCTTTGTCATTCTTAAAATAATTAACACTTGGAAATTGATCAATTTTTTTTAGTAATTCAAAATTAAATTCCCCGTTTCTAGAAAAATAATAGCTAGATAATAATGATCTTAACCAAGTATTTCCACTTTTGGGGTATGAAGCTAACCAGATTATCATTGGAAATTTAGGTTGAGCGCTGCACCCACAGCTGCAACTTGGTTTTTTGATCCTAAGTCAGATATGAGCTTATCATAACGCCCACCACTGATAATACTAATATTCTTTGATTTAGATTTAATATCAATCTTGAAAACCAATCCTGTATAATATTCTTGTTGCCTTCCAAAAGATGCATCAAAAACCACATTAAGTTTAGAAATTTTATTATGTGAGATTGGAAAATATTTTTGATCCACAGCTAAATTAATTCTATTACTTTTAAAAAAATTGTTTAATACCTCTGCCGCTTTATTGATGGGGCACTTAATCTTTAAAAAAGAATTTATTATTTTAGATACTTTTTTCCCTCTATTTGCTTGTCGTGGATCTTTAATCTTTGCATTAAATCTTTTTAAGATTTCACCAACAGATCTTCCAGCAATCATAGTTTCAGGATTTTCTTTGAGTAAATTCAAATATCGTTTTTTGTCAACTTCCACTATTGTTGGATCAATATCTGCATTTGTCTCTAATCGTTTTAGCAAGTCCTTAAAATACTCTTCTCTCCAAAAATGTCTTGATAATCTAAGTTTCCACCTTTTTGGAATATCTAATTTCGAAATAAGTAAATTGAATATCTCGATATTTCCAATTGTTAATATTCCAGATGAATATTGAATATTTTGAAGTATTTTTAATGATGCAGTTATGATTTCGTTATCATCTTTTTTTTCATTTTTAGACCCTAAAATTTCAAATCCAATTTGGTTTCTAATAATTTTGTCTTTTTTTCTTTCAACTTTTCTATAAGCCTGGCCACTATAAAAAATTTTCTCTTTACCTTTAAAATTTCCCTCTAAGTATCTTAGACAAGAAGCGATAGTTAAGTCAGGTCTTAAACATAACTCCTTTCCATTGATATCTGTGAAAGAAAACATAAATTTCCTAAAGTTCTCTCCTGATCTTTGAACAATATGATTTGCCTCTATTACAGATGGCAGCTCAATATATTTAAAACCCTTAGATTTTACTGATCTAAGGATTTTTTCAGATAAGTTTTTTGACTTCATTGATTAAATCTTCTTTTGGAATAGTTTGATTATTTTGGCCTTTTATACCTTTTAGATTTTTTATGGTGACTGTGTTTTTTTTAAATTCATTTTCACCACAAATAATTGCAACTGATAAATCTCTTTTATTTGCAAAAGTTAATTGTTTACCTAGATTTTTTTTACTATCTAAAAAAATTTCAGCATTAATATTGTTATCTCTTAATTGATCAACTAATTCATAATAATTTTTTAAATATTTTTTATCCATTACACATACTAAAACGGGTTTTTGGTCCTCTACCTTAATTTGATCTAATTGCATCAAAGCAAATAACAGTCTATCAACTCCAAAACTTATTCCAGTACCTGGAATATCAACCCCCTTAAATCTTGATATGAGTTTTGCATAGGCTCCACCAGAACATATACTGCCAATATCAACTTCCTTACCTTTGTTATTTGTGACTTTGAAATTTAATTTTGTCTCAACAATAAAGTCTGAATAATAAGCTAATCCTCTCACAATCGTAAAGTTCGTTTTAACTTGATTTAAATTTGAACCATATCCAAGTATTTCAAATACATTTTCCAATTCACTTATACCTTCTTGAGATAATTGATTGTTTAAGGTTTGTTTTAATTCTTTTAAATCTTTTATTTTTAAAAAATTTAATATTTTTATTGCTTGTTGATCAGTTAAATCAGCCCCTTTAGTAATTGCTCCACTTTGATCTTTTCTCTGTTTCTTTAATAAGTCTTCAACTCCCTTTAGACCAAATCCTGGCTTATCCAATTTATCTATAGCTCTAATAACTTTGACTTTTTTTTCTTCAGATATTTTTAATTCATTAATTAAACCTTGCACAATTTTTCTATTACTTACATTGATTGTAAATTGATCTTTCTTCAAACCACAGTCGGATAATGTATTTGATATTAGATTACAAAGTTCTGCATTTGCCTGAGCTGGATCAACATTCCCAACAATATCAAAGTCTGCTTGCATAAATTCTCTATACCTTCCGTTACCAGCTTTTTCGTTACGAAAAACATTTTGAATTTGATATCGTTTGAAAATTGATGGCAGTTCTTGGTTATTTTGAGCCACAAATCTTGCAAGTGGACTAGACAGATCATATCTAAGAGTAACATTTTTCTCTCCATCTTCGAATGAGAATACACCAGACATAGGATTGGTGTCATCTTCTGCCAAAAAAGATCCTATATTTTCACTAATTTCGAACGAAGGTGTTTCTAGAGCCTCAGCTCCAAACTTGATAAAATTTTTCTCAATAGCTTTTACTAGCTTCTTTTTAAGAAGAAGTTTATTACTCCAACGATCTTCAAAACCTGAAGGTAATCCAGGTACTATTTTATTTTCTTTATCCATTTTTTGGTACCCGGGCTGAGAATCGAACTCAAACTTAAAGTTCCACAAACTTTCGTGCTAACCGTTACACCACCCAGGCATCCCTTGTTTTTATATTATTTTTCTGTGGATTTAAAATTATATTATAAATAAATAGCCTACAGGCTATGGAAGCTATTTCTATGTGTGCTTCTTGAAGTCTCTCTAAATATAATACTCATAATCATCATCAGTCTTTTAGAGAAAAACAACTATAACGCAAGAGCTAATTTAGTAAGGACGTTTATCTAGTATAATTAGATAAAACGTCCTTAAAATATTAAAAAGAAATTAGTCTACTTTCTTTAAATTAACTGCAGAAGGACCTTTAGGACCGTCTTCTAATGTAAATTCAAGTTTATCACCCTCGTTAAGATATCTCATTCCAGCATCTTTTACAGCAGAGGCATGAACAAAGGCGTCTTTTTCTTTATCGTCTCTTTCTATAAAGCCATATCCTTTTTTTCCATTATACCATTTAATTTTACCAGTTAGTGTACTCATCTTATTTCTTAGTCCTTTTGTTATTTATAATAGTAAATAGGTTAATTTTTTTTTTAATTAATTCAAGACGAAAAGAAGATGGTGGTGCCTCGGGAAGGATTCGCACCTCCGACACAAGCCTTTTCAGGGCTCTGCTCTACTCCTGAGCTACCGAGGCAGGATCTTAACCTCTAAAGATTATTCTGCCTTTTGTTAGGTCATAAGGTGTCATTTCTACCGTCACGTTATCACCTTGAAGAACTCTAATTCTGTTTTTTCTTAACTTACCTGCTGTATGAGCCGTAACCGTATGTCCATTTTCTAACTTAACTCTAAACATAGCATTTGGAAGTAGATCAATTACTTTACCTTTAAATTCCAGTAAGTCTTGTTTTGACAAATTTATTTTCTCCTTATTCTTTTTATTACTGATTGAGCGTGTCCAACCAGTCCCTCGTAATTTGCAAGTGTTATAACTGATGGTCCAAGACTTTCAATACCCTTTTTTGATAGGTTTATGTAAGAAATTCTTTTATAAAATTCATTCACACTAATTCCACTCGAGTATTTTGCAGATCCATTTGTTGGTAGAACGTGATTAGAACCAACATTATAATCTGTCATTGCCATTACAGCATATTTTCCTAAACATATAGATCCAGAATTTCTAATTTTAGAAACATAAGAATTATAGTTTTGAATATTTAACTCTAAATGCTCTGGTGCAATTTTATTTACAATCTCAATAATTTTTTTGTCTGAATTTACATACATCAAAATTCCATTATTATTTAAACTCTTTCTAGCTACAGATACTCTTGGAATTTTTTTTAATTGATTGATTAATTCAATTTTTACTTTTTCTAATAATTTTTTATCTTTTGAAATTAAAATACATTGAGCTAGATTATCATGTTCTGCTTGACCAATTAGGTCACTTGCAACCCATTCAGGATTTGAAAATTTATCACAAACAATAGTTACCTCTGAGGGACCAGCTATCATACCTTCAATGCCCACATCTCCGAAAACCTCTTTTTTTGCTGCAGCCACATAAGCGTTTCCAGGACCAACAATTTTATCAACTTTTTTAATTTTTTTTGTACCGTAGGCAGCAGCAGCAACTGCAGAAGGACCGCCAATAGAATAAATTTCTTTTATTTTGCATTTTCTTGCTGCATACAAAACTGCTGGATTTTGCTTTCCTTTAAAACCAGGGTTAATCATTATTAATCTTTTAACACCAGCAACAATTGCCGGGACAGCATTCATTAAAACACTTGACGGATAAGATGCTGAAGATCCAGGGACATATATTGCAACTGAGTCTATTGGTAAATATTTATATTCAAGTTTATTTTTAAACTTATCTATAAAAGAAATATTTTTGAATTTTTGAAGAGAATGAAATTTGTAAATTCTATCATAAGCAATATCAATTGCTTTTTTTACTTTTTGATCTAAAGATTTTATTGAATTATTAATTTGATTTGACGTAGGAGTAATAGTTCTGTTTTGATTGAATCTTTTTTCATATTTCAATAAAGCTTTATCACCATTTTTTTTCACGTCTCTAACAATACTGGTCACTGAGATAGAACTAGATTGAATCTTTTTTTTTCGCTGTAAAAGTAATTTGTTTAAAGAATTATTAAAATTCTTATTAGTGCTATTTAGTATTTTCATTAATCTTTAATTTCATTTTGATCTTCTAGTCTTACTTCAATTGTTTCCGTAGTCAAAGCAATGTGCGCATTGTTACTGAAAATTAAGCTTATTTCATAATCAGTATTATTTTTCAAATAATCAATTCCAATTAATTCTAAAACTAATTCCTGATTTGACTGATCTATATTTTTAGATTTAACTTTATCAACGAAATCAAACCTACAAATACTATTGATTTTTTTATTATCTTGACCAGTTTCAACTTTTGTTCTCTCTATTGAGAGCACAAATACTTTGTTTGATGCAAGATATTTTATATCAAGAACCTTTACCTTTGCCCCAGCACTGCATGCAGAAATCATTTGTAAACCCTCTTGATCGTTTGCAATAATTTTTGCTAGATATTTTTTTTCCATTAGTTTACTCGGCGTATTTTTGCCCCAACCTTTTTTAACTTTTTTTCTATATTTTCATAACCTCTATCTAAATGATAAATTCTATTGATAACTGATTTTCCCTTAGCTGTTAAAGCTGCAAGGACCAATGAAACTGATGCTCGTAAATCTGTGGCCATTAATTCAGCAGGTGCAAAATTTATATTTCCTTGAACTACAGCTTTGTTTCCTTTAGTTAAAATTTGTGCACCCATACGGTTTAGTTCCGCAACATGCATAAATCGATTTTCAAAAATATCCTCTTGAATTATTGATTTTTTATTTGCTTTACATAACAAAACCATAATTTGGGCTTGTAAATCAGTTGGAAAACCTGGATATGGAGCTGTTTTGATTGCCAAATTTTTTATCTTTTTATTGCCTACAATGTTTATCTTATCGTGATTAACTTTTATTTTAGCCCCAATTTTCTTTAAAACATCAATTTCTTTTTTAATTATTTTGGGTATCACATTTTTTATTTGTAACTTTCCCTCTGTCAATGCTGCCGCAATTAAATATGTTCCAGCCTCAATTCTATCAAACATGACTGAATAACTAATTTCTTTAATTTGTTTTACTCCAGAGATTTTTATTGAACGTTTACCAATCCATTTAATTTTGCAACCCATTTTTAATAAAAAATTAACTAAATCTTTTATTTCAGGTTCAATTGCACAATTTTTTAAAATAGTTTTTCCTTTTGCAAAGCAAGCAGCAATAATTAAATTCTCTGTAGCACCAACAGATATTTTTGGGAAACTTATGTTTGTCCCTATTAGTCCTTTTGGAGCATTAGCATGAACATATCCATTTAAAATTTTAAATTTAACTCCAAGCTTTGATAAGGCTTTAAGATGAATATCAACAGGTCTGGTACCAATTGCACAACCACCTGGTAGTGAAACTTTTGCGTTGCCAAACTTAGCAAGTAATGGTCCAAGCACTAGTATTCCAGCTCTCATAGTTTTTACTAAATTATAAGATGCAAATACTTTTTTTTGTTTAGAATTATCTACAACAAGACTTTGTTTAGTAAATTTAGTAATTGATCCCAATGATTGAAGTAAATTAATCATTGTCTCTATATCTTTAACTTTTGGTAAATTTTTTAAAGTTATTTTATTTTTTGAAAGCAATGTTGCTGCCAAAATTGGTAATGATGCGTTTTTCGATCCTGAAATATTTATTTGCCCCTTGAGCTTGTTCGCTCCAAGAACCTCTAGTCTTTGCATATTTAAACTTTAGGTAATGTTACCCCAGTTTGACCCATATACTTTCCATCTCGATCTGCATAAGTCACTTCTGGTTTTTCATTTCCTTTTAAGAAAATAAATTGTGCAACACCTTCATTTGCATAAATTTTTGCAGGTAAAGGTGTGGTGTTCGAAAATTCAAGCGTAACATATCCTTCCCACCCAGGCTCTAGTGGGGTTACATTTACAATGATCCCACATCTCGCATATGTTGATTTACCTAGACAAATAACCAATACATCATTTGGAATTTTAAACTTTTCCACAGTTCTTGCTAAAACAAATGAATTTGGTGGAATAACACATTCAGATACATTTTTAGTTACAAAATTTGTTGGTTTAAAATTTTTAGGGTCAACAATCTCAGAATTAACATTTGTAAAAATTTTAAACTCATCTGATACTCTTGCATCATAGCCAAAAGAAGAAAGTCCATAAGAAATACTTTTGCCTCTTACTTGTTTTTCCTCAAAAGGTGAAATCATGTTGTATTCTTTGGACATTTTTCTAATCCATTTATCAGAGAGAACTGACATTATTTATTTTTTTTCTTTTTTTTTTTTGGAAAATTTTTCTTTTTTTCAAATTTTTTCTTAGAGCAAGAATTAAACGCTCATTTTTATCTTTAGAACTCATTCTTTGTTTGGATTTGTCAAAAAATCTAAAGATATTGGCTTATTAGGATCTAAAGCTTTTATTTTGGGTTCTTCTTGTTTTGGGCCTTCTTTAGCTAAACGTTTGGCTTTTTTTTCTGCAAGCTTCTTTTCTCTTTTAGCTTGCTTTTCCATAAGCTTGTTTCCTTTGGTTGATTTATAATCGTAGTGAATCCCCATAACATTTCCTTAAATAGATATAAATCATATTAGTCAAAAAATTAAGGCAATAATTTGAAAAAAATGCGTTAATATCCACAAGATATAAATTGTTTCTTTGCTCCTGTAGTTAAATGGCATAACAAGTCATTGGTAATGACTAGTTCCCTGGTCAGTACAGGGTGGGAGCACCACTAATTTTTATAAAATATTTTCCTTAAAAAGATAGTCACTAAGATTAAACTAAAAAAAGCTACAAGCGGAATGTAAATATCTGGTGAAAATATAATTTCAGTAATACCAGGAACTTCAGAGTTTTGTTCAATAATTTTTTCAAATCCACTTCCAATCGATACTGCTAAAAATATTTGTGGTACAATGCCTATTAGCGTTGCAAAGAAAAAATTTCTTACTCGAACATTAAAAAGTGTTGGAAGTATACAACTGATCTGCCACGGTATTCCGCCTATAAAACGATATACGAGTAAATAAATAAACTCAGATTTTTTAAATTTAGTCTCTAGCTTGTGATATTTATTTAAAAGCTTTTCTTTAATAAACTCTTTTAAAAAATAATTTCCAAAAATATATAAAAAAGTTGCACCAACGCTCAACCCAATTACAACAACAATGGTGCCTATCCATTTTCCAAAAATAAATCCACCCATTAGAGCAACCGGTGATCCAAAACCTAAAAGAGGAAATACCCATAAAATGGTTAAACTTAAAAAAATAAAAAATATCAGAATAAGATTGGATTTTTTTAATTCAGAAAAATATAATCTATTTTCTCTTATAAAGTCATATGAGGTAAGTTCCTGAATGCTAAATTTAGAGAAGAAAAAAAATAAAAATAAACTAATTAGTATTAAATAAACTAAACCTATAAATAATTTAAATTTATTTGATTTTTCCATTGATAACAAAGTTATTTATAAAATGTTCTATTTGCTATTTATATATTTAATTACTATAAAGGGCGAAATTTTATAAAAATTAACCACTTATTATGAAAAGAACATACCAGCCCTCAAATGTCAAAAGAGCAAGAAAGCACGGCTTTAGATCAAAGATGAAAACAAAAGGTGGTAAAAAACTTTTAGCCAGAAGAAGAGCTAGAGGAAGAAAGTCACTAACAGTTTCTGTTTAAATAAATGAAAAGCAAAATCCTTGCTCTTTCAAAGAATGAAGAATTTAAAAGTCTTTTAAAAAAAAAGAAAATTTCTAATAAGTATGTGACTATTTTTTTTGGAAAATTGCCTCATAAAGACAATAAAAAACTCAATATAAGTTTTTCAGTTAAAAAAAAAATTGGAAATGCAGTTAAAAGAAATAAAATTAAAAGAAGGTTAAGAAGTATTGTTAACGATGCAGTTAAAATAATATCAATAAACTTTGATTTTTCTATCCTTGTTCTTGCAAAGGAGAGTATGTTAAACAATGAATACAAAAATATAAAAGAAACCCTATTTCAAGACTTAGAAAAAATTAAATAATGAATATATTTACTAAATTATTGATTAAACTTATTGAGGGCTACAAATATCTAATTAGTCCTTTATTTGGACATTCTTGCCGATACTTGCCTACATGCTCCGAATATAGCATTGATGCTTTAAAGGAATTTGGTTTTGTTAAAGGTCTTTTCAAGAGTATTAAAAGAATTCTGTCGTGTCATCCGATTAAATTTTTAGGTGGTAGTGAAGGATTTGATCCTGTCAAAAAAAATTTAAAGGATAATAAATAATGGAGACACGTAATATTATAGCTGCTATAAGTTTGTCTGCTGCTGTAATTCTCATTTATACACTTTTTTTTGCACCTCCTCCTATAACTAAAGAAAGTGTGGCTGAAAAAAAAAAAATTGAGCAAAGTTCAGATGCACCCAGCTTAGATCAAAAAGAAAATATTAAGGAAATTTCAAGAGAACAGGCACTAAGTGAAAGCAAAAGAGTGGAATTTGAAAATCAAAGTATAATTGGTTCAATATCATTAAAAGGAGCTGCGATAGACGATTTAACTTTTAAAAAATATAATTTAGTTTTAAATGGTGATGAAAAGGTAAACCTATTAGCACCAAGGAATTCTAAAAAAGGATATTTAATAGAGAGTGGATTTATAACAACAGATAAAAACGTTAAGATTCCAAATTCAAATTCAATTTGGTCTGTATCAGGAAATAATAAATTAACCACAGAATCTCCAATAAAATTAACTTGGGCTAATGATCAAGGAATTACATTCGAAAAAGAAATATCTATTGATGATAAGTTTTTATTCACAGTCAAACAACGGGTAATTAATTCTACAAATAGTAAATACGATTTTTATTCTTATGGTCAAATCATTCGAAATGAGGCTCCTGAAATAACGAATTTTTATATACTTCATGAGGGTTTGGTTGCAACTCTTGATGGTGAATTAATTGAAGAGGATTATGATGATATCGAAGAAAAAAAATTTTCAAGAACCGCACAAAAAGGATGGCTCGGTATAGGAGACAAGTACTGGATAACATCATTGATCCCGCCGAATGGAAAAGAGTTTAAAACAACTTTTGATTATAAAAACAAATTTAGAGCAAATTTTGTAGCGACTGAACCACTAGAATTAGACAGTAATTCTACTATAGAAGATAAAATGCAAATCATTGTAGCTGCTAAGAGAGTAGATGTTATTGATGGTTATGCAGAATCTTTAAAGATAGATAAATTTGACCTAACGATTGACTGGGGATTTTTATACTTCATTACGAAACCATTATTTTTCGGCATAGACTACTTCTTCAAACTTCTTGGAAATTATGGCTTAGCAATTATAGCAATTACAATTTGTATACGGCTTGCATTTTTTCCTTTAGCAAATTTTTCATTTAGAAGCATGGCTAAAATGAAAGCGTTACAGCCAGAAATGGCAAGACTCAAAGAGCTACATAAAGACGACAAAATGAAATTACAGCAATCAATGATGGCTCTTTACAAGAAAGAAAAAGTTAACCCAATGTCTGGGTGTATGCCAATTCTAGTTCAAATTCCAGTTTTTTTTGCACTTTACAAAGTATTATTTGTTACCATTGAAATGAGACACATGCCATTTTATGGATGGATTCAGGATTTATCCGAAAGAGATCCCACTTCATTGTTTAATCTATTTGGATTACTACCATATGATGTTCCATCATTTTTAGTGATTGGAGCTTGGCCTGTAGCAATGGGAGTTTCTATGTGGGTACAACAAAAACTAAACCCAGCACCTACTGATCCAATGCAAGCAAAAATTTTTATGTTCTTTCCCCTGTTTTTAACTGTGATATTGGCACCTTTCCCTGCTGGGCTTGTAATATATTGGACTGTAAATAATATTTTAACTATGGCACAGCAAGTCTTCATAATGAAGCGTACAACAGTTAAAACAACAACTTAAATATTTTTAATAAACAATTAAATCATGAATTTAACTAATATACTGCCCAAAGATGGGCCACCATTAAATGAAGTCAAAAAGTATATTGAAAAATATAAAAATGATTTAATTGTAATTAAGTATGGAGGCAATGTTTTAATTGACAGAAATGTTTTTAATAATTTTATAACAGATCTGTTTGTTTTAAATAAATTAGGTCTATCTACAGTAGTGGTTCATGGAGGAGGGCCGAGAATTAGAAGAGAATTAGAAAAATCTAACATTCAATCAAAATTTATCAGAGGCTTGAGAGTTACTGACAAAAATATAATAAATATTGTAGAGTCTGTTTTGATTGACTTTAATAATGATATTATTCAAAATTTAAGTAGCAAAGGCTCTGAAAGTGTTTCAATACACACAAAAAACAACAATATAATAGAAGTAATTCCTGAAGCAAAAGAGCTAGGTTTTGTTGGTATCCCCACTAACATAAAAAAAGAGGTAATATTAAATATTCTTAGTCAAAATAAAGTACCGATTGTTTCACCATTAGGCTTAGATAAAAATAATCAAAGCTATAATATTAATGGTGATACAGCTGCAATGGCTATAGCTAAGTCTTTAAAAGCTAGAAGATTATTACTAATGACAAATGTTGATGGCGTTCTTAACAAAGAAAAAAAATTAATAGGGGAAATTTCTTCCACAGAAATTTTAGAAATGATTAAAAATGAAACTATAACAGAAGGCATGATCCCTAAAATTAATGCGTGTTTAGATGCTGTAAATAATGGAGTAACTGGAGTTGGAATAATAAATGGCACAAAAAAGCACTCATGTTTATGGGAAATATTTTCTGACAAAGGTGCAGGTACATTGATTAGAAAATGATAAAATTAAAGAATATTAAAAATATACTGTTTGATTGTGATGGAGTTTTATATCAAGATCTAGAAGCTGTTTTTGGTCAAGTAAGTAAAAAAATGACAGAATATATATCTAAAAAGTTAAATTTGGATTTAAAAGTGGCCAAAGAATTGCAGAGAAGTTATTTTCATAAATACGACACCAGTCTTAATGGTTTAATGATTCATCATAATATCCCTCCAAGAGAATTCTTAGATTATGTCCATGATATTGATTTATCTTTCTTGGAAAAAGATCAAACCTTAAGAGAAGAGCTTGAGAGAACAAATTTAAGAAAATTTGTTTTTACTAATGGAAGCAAAGAACACGTGAAAAAAATAACCACATCACTTGGTATTGATGATCAATTTGAGAATGTTTTTGACATAGTAGATGCCAAATATAATCCCAAACCTGCAGCAAAAGCTTTTGATCTAATGATAGAAAAATTCAAAATAGATCCAAAAGAAACACTTTATATTGAAGATATTGCAAAAAATTTATCTATTGGGAAAGAAAGAGGAACAATAACTGCATGGTTAATCAATGACGAATACTGGGGTAAAAAAGAGTCAGATAAAGAATACATTGACTATAAGATAGAAAATCTTTCTTTATTTTTAAAAGAAATAAGGTTATTAAAAAACACATAAATATTATGAGTATAGAAAATATTATTAACGAAGCTTGGGAAAAAAGAGACCAGATAATTCCAAGTTCAAATGAAAATTTAAAGAATACTGTAAATCAAATTATTGATGATTTAGATAGTGGTAAAGTCAGAGTTGCTGAAAAAATAGATGGTGAGTGGAAAACTCATCAATATCTTAAAAAAGCAATCATGTTAAGTTTTAGAATGTATCCAATGGAAAATTTAAATGGTCCATATAGTAGTTGGTATGATAAAGCTCATCTTTTAAAAGGTAAAACAGCAGGATGGACTAGAGAAGATCATGAAAAGGCTGGTTTTAGAATGGTACCCAATTCACCTGTGAGAAAAGGATCCTTCGTTGGCAAAAATGCAGTACTAATGCCGTGCTATGTTAATATTGGTGCATACATAGATGAAGGCACTATGATTGATACTTTTGCAAGAGCTGGAAGTTGCTGTCAAATTGGAAAAAATTGTCATATTTCAGCCGGCTCTGGTGTCGGTGGTGTATTGGAGCCTGCTCAAGCATTACCCACAATAATTGAAGACAATGTTTTTCTTGGTGCTATGTCAGAAGTTGTTGAAGGTGTAATAGTTGGTGAAGGATCTGTATTAAGTATGGGAATGTATATTGGTCAATCCACAAAAATAGTTGATAGAAAAACTGGTGAAATTACTTATGGAAAAATACCACCTTATTCAGTTGTTGTACCTGGTTCTTTACCAAATAAAAATAATCCTGCAACGCCATCACTTTATTGTGCGGTAATTATTAAAAAGGTTGATGAAAAAACTAGATCAAAAACATCAGTAAACGATCTTTTGAGAGAATAAAAATGCAAAAAATCAACGAACTTCAATTAGCTAAAGAGCTAATTAGGTTTCCTTCGGTAACTCCTGTTGATGCAGGTATAATGAGTTTTTTAGAAAAAAAGCTTAAACTACTTGGTTTTAAAACTAAAGTACTTGAATTTAGAGAAAAGAACAGCAAACCAGTAAAAAACCTTTACGCAAGACTTGGTAATAAAAGTCCTAACTTTTGTTATGCAGGTCATTTAGATGTGGTGCCTGCTGGAAACCTTAAGGACTGGACAGTCAATCCATTTAAACCCTCGATTAAAAAAGGCCATTTAATTGGAAGAGGTGCAAATGATATGAAAAGCTCAATAGCAGCCTTCGTTGCAGCAATTAGCAATTTTATTGAAAATTACTCTGATTTTAAAGGCTCAATTAGTCTTTTAATTACCGGGGACGAAGAAGGTGTCGCTATTAATGGGACGAAAAAAGTTGTGGAGTATTTAAAAAAAAGAAAAGAGAAAATCGATTTTTGTTTAGTAGGTGAGCCAACTAACCCAAGTAAATTGGGTGAAATGATTAAAATTGGGAGAAGAGGAAGTATGAACGGTAGATTAACTATTACTGGAGTGCAAGGGCACGTAGCTTATCCTCATCGAGCAAATAATCCTTCAACAGCACTTGTGCAAATTCTTAAAGAAATAAAAGATATCAAATTTGATAAAGGAACAAAGGATTTTCAAGCAACTAACTTGGAAATAACAAAAATAAATATTAATAACACTGCTGATAATGTAATTCCAGGTCTTGCTACAGCTACATTTAATATAAGATTTAATAATAAACACTCCTCTACTTCCTTGAAGAATATGATAAATAAAGTTATTAAAAAAATATCAGCTAAAAATAAATCTAAATATAAAATTGAATATAGTGTATCTGGAGAAGCTTTTTTAACAAATCCTAATAAAACAACTTTTATGATACAAGATATAATTGAGGAAATAACAAAAATTAAACCTAAACTTTCAACAACAGGAGGAACTTCAGATGCAAGGTTTATTAGGAAAATTGCACCTTGTTTAGAATTTGGGTTAGTTGGTAAAACAATGCATAAAGTAGATGAAGCAGTTTCACTGTCAGATTTAAAAAGGTTGACCTTAATTTATTCAAATATATTGAAAAACTATTTTAAGTGAAAACAGGGTTAATTACATCAGATACATATCAAAATCACAATACTGGGGGTGGACATCCTGAAAAAATTGATAGAGTTACTGCTGTAATAAATAATTTTAAAAAAATAGACAACAAAAAACTAATTTGGAAGAAACCGAATAAATTTGAGAATTCTTATTTAATTAAAACTCACACCTCAAATTATATAGATCAAGTAAATAAATCTTTTCCAAAAAAAGGTTATAATTTTCTTGATGGCGACACCGTAGTTTCTCCTGGTAGTAAAGATGCTTCTAGGGATGCTGTAGGTTCAATTATTACTGCAATTGATGGGTTGCAGAATAAAGAGTTTAAAAATGCATTTTGTGCAGTAAGACCACCCGGACACCATGCGGAAAAAGAAAAAGCGATGGGTTTTTGTATCTTCAATAATGTTGCTGTTGGAGCAAATTACTTAATCGAAAAATATAAATATAATAAAATAGCAATTATTGATTTTGATGTTCACCATGGAAATGGTACTCAAGACATTTTTTATGATAACGAAAAAGTTTTATTTATTTCTACTCATCAATATCCTTACTATCCAGGTTCTGGCTCTGAAAAAGAAAAAGGTAATTTTAATAACGTATTAAATATCCCTCTTGAAGCTGGAACATCTGCAGAAAAGTATCTAAACGCTTACGAAAATGTTCTAAATAAAGTGAGAGAGTTTAAGCCTGAATTCTTGTTATTTTCTGCAGGTTTTGATGCACACATTGATGATCCTTTGGCCCAACTGCAGCTTAGTTCTGAGGATTTTTATAAAATTACTAAAAGAACATTGGAGATCTCAAAACCATTTTGTAATGGAAAGGTTGTATCAATACTTGAGGGTGGATATGATCTTAAAGCTTTACAAGAAAGTACCAAGAGACATGTTGATGCTCTCATAGAATTTAATTGATAATTAAACATAACTGTCTAAACACACTCTAAATGAAACTGTACAGAATTAAAAAGTCAGCTATAGATAAAAAAGGAAGAGGACTTTACGCAACAAAAGATATTAAAGCTGGAACTAAAGTAATTGATTACATCGGTAAATTAATTACGAAAAAACAAACTGAAGAGTCTGATAAATATGACAATGGTAAACCCATTTATTTATTTACTATAAATAAAAGATACGATCTTGATGGAGATTTTCCATGGAATACTGCAGGTTTAATCAATCATTCGTGTGATAACAACTGTGACTATGATGGTAAGGGACTAAAAATTTGGGTTAAAGCAATAAGAGATATTAAAAAGGGTGAGGAATTTACCTGTGATTATGGATTTGGTTATGATGAAAATTACAAACAATTTCCATGTAAATGCAAATCTAAAAATTGTTGTGGCTATATAGTAAGAGCTGAGTCTAGATGGAGAATTAATAAAAAGTTTGCAATGAGCAACAAAAATTAATAAATAACTCTATATAAAAAAAGCCCTTCGGGTGGTGCTGGTGGAGCACACAGTACTCTTTTTTTAGATTTAAATACTTTGTCAAAAGTTTTTAGATCCCATTTCTTCTCACCCAAATATTTTAGACAACCTACCATCGATCTTACTTGCTGTTGTAAAAATGATTGTGACTTAAATTCTATTTCAATTTTATTTTTTAACGTTCTTATTTTGATTGATTTAATTGTTCTGATTGGACTTTTAGCATGACAACTTGATGATCTATAGGTTGAGTAGTCATTCGTTCCCAATAATTTTTTTGCTCCTTTTCTCATTAAATCGACATCTAGTATTTTCCTCACGTGCCACCCTCTTCCATTTTCAATTACAGGAGCACTTATTTGATTAAAAATTATATATCTATAAATTCTTTGTTTAGCAGAAAATCGTGAATGAAATTTTTCACTTCTTTTTTTAATTTGAGTAATTGCTATACCTTTATTATTAAGAAAATGATTAATTGATTTTAAAAATTTTGTTAAATCTAAAATTTTTTTTTGACAATCAAAGTGAGCTGACTGGGCATGAGCATGTACACCTGCATCTGTTCTGCCAGATCCATTTAGAATTATTTTTTCTTTTAAAAGTTTTGATAAATGTTGTTGAATTAATCCTTGAATAGTAGAGCCTTTTTTTTGAATCTGCCAACCTCTAAAACTCGTTCCAACATATTCAACAAGAACTTGATACCTAGCCATTTAAATCTGATGGCCTTTTCTAATTCTTGAACCAAGCATAAATTCACCAATATTTTGAGGCCTTTTTCCTTGTCTTTGTATCTCCGTGACTTTAATTGATTTCTTATCACCACAAGCAATTTCTAAATAATCGTTAAGAACCTCTCCCGGACTTCCAATCCCATTGCTGATTTCTCCTTTTAAAATTTTATATCTCTCACCACTTGATATAAAAAAAGCACCTGGGACCGGAGATAAACCATTTATTTTGCCTATAATATTTTCAGCTTTTTTTGTCCAATCAATTAAACCTTCTGACTTTTTAATTTTTGGAGCATAAGTTGCTTTTGAATGATCTTGATCCTCAAAAATTGCTTTATCCTCAAAAATTTCATCAATATTATCTAAAATTTTATCTGCAGCTAAAAAAGATAATTTTTCACTTATGTCAGCAGAATTTAAATTATTCTCTATATTTATTTTATAGGTATTACAAACTGGACCTGAGTCTAATTTCTCTTGTATTTTCATAATACTTACACCAGTTTCTTTATCTAAATTCATTACAGCTCTTTGTATAGGTGCCGCTCCTCTCCATTTAGGTAGAATAGATGCATGTATGTTTATAAATCCTTTTTTTGTTAAACTTAAAAATTCTTTAGGTATAATTTGTCCATATGCTACAACAATTGCCAGATCTGCATCTACCAATTTAAAAAATTCATATTCTTCTTTATTTTCTTTTAAAGTTGATGGTGCCCTGTAGTCTAAATTTAAAGTTTCAGAAATTCCTTGAATAGGAGATTTGTTAATTTTTTGTCCACGATGTGATTTTTGTGGAGGCTGAGTATAAACACATACTACAGGATATCCATTTTGATAAAGAGATTTCAAAATTGGTACAGCGAACATGGGGGTACCCATAAAAATTATTTTTTTTGCCATTGATTAAACTTCAGCTGTACTGGATTTTAATTTTGATAATTTTTTAATTATCATTGATCTTTTTAATTTCGAGAGATAATCGATAAATAATATACCTTCTAAGTGATCCATTTCATGTTGAATGCATGTAGCAAGTAAACCTTCAGCTTTCAGCAATTTTTTTTGTCCATTATAATCTAAATACTCTACCTCACATTTACTTGGTCTATCTATCTCTGCAAATTGATTTGGAACTGAAAGGCATCCTTCTTCATAGGTTGCTTTTAAAGTATCTTTATTTTTAATTACAGGATTTACAAAATATCTTGGTTCTTTTTTGTTTTCTTCCTTGCAAATATCCATGACAATAATCCTTTGAGGTATTCCAACTTGTATTGCAGCAAGACCAATTCCGTTGGCAGCATACATAGTCTCCAACATATCTCGCATTAATTTCTGCTCATCTTTTCCAACATTGCTTACTGGTTTTGAAACTTGTCTGAGCAGTTTATTAGGTTCTGTAATTATAGTTCTTATGGCCATGTTTAGTTTTATTTTATTATAAATTTTATACTTTTAAAGGCAGAACTTTTAACAAAAGTTTATTTCTAATTAAATCAACATTAAGTTGATTGAGTGTGTTGATAATAAAATAAACCGTATCTTCGTCTAGATTTTCTATTTTTTCTGGACCTATGACCTCAATAACCCTAAGCAATGCTGCACCAATTTCATTATTTTCAATCATCAACTGAATATCTACTGGCATTTCTGATTCTTTAATTTCATACAAACTGTCATATTTTTTTGAAATTTTAATTCCATCAGATTTTAGTGCTTCAAGAAAAATAATATCCTTTTTAGATAAAAAATATTTTTTGTCTTTTTTGATTTTCTTAAGAAATTTTTCAAGATCTTCCTCAATCTTGGATCTAGCATAGTCCCCATTAAAATAATTTACTAATTTAGATTGATGCAAGATTTTATTGTTATATTTAATTTTTTTATTGATTACTTGGTCAGTTTTAGAATAATTATTATAAAATGTTGTATAATTTGAAGGTACATCTTCTTCTGAAATTTGATTTAAAAAACGTTTTAATTCTTCATCAAAGGCATCACCAATTCCATCTTTATCGAATGTATCTTTTAAAGTTTGCATCAAGTCTAACTTTAAATTTGGCTCATCTGTTAAAAGAGCTCGTTGGTATAATAGTGCTCTACCCTCTATTGGGGATAAGGATTTATATATTTCTTGAGCATTTAAAAACTGATTAATAGTAAATTGAAATTTTTTATAAAATTCAAATAAATCTTTTTCTGAATAATTTTTGTCATGAACTGCTTTTTCAATGATAGAAATTTTATCAATATCAGTAATTTCTATATCTTTAATATTAAAAAGAAGATTTGATGCAGATAAATACTGCCAAATAAAATTTGGAGTATCTGAATTTGGTTCAAAAGAAAATTCAGGATTAGTTCTATGTGCTAAATGAAAATCTAAAATAGATTTTTCAGAAACCGATTTGTCTGCTTCCTGTACATACCCAAATAAGTAACTTATTTTATTCTCATAATAATCGTCTTGAAAACCAAGTTCTTTTTTTAAATCTAAAATTAATTGAGCCTCTTCATTTTTGCCATAATTAATTAAACAGTATAAATTAAATTTGGACAAATAGTCATCCTCGATTGGTTTAGTAATATTAGAAAATATTTCACATGATTTTTTTATATTTGATTTAGATAGATAAGTGTCTACTAAAAACCTAGTTAGCTCAGGGTGTAAGTTAATACTCTGATTATTTATCAAATATTCTTCTATTAGTTCTAAGTTAGAGTTTTTAATTAACCAATCAGATTTAAATTTCAAAAACTCTTGCTCACTTATATTTTGATTTGGATAGTAAGCATTAGTTAGCATAGAAATATTCATTATTTCTGAGGCATCTTGTGAAAGGTTATATTTGTTAATATTTTCAAAAAGACTTTTTAACTTTGAGCCATCAGAATTTAACCACATATCTATACTAAGACCGTATTCTTCGGGATCGTATAATCCTACAATTTTAATTTCTTTTGACACAACATCTTGATCAAGTTTAATTGAATCAATTTTTTTGTTTGATTGCATTTCGTAAACACTGCTTCTAGAATTAATACTTTGATCTTGATCAACAATATTGGTTTCTTCGATAATGTCTGACTCTTTTTTTTCTAAATTCCAGATATCAACTGGTTTATCTTCTGCGAACATATTTATAGGTAAAAATAAATAAATTATTAAAATTGAAAAATATTTCTTATTTAACAATTTTAAAATTTTCATTTGGAATAATTTTTTCTATATTTTTTTTGGGCGCAGGAAAATGTAATGAGTTTATAAAAAATACAATTCCAACAACAACTACCACTCCAAGGGTTAATTTAATTACTATTCCTGCAATACTAGCCTTGCCTGAACTTGTGTTTTTAGTTAATTGCATATAAATTTAGATAATTTCAAATTAAGACATATTTGTGTTTTTTCAATAAAGAAACTTATGAAATCAAAAGAAAATCTAGTATTTTTAGGAATGATGGGATCCGGAAAGAGTTCTATAGGATTGCTTGTTGCAAAAAAACTAAAATTAAATTTTATTGATATTGATAATGAGATCGAAAAGAAGTTAGGGATTTCAATAAGCAAAATTTTTGAGTACAAAGGTGAAAGTTTTTTTAGAAAAGTTGAAGAACAAGTAACACTAAAAAAGTTAAAAATTCATTCCTCTGTAATTTCTCTTGGAGGTGGAGCTTTCATGAATGAGAATATCAGAAAAGAAATTTTAAAAAGTCATTTATCTTTTTGGTTATATTGGAATAATAATATTTTATTGGGAAGAATAAAAAATAGTAATAAGAGACCCCTCGCAGTAAACTCATCTGATGATCAAATAATTGATTTAATTGAGGAGCGTTCGAAAGTTTATACAAAAGCTTTATTTAAAATTAAATGTGATAACTTAACTAAAAATGAAGTAGTTAATAAAATAATTAAAATTTATGAATCAAATTAAATTAAATATAGAAACACAGACACAGAAATATCCTATCTATATTGGAAAAAAATTATCTGCAAATATTTCTAAAATTATAAAATCTAACTCAATTAATTTTAGCAGATGTCTTTTAGTTGTAGATAGTAACGTTCCTAAAAAATTTGTTTCTATTATTAAAAAATCTTTAAAAAATAAAATGAGTTATATCCATTATTTTAAAGCCAATGAATTAAACAAGAATATGAATAGTATAAACGAAATTTTAGATATTTTGTTAAATAAAAATTTTTCCAGAGATGACTGTTTGATATCTGTTGGAGGAGGAATTACAGGAGATATAAGTGGTTTTTCTGCAAGTCTTTTTAAAAGAGGACTTAAGTTTATAAACATACCAACTACTCTTTTGTCCCAAGTTGACTCATCAATTGGTGGAAAGACTGGGGTAAATACTAAGTATGGTAAAAATCTAGTTGGAAGTTTTTATCAGCCCAATCTTGTTATTTCTGATACTGAATTTTTAAAAACATTACCTAAGAGAGAGATAATTTGTGGATATGGAGAAATTTTAAAGCATTCAATTATTGGGAATAAAAAATTTTATAATTTTTTAAATAACCATAAAAATAAAGTTTTAAAACTTAATTCTCCGTTTATTGAAAAGGCTATTTATGAAAGTTGTAAAATTAAAAAGGCTGTAGTTGAAAAAGATGAAAAAGAAAAGGGTTTAAGAAAAATTTTAAATTTTGGTCATTCGTTTGCACATGCTTATGAGGCGACATTAGGATTTAGCAAAAAGTTAAATCATGGAGAGTCTGTGATACTTGGAATGAAAACTGCACTAAATTTTAGTCTTAAGACAAAATTTATGAATAAAAGCGAGTATTATTCCATTATAGATCATATCGATAATTCTAATTTACCATCCTCAGTAAGTAAATTTTTTAGTCCAAAAGATGTAAACAAAATTTTAAGTTTTATGGCAAAAGATAAAAAAAATAGATCAAATAATATAAATTTAGTCTTACTCAAAAAAATTGGATCACCAATAATTAATAAAGAATATTCTAAAAAAAAAATAGGTTTGTTTTTAAAAATTTTTTTACGAAATTAAGATTTGTATTGAGTGAATAGATTCTTTCATCTCCTTATCTAAAATTTTATAAATCTTCTTATTACTTTCAATCTTATTCATGTTCTTGAGTTCATCTGAAACTAAACTTATTTTCAAATGAAATTTACCTTCTTGATTGCCGGCATGATTTTTATGAAGAAAAGATTTGTCCTCAATTTTAATATTTTCAATATTTATCTGCTTATCTAATTTTTTTTTTACAATTGCAATTAAGTCATTTATATCCATAAGTATAATTTATTATATAGCATGAAAAATATTTGTGACTGGAATAATTGTAATGAAATTGGTGAATATAAAGCACCAGTTGAAAAAGATAATAGTAAAAAATTTAGAATGCTGTGTCTTGAGCATGTCAAGGAATTTAATAAGAATTGGAATTACTTTTCAGGTATGAATGATGACCAAGTAATAGATTTTTTAAAGTCTGATATGGTATGGCATAAGCCTACTCAAAGTTTTAGCTCTTCAGATAATTTTTTTAAAGTTCTTTGGAATACAACCTTAAAGGATGAATTAGACAAAGATAAAATAAATGGTGATTATGATCATATGCGTCAATTTAAATTTGATCATAAAGATATAAAAGCATTTGGTATTCTTGGTATTTCTGTAGGTCTAAAATGGAAGAAAATACAAGATAAATTCAAAGTGCTTGTGAAAAAATTCCACCCTGATATGAATTCGGGTAATAAAAAATACGAGGAAAAACTTAAATTAATAACACTAGCTTATACGCAGCTTAAAAATACTTATAGAGACAAAATTGACACCAAATCTTGACATCAAACCAGATATTAAAATTTCTTTGAAACAAACATTTGGAATAGACTCTGAGATGGAAGTAGATGCGTTTTCAAAAAAAAACGATTATGTACCTGAAATTGATAAAAGTTATAAATTTGATAGAGACACTACATTAGCAATTATTTCTGGTTTTTCGTATAATAAAAGAGTTTTAGTTCAAGGTTATCATGGAACAGGTAAATCTACTCATATTGAACAAATAGCCGCTAGACTTAACTGGCCATGTATTCGTGTAAACTTAGACAGTCATGTTAGCCGAATAGATCTAATAGGAAAAGATGCAATTGTTTTAAAAGATGGCAAACAAGTCACTCAATTTAATGAAGGAATTTTGCCATGGTCTATTCAAAATCCTGTTGCTCTTGTATTTGACGAGTATGATGCGGGAAGGCCCGATGTCATGTTTGTGATCCAAAGAGTTTTGGAGGCTGAAGGAAATTTTACATTACTAGACAAAAATAAGGTAATAAAACAAAATAAATTTTTTAGATTGTTTGCAACCTCAAATACTGTAGGTTTAGGAGATACTAGTGGTCTATACCATGGTACTCAGCAAATAAACCAAGGTCAAATGGACAGATGGAATATAGTTACTACGCTAAATTATTTAACTCTCGATAGAGAAATGGACATAGTATTAGCTAAAAACAAAAATTTAAATAACTCAAAAGGAAAAGAAATTGTTTCGAATATGATAAAAGTAGCCTCTTTGACTCGTAAAGGTTTTATTGCAGGAGATATTTCAACAGTAATGAGTCCAAGAACTGTTATGCACTGGGCAGAGAATTCGGAGATTTTTAAAGATATCGGTTACGCTTTCAGAGTAACTTTTTTAAATAAATGTGATGATATAGAAAAAAATACTATTGCTGAGTATTATCAAAGATGTTTTGGTGAAGAACTACCTGAGTCATTGATAAATATTCAAATATAAATGACCAGTAAAGAAAGCAATTTGAAAGAAAAATTTAGAATTGCCTTGACTTCAACTGCAAAAGTCATTTCTGATGATTTAAATTTATATAAGAAGGATTTGGAAAAAAAGAATCCAAAAGAAATAAGTTCTATAGAAATTGATAATGTAAATAATCCGAGCGATTTTATCAGGTTGCGCGCTGAAACAGACTCTTCAGCTTTAAAGAAAAAATTTTCTAATGATGCAATTTATAGAAAAAATTTACCTGGAAATAATTCCTCTAAATCTCTATATGATATTGCAGAAAAAATAAGATATGAAGCCTTAGGTGGCCAAATGTTAAAGGGAATTAAAAAAAATTTTCATGAAAATTATTCTCAGATAATTAGTCGAAAACGAAGAGATCAATTAAAAAGCAAAGAGGATGTTAGTGTTACTGAAGCATTTGAACTCTATATGCTAAAAAATTTTCATAAAGTAAAACTAAATCCATTGACATCCAAGATGCTAAATTTTTGGGGTAAAGACTTTGAAAAATCTATCGATAAACATAAAGAATTTCTATTAGATAACCTTGAAGATCAACAGACTTATAGCTCTCGTCTTTCTCAAATTTTAGAGGAAATGGATATTTTTCAAAGTGAGGAAGATCAGAATAAGGAAGAAAATAAAGATCAAGAGCAAGACAATCCCTCAAGCGATAATCAAAATAACGAAAATGATGATAGTAAAGATGAAAATAAAGATCAAGATACCCAGGCTACTTTAGATGCAGATTATGAAATTGATGAATTTAATTTAGACGACCAACTTTCTGAAATAGAGTCAGAGGAACAAAATTCAGAACAAGTCATTAAAAAGAATATCGATAATCTAAATCTTGATTATAAAATCTTTACTTCACAATTTGATGAGACCATTAAGGCAGAAAACTTAGAAAATGCAGATGAGGCAAATAAATTAAGAAAAAATTTAGACCAACAATTAATAGGTTTTCAAGACGTTATAACAAAACTAGCTAATAAGCTCCAAAGACAATTGCTTGCAAAACAAAATAGAGCTTGGGAATTTGATTTAGAGGAAGGATTGCTTGATAGCTCAAAACTACCGAGAATAATAATGGATCCTTACAACTCTTTATCATTTAAAAAAGAAAAAGATCTAGACTTCAAAGATACCATTGTAACTTTGTTGATAGATAACTCAGGTTCAATGAGAGGAAGGCCTATTACTATAGCTGCGATTTGTGCTGATATATTATCTCGAACACTTGAGAGATGTTCAGTTAAAGTTGAAATTTTGGGCTTTACAACCAAAAACTGGAAAGGTGGACAATCAAGAGAAATGTGGACTAAAAATTCAAAGCCCAAAACTCCTGGAAGGTTAAATGATTTAAGACATATAATTTATAAAGGTGCAGATACACACTGGAGACAGGCAAAAAATAATTTGGGGCTAATGCTTAAAGAAGGTCTCCTAAAAGAAAATATTGATGGAGAAGCAATATCATGGGCTTACAGTAGAATAAAAAAAAGGAAAGAGGAAAGAAAGATTTTAATGGTTATTTCAGATGGAGCACCAGTTGATGACTCTACCTTGTCTGTTAACTCAGGTGATTTCTTAGAAAAACATTTAAAAAAAATTGTAAAATTTATCGAAAATAAATCTGATATTGAAATATTGGCAATAGGAATAGGTCACGATGTATCTAGATATTATGATAAAGCAATTAAAATTACTGACGTTAATGAATTAGGAGATGTGATGATTTCACAATTAAGTTCTCTTTTTGATACAAAAAAAAAATATAATTAAGTATTAAATAGATCAGAATTTCGCCAACTAATTACAACTTCTGCTCCATCTCTTGTTTTAGAATTTCTGAAATTTAAAGAAGCAAAATTTTTTTCTAACAATGTTTTGCCAATAAACAATCCAAGTCCTAAGCCAGTTTTTGATTTTTCTTGAGCTTTACTAGATTTTAGATAGGGTTCGCCAATTTTAGATAGAATATCTTTAGGGTAACCACTACCATCATCTTCTATTGTTATTTCTGTAGTTTCACTATCACTTTTCAAATTTATAAAAATTTTATCTCTTGAAAACTTGTTAGCATTTCCAATAAAATTTCTTAATCCATAAACAATTTCTATGGATTTTGATATTTTTCGGGGATTGGAATCTTGATCAAAATTAAAAATAAAATTTTTATTACTTATTTCTTTGAATGATGAAATTATTTCAGACAAATATTCTCTTATACTCAAATCTTTATCTATAAATTCGTCTTCCTCAACTGGGTTTAAACTTAAGCGTTTTAATATCTCGTTACATCTTTCAACCTGGCTATTTAGTAATACCACGTCTTTCTCAAATTCTTTTTTGTTTTTTAACTGTTTATATAAATCCCTAGTAATTATTTTGATTGTTGAAAGTGGCGTTCCTAAAGAGTGTGCTGCTGCTGCTGCTTGTCCACCTAATGATAGCAACTCGTGTTCTTTTGCCATTACTTCTTCCATTTTTGATAAAGCATCTTTCCTTAAACGTGATTGTGATCCAAAAGTCATTGCAAAATAATTAAGAAAAACCAAAGCAATAATTAGTGCAATAGGTATAGAAAAATAATAATAGGGACTTACGTGAAAATGTTCACTTAAGGGCGAAGGCAAATCTGAAGAATAAAAAGTAAGAATTATTATTGAAATACCGGTCAAACAAACTAGTAATGTATTGGTTTTGAAACTTAAATTTGAGGAAGAAAATACACTTGGAATTAATAGAAAAATTATAAACGGGTTTACAATACCCCCTGTCAAATACAGTAAAATACTTAATTGTATTATATCAATAAATAAGAAAATAAATGCTGACCTATCAGATAATTGAGTCTTTTTATAAATATAAATTAAATAAAAATTACTTAAGACGCCTAAAAAGATTATTGAATTTGATAATATAAAATTAAATTTAAAATTTAGAATTAAATATACAAAATTTACAGCTACTAGTTGGCCAATAATTCCGATCCATCTTAAATTAATATAAGTTGATTTTTTAAAAGAGTATTGTTTTGAAGTTTCAAAAAACTTCATTTTTAAATGTCGAGATTCTGTACATTAATTGCATTAGAAACAATAAAATCCTTTCTAAGTGCAACATCATTACCCATAAGTGTATGTATTAAACTTTGGTCTTTTTTAAAATCTTTTGAATATTGTACCTGAAGTAAATGTCTAGTTTGTGGATCAAGTGTAGTACTCCATAATTCCTCAGGATTCATTTCTCCTAGGCCCTTAAACCTTTGGATATTCATTTTTGACTTCTCAAGATCTAAAGCTTTAAAAAATTCTCTTGTTCCTTTTTTTATTTTTTTTATTTCTTTATTGTTATTTAAAATATAATCCTCTAATTCTTTTTCATCTTTAATATAAATACCCTTGGTACCCTTATTAATTTTAAATAGCGGTGGCTGAGCTAAATATATATGTCCGTTTTCAATTAATTTATTAAATGGTTCATTATTGAAAAAAGTTAATAATAAAGCCCTAATATGAGAACCATCTACATCAGCATCAGTCATGATTATAATTTTCCCATATCTTAAATCCTTCAAATCTATCTCTTGTGTTTTTGGATCTAATCCCAATGCATTGATTAATGTTACTATCTCGTTTGAAGATATCATTTTTGATAAAGCCTTAGTCCTTTTATCTGATCCATTTCCACTACCATTACCATTTTTTTTAACCGTCAAATCCTCAACATAAGTATTCAAAATTTTTCCTCTCAGAGGTAAGACTGCTTGATTTAGCCTATTTCTTCCTTGTTTTGCTGAACCACCTGCTGAATCTCCCTCAACAATAAACAATTCTGTGCCCTCTTGTTTTCCTATTTGGCAATCAGCTAATTTTCCAGGAAGACCACTTAATTCAAGAGCTCCTTTTCTTCTAACATTTTCTCTGGCTTTTCTTGCAACATCTCTTGCCATAGCTGCTTGAATAATTTTAGCTAAAGTTATTTTTGCAATACTTGGGTTTTGATCAAACCACGTTGAAAGTTTTTCATTAATCACTGTTTCTACGATCATTCTAACCTCTGAGGATACTAATTTGTCTTTTGTTTGTGATGAAAATTTTGGATCTGGAATTTTAATCGACAAAACACAGGTAAGTCCTTCTTTAATATCATCTCCTGAAATTGCTAATTTATTTTTTTTTAGCAAATTATTTTCTGTAGCATATTTATTCACAACTCTTGTTAGGGCACTTCTAAATCCTAATAAGTGTGTACCACCATCTTTTTGATATATATTATTTGTGTATGGAAAAATTTCTTCTACATATCCTGCATTCCATTTTAGAGAACATTCTATTTCAATATTATTCTTTTTTCCCTCTATATAAATTGGTTTTCTAAATAAGTCATTTCCATTTTTATTTTGTAACTTTTCTCTTTTTTCATCTAAAAAGTCGACAAACTCTATTACTCCGCCATCAAACTTAAATTCTGCTACTTTTTCTTTTTTTAAACTGCCATCAGTGAAAATTATTTTAATTCCTTTATTAAGGAAAGCTAGCTCTCTCATTCTTTTAATCAAAATATTAGAACTGAATTTAATTGAAGAAAAAACTTCTTTAGATGGTAAGAAAGTAATTTTAGTCCCAGATTGCTTTGATTTTCCTATTACTTTCAACGGTGACTTTGCTTCTCCATTTTCAAACTCTATAAAATATTTTTTGTTATCTCTGTTAATTTCTAACTGCAATTTTTTAGAAAGAGCATTTACAACCGAGACACCAACCCCATGAAGTCCTCCTGAGACTTTATAAGAATCATGGTCAAATTTACCTCCGGCATGAAGTTGGGTCATAATAACTTCTGCTGCTGATTTTTTTTCAGTTTTATGTATATCTACAGGAATTCCTCTACCATCATCACTTACAGTAACTGTTCCATCTGAATTAATTCTAACATTTATATTTTTACAATAACCTGCTAAAGCTTCATCAATTGAATTGTCTATAACCTCATAAACCATGTGGTGAAGACCAGTTCCATCATCTGTGTCACCAATGTACATACCTGGCCTTTTTCTTACTGCCTCTAAGCCCTTTAAAACTTTTATGGAGTCTGCTTGATATGTATTTTTATTTGCCATTTTTTAATATTTGGAAAGATGATAATTATAGCATTTTTTAGCAAATTTGCTGATTTAAATTTCCAAAAAAAATTCAAAAAACTTAAATTAGCCCAGATAATTAGTACTTTTTTAGTGGCGGAGAGAATGGGATTCGAACCCATGATAGAGTTTCCCCTATACACGCTTTCCAAGCGTGCGCCTTCAACCACTCGGCCACCTCTCCATTTACTTTTCTTTCGAAATTTTAAGAACACCAATAAAAGCCTCTTGGGGTATTTCAACGCGTCCAAATTGCTTTGAACGTGCTTTACCTTTTTTTTGTTTTTCTAAAAGTTTTCTCTTTCTATCGGTTGCTCCACCACCATGAATTTTTGTCAAAACATCTTTTTTAAAACCCTTAATAGTTTCTCTTGCAATAATTTTACCACCAATTGCTGCTTGCACAGGTATCATAAAATTATGTCTTGGTATCAAATCCTTCAATTTTTCACAAACCTCTCTACCTGTTCTTTGTGCAAAATCTTTGTGTATCATCATTGCTAAAGCATCAACAGGCTCAGCATTTACTAAAATGCCTAATTTGACTAAATCTCCTTCACGATGTTCTATTATTTCATAATCAAAACTTGCATAACCGCTTGTCATTGATTTAAGGCGATCATTAAAATCAAAAACTACTTCATTAAGAGGAAGTTCATAATTAACAACCGCTCTATTTCCTGAGTAACTTAAATTGGTTTGTATACCCCTTTTTTCTTGACACATTTTAATTATTGATCCTAAATACTGATCTGGAGTTATAATGGTTGCTTTAATCCAGGGTTCTTCAATCATTTTTATTAATGTTGGATTTGGTAAACTAGAAGGATTTTGTAAATCAACTATTGTTCCCTTATTTAAATGAACCTTGTACACAACTCCAGGTGTTGTAGTTAATAAGTTTACATCAAACTCTCGTTCAAGTCTTTCTGTTACAATTTCAAGATGTAACAAACCTAAAAAGCCACACCTAAATCCTAACCCTAAAGCTGAGGACGACTCAGGTTCAAAAGAAAAACTTGCATCATTTAATTGAAGTTTAGCTAATCCATCTTTTAATTTCTGATACTCTGAACTATCAACTGGAAATAATCCACAAAATACTACTGGTTTGCTTGGTTTAAATCCTGGTAGCGCATCTTTTAATGGTTTCGTTGCATCACAAATAGTATCACCAACTTTTGTATCTGATAGGACTTTAATTCCTGTGGTTATAAATCCTATCTCACCTGTTTTTAACTCATTTATATTAGTAGGTTTAGGAGTAAAAACACCCACTTTTTCAACAATATATTCTTGATTGGTTGACATCATCTTGATTTTCATATTTTTTGATAATTTTCCGTCAATTACTCTAACTAAAATTACAACACCTAGGTAAGTGTCATACCAACTATCGACAAGTAAACATTTTAAATTTGATGCACTTTCACCTTTAGGCGCAGGCAAGATGTGTATTATTTGCTCTAAAATATCCTCAATACCCTTTCCTGTTTTACCAGAACACGGAATTGCATTTTCTGTATCAATACCAATCACATCTTCAATTTGCTTTTTGGTTTTTTCTACATCTGATGCAGGCAAATCAACTTTATTTAATACAGGAACAATTTCGTGATTAGAATCCAAGGCTTGATAAACATTTGCTAAAGTCTGAGCCTCAACACCTTGCGTGCTATCAACAATAAGAATTGAACCCTCACATGCATAAAGAGACCTGCTTACCTCATAGCTAAAATCTACGTGACCAGGTGTATCGATAATATTTAAAATATATTTTTTACCATTTTTTGCTTTATAATTTAATTTTACTGTTTGAGCCTTAATTGTTATTCCTCTTTCTCTTTCAATATCCATGGAGTCAAGAACTTGAGCTTTCATCTCTCTTTCAGTTAAGCCCCCACAACTGTGAATTATTCGGTCAGCAATAGTAGACTTTCCATGATCAATATGAGCAATAATTGCAAAATTTCTTATATTATCAATTTCGCTGGACATTTAGGACCTAATTTTTGCACCCGATTTAGTCTCAACTGTTGAAATTATAAGTTTATTAATTTTTTCAAGATCACTTTCCTCTAATGTTTTTTCTGAAGATTGGATGGTTACATTGAGAGCAATGGATTTTTTATCTTTAGGAATATTTTCACCTTCATAAACATCGAAAATTTTTACCGATTTAATTAAATTTTGATCAATGGAAGATATGATTTCAATTAAATCTTGAGCTTTAAAATGTTTGTCCACTACAAAAGCAAAGTCTCTATCGGATTTTTGATAATCTGAGTACTTAAATTGAGATTTTGAGTCTTTAAGTTTAAGCTTGTTATCTTTCAAGTAATCCAGATAAATTTCGAAACCAACTAATGCCTCTGTTTTTATATCAAGTTTTTTTGTAATATTTGGATGAATTTCTCCAAAATAAGCCACTGGACCAATGTCGTCTTTATCAAGATACACAGATCCAGATTTTCCTGGATGATAATAAGAAGGTGATTTTTCTCTTACAAATAAATTTTGCCTATCATATCCAGCCTCTACTAATGTCTGAATTACATCCTTTTTTGCATCAAACACATCAGCTGATCTATTTTCCTCATTCCAATTTAATCTTGAAATCTTGCCTGATTTTATCGCACCTATAACTGTTAATTGTTCACCAGGTTTATTATCCTTAAAAATTGGTCCTATTTCAAAAAGAGAAATATCTTTAAACCCCCTGCCTAAATTCTTCTTTAGATAAAATGTTAAATTAGGAAATATTGAATTTCTCAAAACATCTAGGTCTGAACTTATTGGATTTACTATTTTAATTTCTTTAAAGTTTTCTTTGAAAAGATTATTTAATTTTGAATCAGTGAATGACCAAGTTACAGTTTCAAGATATCCTTTAGAAGCTACAGAACGCTGCAAATAGTGAAAAAGTTTTTGTTGTTTATTTAGTGTATCTTTAAATCTAGTTTTTTCTGGTTCTAGATTTTTTATATTATTATAGCCCTTAATTCTTACTATCTCCTCTACTATATCCACAGGCTGAGTTATATCAGGTCTCCAAGTAGGAATTTTTAGCTCTAATTCTAATTTCTTTTTTGAAACTTCAAATCCTAAATCTGTTAATATTTTAATAATTTCTTTATCTTTTACCTTAAAACCTGCAATTCTCTCAAATAAAGAAATCTTAAATTTAATTTTATTTTTTTTATCTTTTTTAATTTTTTGAATGTCAAACTTACTTACCTTACCTCCACAAATTTCGATTATTAATTTCGAAGCTTTTTTTAGACCCATCTCTATCGATTGAGGGTCAATACCCCTTTCAAATCTAAATTTAGCATCAGTATCAATATTTAATAGTTTTGAAGTTTTTCTTATAGATCTTGGCAAAAAATACGCAGATTCTAACAAAATATTTTTAGTATTGATTTCAGTACCTGAACGTGTGCCTCCTATTATTCCACCCAAACCTAGTACACCAGACCTATCAGAAATTACACACATATCATTATCTAACTTGTACTCTTTATTATCCAGTGCCTCAAAAGTTTCACCCTTTTCTGAATTTCTTACAATTATTTCCTTATTAATTTTGTCTGCATCATATGCATGAAGAGGTCTATTTAAATCTAACATCACATAATTGGTTATATCTACAATTGCTGAAACAGGTTTTTGACCTAGAGCCTCAATTTTATCCTTCAGCCATTTTGGGCTCTCTTTATTTGTAACATCCCTAATTAAACAACTGCCAAATATTGTACAGCCTTGATTCTTATCTTTTGTAATAGAAACTTTGATTATTTGAGGTCCGTTACCTTTTATGTTTATGTTAGGAATGCTTTTTAATTTACCAGCTCCTGCTGCTACAAGATCTCTTGCTACTCCTCTTACGCCTAAACAATCGGGTCTATTAGGAGTGATTGATAAATCAATGACTTTTTCAGCTTTATTTTTAAAAAAATTTTTTCCTACTTTGTGAGAATACTTATTTGAGTTTAGCTCAGTTATACCCTCACTTTCATCGGACAAAGTTAATTCAGACTCTGAACATAACATCCCATATGAAGTCACTCCTCTTATTTTACTTACCGTAAGTTTCATATTATTTTTTGGAATTACTGATCCTGGGCAAGCGTAAATTGTCAAAAGATCTTTTTTAGCATTAAGCGCACCACAAACAACCTTCACTGTGTTTTGTTCACCAATATCAACTTCACATACTTTAAGCTTATCTGCATTTGGATGTGGCTCAACATTTATAATTTTTGCAACTTTAAAATTATTTAGGTCAGAACTAGTCCTTTCAAAACTCTCAACTTCGAGTCCAACATCAATCAACTTCTCGATTATTTCATTATCTTTGAACTTTGTTTCAAGATGTTCTTTAAGCCAGCCTATAGTAAATTTCATCTACTAAGGCCCCTATAATTTGATGGCACATCCAATGGATCAAACCCGAAATGATTTAGCCACCTATAATCAGTCTCGAAAAAAGCTCTTAGATCATTTATTCCATATTTAAGCATTGCCAACCTGTCTATACCGATCCCAAAAGCATAACCTTGATATTTATCTGGATTTATTTTTACATTTTTAAGTACGTTTGGATGTACCATCCCACAACCTAATATCTCTAACCATTTATCTCCCTCACCAATAATTATTTTTCCATCTCTCAGTTCGTAGCCAATGTCAACCTCTGCAGATGGTTCTGTGAAAGGGAAATGACTTGGTCTGAACCTCATTTTAATTTTATTTAACTCAAAAAAAGATTTTATAAAATAATTTAAACAACCTTTTAAATGTCCCATATTTATGTTTTTATCAATATGAAGCCCCTCCACTTGATGAAACATTGGAGCGTGAGTTTGATCACTGTCAGACCTATATGTTCTACCAGGAGCAATAATTTTGAAAGGTGGTTTTCCTTTTAACATTGTTCGTACTTGAACTGGAGATGTGTGGGTTCTTAAAAGAAATTCTTTTTTATCATCCAAATAAAAAGTATCGTGCATATCTCTTGCTGGATGATTATCTGGGGTATTTAATGCTGTAAAATTATAATGCTCATTCTCTACGTCTGGTCCTTCCTCAACACTAAAACCAATCTCAGAGAATATTGAAGATATTTCGTCTATAACCTGAGAAACAGGATGGATCTTACCTTGAACAATATTTCTTTCAGGTAAAGTTACGTCTACCTTTTCATTCTCTAGCTTGGAATTTATTTCTGTAATTTCTATTTCTTGAATTTTTTTATTAATTTTATCTTGCAGTTCATCTTTTAAAATATTTAAATCTGATGCAAATTTTTTTCGCTCCTCAACTGGCAAAGATTTAAGATTTTTAAAAGAATTAGAAATTTTTCCATTCTTGCCAAATAATTCAGATTTGATCTGACTAACATTTTCAATTTTTAAATCACCACTTAGTTTTACTAAAAATTCATCTTTAATTTTTTTAATATCAGACATATCAATAGAATATTTGTTAACTTTAGAAAAACAACAATGAAAATTAATTCAGCGCTGATTGGGCTTTTTGTACAATTGTTTTAAATGCCACCGGGCTATCATAAGCAATTTCAGCAAGAATTTTTCTATCTATTACTACACCACATTTGTTTAATCCATTTATGAATTTAGAATATGTCATACCTTCTGCTCTGACACCTGCATTTATTCTTTGTATCCATAAAGATTTGAAATCTCTTTTTTTATTCCTTCTATCTCTATAAGCATATTGCATTGATTTTTCCATTGCTTGCTTTGCAACTCTTATTGTATTTTTTCTTCTGCCCCATTGACCTTTGACAGCTTTTAAAACTTTTTTATGCTTAGCTTTACTTGTTACACCTCTTTTAACTCTTGCCATTATTAACCTCTTAAGCTGTAAGGCATGTAAGATTTAACAATTTTCCCGTCTTGCTTGGACATTGTTGTTGTGCCTCTTAATTTTCTAATTTGAGAATTTGTTCTTTTAATCATGCCATGTCTTTTTCCAGCTTGAGCAGTTATCACTTTGCCTTTAGCTGATATTTTAAACCTCTTTTTTGCTGAGCTTTTTGTTTTTAATTTCGGCATAATTCTGCGGTTTTATACAAAGAATGATATAATTTTACAACCTCTATTAAACCTTATAAAGGTTGAATAACCATTATCATTTGCTTACCGTCAAATTTTGGGTGAAGCTCTACTTTGCCAATATCTTTCATGTCTTCCTTAATTTTACCCATAAGTTCATTTCCTAAGTGAGAATGTTGTAATTCTCGACCCTTAAATCTTATAGTGAATTTTACTTTATCTCCTTTGGCAATAAATTTTTTTGCATTTTTAACTTTAAAATCATAATCATGAGTTTCTGTTACAGGTCTCATTTTAATTTCTTTAAGTAAAACAACTTTTTGCTTCTTTTTTGCAAGGTTTGCTTTTTTTTGTGCATCATATTTATATTTACCCATATCCATGATTTTACAAACTGGTGGATTTGCATTTGGTGCTATTTCAATTAAATCTAGACCTTGATTTTTTGCCAATGAGATCGCTTCATTCGTATTTAGCACACCAAGATTTTCACCGTCGCTCGCTATCACTTGAACGTCTGGAGAGGAAATCCTATTATTAGATTTTGGACCTCTGTCTTTAGTTCTTTTTTGGAAATAATTTTGTTTAAAATCTGCCACTTAGTTTGAAGATGCTTTGTTTAAAGCAGAGAAAGTTTTTAAAAATGTATCTATATCCATATTTTCTTGTTTATTAGAATTTAATCTTCTAATCGTTACGGAGTTGGAGTCAACTTCTTTTTTACCACAAATTAATAAAATAGGTATTTTAGCCAATGAATGATCTCTTATTTTGTAATTTAAATTTTGGTTTTTTAAATCAACTGAAGAACTAATGCCCGCATTTTTAATTTTCTTAGATGTTTCAATAGCATAAGCATTAAATTCTTCTGAAATTGGAATTACCATTGTTTGTAAGGGTGATATCCAAAATGGAAATTTACCAGCATAGTTTTCTATTAAAATACCAATAAATCGTTCTAGAGATCCAAACAAAGCTCTATGTAACATCACAGGAATTTTCTTAGCACCATCTTTGTCGATATAAGATGCCCCTAATCTTTCAGGTAAATTTAAATCAACTTGTAAAGTTCCACATTGCCAATCTCTGCCAATTGCATCCCTTAAAACAAATTCAATTTTAGGACCATAGAATGCTCCTTCTCCCTTATTAATACTATATTCTAATTTCGATGCTTTTACTGCTTCAAGTAAAGATGCTTCTGCTTTGTCCCATACTTTATCTTCACCAACTCTTACCTCTGGTCTATCTGCATATTTTAGAATTATATTTTCAAACCCAAGATCTTTATAGATATTCAAAATTAAATTTGTAACAATTAAACACTCACTTGTTATTTGTTCTTCTGAACAAAATATATGAGCATCATCTTGCGTAAAAGCTCTAACTCTAAGTAAACCATGTAATGCTCCTGACGGTTCATATCGATGAACTTTTCCAAACTCAGCGTAACGTAAAGGAAGATCTCTATAACTTTTTAGTCCTTGATTAAACACTTGAACATGTCCTGGACAGTTCATTGGTTTAATTGCGAACACTTTTTCATCTGGAGTTTCGGATGTGTACATATTTTCACCATACTTTCCCCAATGTCCTGAGTTTTCCCATAATTGTCTATCTAATACCTCGGGAGTATTTATTTCTTTGTAACCAGCTGCATCCTGTTTACTTCTCATATAGTTAATTAGATTTTGAAATAAAGCCCAGCCTCTTTCATGCCAAAAAACTGACCCTGGACTTTCTTCTCTAAAATGAAATAAATCCATCTCTTTACCTAATTTTCTATGATCTCTCTTTTCTGCTTCTTCTACCCTTTTAAGATATTCATCTAAATCTTTTTGGTTTGACCAACTAGTGCCATATATTCTTTGAAGCATTTCATTTTTAGAGTCTCCTCTCCAATATGCCCCTGAAACTTTTGTTAACTTAAAATACTTTCCAATTTTGCCTGTTGAGGATAAATGCGGACCTCTACAAAGATCATGCCAATCACCATGAAAATAAATTGAGACATCCTCTTTTTCTGGAATTGCTTTAATCAATTCTGATTTATAAATTTCACCCTTTTTTTTAAAATGATTAATAGCTTTATTTCTGTCCCAAACTTCTCTCTTTGTAATTTCATCTCTATCTACAATTTCTTTCATTTTACTTTCAATTTTGATTAAATCATTTTCAGTAAAAGGTTCTTTTCTAGCAAAATCATAATAAAATCCGTTTTCAATAACTGGTCCAATTGTAACTTGAGTGCCAGGAAATAATTCTTGCACAGCCATTGCCAAAATGTGAGCGGTATCATGTCTTATAGTTTCTAGCCCTTCTGGATTTTTTGAGGTAAAAATTTTAACAGAACAATCTTTTTCTATTAAATAATCTAAATCTTTAAGTTCGCCATCAACACTTATAACAATTGCTTGTTTAGCCAATGACTTACTTATTTTTTCAGCTACTTCAGTTCCTGTAACTTTTTTTGAAAAATTAAGATTATTTCCGTCAGGTAAAGTTATTTTAGGCATTTAATTTAATAGTCTTTTATACTCTGAATAAGTAGAAAAACACATTTTTTCAACATTAAACCTTTGAGTAACATTTTTTCTCGCCTCTACTCCAATCATTTTTAAAGAGGTTTCATCCATATTAAGAACTCTTAAAATCTTTTTACTTAAAGATTTGGCATTATTTGACTCAAATAAGAAACCTGTTTTTTCATTAATGATCGTTTCATTAGAACCACCAATATTGCTTGCTATTATTGGTTTTCCCATTGATTGTGCCTCTACTGACACTCTTCCAAAAGCTTCTGGTTCATTGGAAGCTGAAACTATTATGTCTGAAACTTTGTAAGCCAAAGCCATATTTTTGCAATTATCTATAAATCGTATTTGTTTTGACATTCTATATTGTTCAGAGAGTCTAATTAATTTTTTCTTATAAAGTTCACGACCCTGATCGCTTCCAAGAATAACTGCATAAAAGGCTTCATATCCAATTTCTGTATTAATCAAATTAATCGCCTCTATAAATACTTCCTGGCCTTTCCATGAAGTTAATCTTCCAGGCAAAAGTATTATTTTTTTATCTTTCTCTATATCCCAATGTTTTAATAATTTTTTCTCATCACTTTCAAGAGTTGTAGATGAATCGAAGTAATCAACATTAATACCTCTGAAGATTACTAAAAATTTTTTTTTATTATTTAAATATCTAGAATAATTTTCTTTAATATGAGAAAAAATAAAATTTGATCCTGCAATAATCAAATCAGATCTTACCATCACAGAATTATAAAGTTTTTTAAGATTGCTTTTAAAATTATAAGTACCATGGAAGGTGGTCACAAATTTTCTTCCAGTTAATTTAGATGCAAACAAACAAGACCACGCAGGTGCTCTACTTCGAGCGTGAACTATTGAGATATTATTTAATAAAATAATTCCAATTAAAATGATTGAGTTAATAAAAATTAATAATGGATTTTTGCTTTGCACAGGGAGTTTAAAAATTTTTACTTTCTTTCTATCAACAAATTTTAGTAATTCACCTCCACTGGTCACAATAAAAGACTTGCAGTTGTTCTCAGGTAAATAATGTGCAATATCAAAGCAACCGGTCTCAGCACCCCCATAACCTAGTTTAGGGATTACCTGTAAAACTTTTAAATTAGTTGCCATTTGATAAGTTTATATATTAATAGACAAAATATATAAACGAAATGGCAAATTTCAGATATTACAAAATCACAAAAACAAAGAAAATAAGATATATTTCTAACATTTATAAAAATAGTTTCTGTATAGTTTTTCTCCATGGTTTTATGTCTGATCTTGAAGGAGAAAAACCTAGAGCATTATTGAATTTTGCAAAAAAAAATAAAATAAGTTTCTTGGCACTAGAATATTCTGGACATGGTAAGTCTTCAGGAAAATTTATAGAAGGAAACATCTCCAAATGGAGTGAACAAACTTCAAAGTTAATTAGAAAAAAAACTAAAGGTAGCAATCTTATATTGGTAGGTTCAAGTATGGGGGCCTGGATTTCTTTGAAACAATTTGAAATATTTAAAAATCGAATAATCGGTTTTTTAGGGATTGGCGCAGCTCCTGAATTTATAGAGTATATTATGTGGAAAAAATTTTCCAAAAAAATGAAAAAAGAAATAATTAAAAAAGGAATATATAATTTGAAACATGGAGATTATGAATACCCAATAACCTATCAATTAATAAAGGACGGAAGAAAAAATAAAGTTTTGAATAAAAAAATTAATTTAAAAATTAAAGTTACAATGGTTCATGGAGAAAAAGATGAGGCTGTTCCTGTCTCTTATTCTAGAAAAGTTCTAAGACTTTTTCCAAAAGCTAACAAAAAAATTAATATCGTTAAGAATGGCAATCACAGTTTATCTAATAAAAAAGGGTTAAAAATTATTTTAAAAGAGCTGAAATTATTAATCTAACTTACTTTTTTTATGCCTTTTAGACTAATTGGGTTTTTGAGTTTGTCTAACATTTCTTTGGGACAAACTTGAATAAAATAATTTAATTCTTCATCAATATTTTCAATTATTTTTTTTGAAAATTCCGACCCTGTTTCTTTGAAATGATCTGAAATTAAATTTTTCAAAACTTCTTTCCAATATTCTGTTTCAACATTTTGCCAAATAACTGAATCCGAATTTACTTTTTTTTCAAATTGCTTAGATTTATCATATACAAAAGCCATGCCACCAGTCATCCCTGCTGCAAAATTATCTCCTACCTCTCCTAAAATTACTACCATACCACCAGTCATATATTCACAACCATTTGAGTCACATCCCTCAATCACGGTTATGGCACCAGAATTTCTTACTGCAAATCTTTCACCTGCTTGACCTGCTGCAAAAAGTTTACCTGAGGTTGCTCCATACAGAACTGTATTTCCCAAAATAGTATTTTCGTTAGACACTAAGTTGCTTTCCTCTGATAACTTAATTGATATTGTAGCGCCTGACAAACCTTTCCCAACATAATCGTTAGCATCTCCTTTAAGAACCAATTTTAAACCTTTAGAGGAAAATGCCCCAAAAGATTGTCCTGCAGAGCCTTTAAAATTTAAAGTTAAAAAGCCATCATTAAGTTGTTCATATCCATATTTTTTATAGAGATGATGAGAAATTCTTGTTCCAACAGCTCTATGCGTGTTTTGTATTGGATAAACCTTTTCAATTGTTTCTGCGTTATCTAAAGCCTTTTCTATTTCTGGCCAAATGTCTTGATCTAAAGTGTCTGGCACACTATTTATCTTGGGACTATCACAATATCTTTTATGATTACCAGAGTCTGCTTGAACAAAAAGTGGATTTAAATCTAAATCATCCAGATTTGAAGAACCTTTACTAACTTGTCTCAAAAGGTCAGTTCTTCCAATAATATCATTTAAAGACTTAAATCCTAATTTAGCTAATATCTCTCTTACTTCAGTTGCAATAAATGTGAATAAATTTACAACCTTTTCAGGTGTTCCAGTAAATTTTTCTCTCAATTTTTCATCCTGTGTGCAAACACCAACTGGACAGGTATTTGAATGACATTGTCTTACCATAATACAACCCATAGCAACTAAAGCTGTGGTTGCAACTCCATATTCCTCAGCACCCATCATTGCTGCAATAACAACGTCTCTTCCAGTTTTAATTCCACCATCAGTTCTTAAAGTAACTTTATGTCTAAGATTATTTAGAGTTAGAACTTGATTAGCCTCGGTTAAACCCATTTCCCAAGGTATTCCAACATATTTCACACTTGTTTGTGGAGTAGCACCCGTTCCACCATTATGTCCCGATATTAAGATTATATCTGCTTTAGCTTTAGCAACACCTGCTGCAATTGTTCCAACCCCAGAAGATGCAACTAGCTTAACTCCTATCCTCGCTTTAGGATTAATTTGTTTCAAGTCATAAATCAATTGTGCAAGATCTTCTATGGAATAGATATCATGATGCGGTGGTGGAGAGATTAATGTTACTCCAGGCGTTGAATGTCTAAGTCTTGCAATTTCATCTGTAATTTTAAATCCTGGTAACTGACCTCCTTCTCCTGGTTTAGCTCCTTGTGCAATTTTAATTTCAATTTCATTACAATTATTCAAGTAATTTACTGTTACTCCAAACCTTGCAGAGGCTATTTGTTTTACTCTTGAATTCGCACTGTCACCATTTTCTAAAACTTTAAATCTTTTTTCATCTTCTCCTCCTTCTCCACTGCAAGAAGCACCTTTTATTCTATTCATTCCAGTAGCAAGTGTTTCATGAGCCTCTTTTGATAAAGCACCATGAGACATACTTCCGCTTCCAAATCTTTTTAAAATATTTTCTATAGGTTCTACTTCAGCAATTTCTATAGACTTATTTAATTTTTTTATTCTAAAATCAATTAAATCTCTCAAATTAATAGGTGGTAAATTATAAATTCCCTCTGCATACCTTTTGTAAGCATCATAAGAATTGGAACCTACAGCACTTTGAAGTAAGTGAATTAGCTTTCCTTGGTACTGATGAGTTTCTCCATTTTTTCTGTACCTATAAATTCCACCTATTGGGAGAATTGTATCACTACTTTCAAAAGCTTCTTTATGTATTTGTCTGATTTTTTTTTCAATTCCTGTTAAACCTATGCCTGATATTTTTGATACTACTCCAGGGAAATAATCTGCAACAATCGTTCTACTTAAACCAACTGTTTCAAAATTACACCCACCTCTATAAGAACTTAAAACCGAAATACCCATCTTTGACATTATCTTTAAAAGTCCCGCATTTACAGACTTAATGTATCTTTCAACACATTCGTCAAAGCTGTATTTTCCAAACAATTTTTTTTCATGCCTTTGATATAAACTATCAAACGCTAGGTATGGATTGACAGTAGTTGCACCTACTCCAATTAACGTTGCAAAAGAATGGGTATCCATTGCTTCACCTGATTGAACATTAATAGAAACATAACCTCTTAATTTTTTTTCAATTAAAAATGAGTTAATTGCGCCAACTGCAAGCAGCATTGGAATCGGAAGTTTTAGGCTTGATAGCTCTTTATCACTCAAAATTAATTGGGTAACACCTTGTCTAACAGCGATTTCCGCGTCTTTTTGAATTCTTTTTATCGATTCGTGCAAATTTTCACTATCTGAAAAAGTGCAATCAATTACTAAGGAATTATTACCAAAAAAGTTAATAAATTTCTCAAATTGAGAATTTGATAAGATTGGGCTATTTAAAACATAAATATTTTGTTTAGTTAGATTGTCAAAGTCTAAGATATTTCCAAGATTTCCAAACCTAGTTTTTAAACTCATAACCTTATTTTCTCTTAAAGAGTCTATTGGTGGATTTGTTACTTGACTAAAGTTCTGTCTAAAAAAGTGATATAAAGGTCTGTATTTATCTGACAATACTGCTAGAGGAGTGTCATCGCCCATTGATCCAATTGCTTCTTTAGCGTCCTCCGCCATAGGGTGTAATATAAGTTCTAAATCCTCTAAACTAATTCCAAAGGTATATTGTCGTCTTCTTAGCTCATCTCCAGAGTAAGAATTCTTCTCATCTGAAACTATCAATTTTTCATCTAAATCAATAATTTGAGAATTAAAATGTTTATACTCTTTTGCTAGATAGTCTTTAATTTGCTTATTTTTAAAAACTTTTCCTTTTTCAATTCTAACTCCAATAATTTCACCTGGTCCTAATCTTCCTTTAGATAATATTCTTTTTTCATTAAGCTCAATCATTCCTGTTTCAGAACCTGCAAATAATAAATTATCTTTAGTGATTGCATACCTTAATGGTCTTAGTCCATTTCTATCGTTAGCAGCGATAACCCATTCATTATCTGTCCCTGCTATAGCTGCAGGACCATCCCAGGGTTCCATAGTACTATTTAAAAAATTGAATAATTGTTGATGATCTTTAGGAAATGTTTCATTTTTCTTAGACCATGCGTCTGGAACTAACATAAGTTTAGCTAAGGGTGCTGGTTGACCAGATATATTTAATAATTCAAACACATTATCTAACGCAGCAGAATCAGAAGTACCTTTTTGAATTACTGGTTTTAAGTTTTCTATATTTTCAAAAAAACCACTATTCATTTCTTGTTCATGAACTTTCATCCAATTTTTATTTCCTCTAAATGTATTTATTTCTCCGTTGTGAGCTATAGCTCTAAATGGTTGCGCCAAATTCCAACTTGGAGCAGTGTTAGTAGAAAATCTTTGATGGAAAATTGCAAACCGTGAAATAAATCTCTCATCTTTTAAATCTAAATAAAAATCTGAAATTGCTTCAGCTAAGAACATTCCTTTATAAATAATAGATTTTGAGCTTAAAGAACAGATATAGAAATGATTTAATGATTTTTTAAAAGCTTCATTTTCTATTTTTCTTCTGGTTTCGTATATTTTTCTTTCTAAATCTTTGTTTGTAATTTCAGGATTGTGTGATTTAAATAAGACTTGGATGATTTCAGGCATTGTTTGTAATGCCTTTTCTCCTAAAACACTTGGATTAATTGGAACTTGTCTCCATCCGTAAATACTAAAATTATTTTTTGTTAGTTCGCTCTCTACTATTGTTTTACAACTCTCTTGTGCTTCATAATCATTTCTAGGTAAGAAAATCATTCCAACACCTATCTCCGAATTGTCATGTGTGTGGCCGGTAACCTCGATTTTTTCTACAAAAAAATCCTTAGGAATTTCAACATGTATTCCTGCACCATCTCCTGTTTTTCCATCAGCATCTACTGCACCTCGATGCCAAACTGCTTTTAAAGCTTCTATCCCATACTCAACAACCTTGTGAGATTTTTTACCTTCTGTTGAAGCAATGATTCCAACGCCGCATGCATCATGTTCCATGTCCTCTGAATAAATATGATTTTTTTTCAATAACTGTATATTCTTAAGGTATTTATTCACTATGCTACTTTTCTTTCTTTTAAAGATTTATTTTCTAAGTAATTTTTAATTGATATAGCTGCATCTCTTCCATCTTTGATTGCCCACACTACTAAAGATGCACCTCTAATTATGTCTCCTGCAGCAAAAACCCCTCCTATGTTAGTCTCCATAGTATCAAAATCAGCTTTAATAGTTCCCCATTTTGTTACTTGTAACTCATTGGCATCAAACATTTTTGGTAAATCTTCAGGATCAAAACCTAAAGCCTTGATAACCATATCTGCGTTAATTTCATAACTTGATCCTTCTTGAACTTGAGGTTTTCTTCTGCCACTTTCATCAGGTTCGCCTAGTTTGATCTGATCAACAACTAACTTTTCAATTTTATTTGTACCTTTAAATTCTTTTGGACTTGATAGCCAGACAAATTGTACACCTTCTTCTTCAGCATTGGCAACTTCTCTTGCTGATCCAGGCATATTTTCTTTGTCTCTTCTATATAAACATTTTACTGATTTTGCTTTTTGCCTTATTGAAGTTCTCACACAATCCATTGCTGTATCACCACCACCAATTACAACAACATCTTTGCCTTCTGCATTTAAAATTCCTTTATCAAATAATTCTACTTCATCACCTAAACCTTTTTTATTTGATGCAGTTAAAAAATCCATTGCTGGAAAAATATTATCTAAGTCATTTCCTTTTAGTTCAACTTCTCTTGCTTTATAAACGCCTGTTGCAATTAGCATTGCATCATGCTTTTTACGTAATTGGTCTAAAGTTGCATCTTTTCCAACTTCAAAGTTTTGAATAAATTCTATACCACCATCTTTTAAAAGTTTTGTTCTTCTTTCAACAATCTCTTTTTCTAATTTAAAATTTGGGATACCATAAATTAACAAGCCACCAGCTCGATCATATCGATCGTAAACTGTGATTTTATAACCATTTTTTCGTAATTGTTCAGCTGCAGCTAAACCTGCTGGGCCTGCACCTATAATGCCCACACTTTGATTTTTTTCTTGATTAACTTTAATTGGCTTGACCCAACCTTGTTCCCAGGCATTATCAGTAATGTATTTTTCTACTGAACCAATGGTTACAGTTCCGTGTCCAGATTGCTCTATTACACAATTTCCCTCACATAATCTATCTTGAGGGCATATTCTCCCACAAACCTCTGGCATATTATTTGTACTTTGTGATAATTCATAAGCCTCTTTAAGTCTTCCCTCGGCAGTTAGTTTTAGCCAATCAGGGATATTATTGCTTAGTGGGCAGTGTACTTGACAAAAAGGAACTCCGCATTGAGAGCATCTGCTAGACTGTTCTTTGGCCTTTTCGTTAATATATTCTTCATAAATCTCATTAAAGTCCTGTTTTCTGGAATCCACCTCTCTTTTAGGTGGCGTTTGCTGACCTATTTTTACAAATTTTAGCATTTTATCTGGCATAATAATTTTATTTTTTAGCAAGTTATACGTTGAAAACATTTATTAAAGGATAAAATAGGTCATATATTATGACGTTTTTTTAGTGACTCCTAGCTATTTTAAACAACTTTCTTAGAAATGCATACCTAATATGATCAAATCGAATTGTTTTAAATAAATATTTTATAAGTTACGAAGAAGCAATGTTTCAAAATATTATAGAAGTTATAATCCTTTCAGCTATTCAGGGAATATCAGAATTTCTGCCAATTAGCTCATCGGCACACTTAATTTTAGTTTCGAGTTTATATGAGTTTAAATCAAATTCTTTATTAATAGACATAAGCCTTCATCTTGGATCTTTATTAGCAATAATTTATTTTTTTAGAAATGAATTAGTGGACACCAAAAATAATAAAAGATTATTGGGTCTAATTATTCTTGGTTCTATCCCATTAATAATTGTTGGATATATTTTATATTCAACGAATTTTATATACGCTTTAAGAGATGTAAAAGTGATAGCATGGACAACTCTTATATTTGGAATAGTTTTATATATCGCAGATAAAAATAGATTTGATAAAAAAATTTCAACTAATTTAAACTTTCAATCGATTTTATTTATTGGACTTTTTCAAATATTATCTTTAGTTCCAGGTGTAAGTCGGGCTGGAATCACTATAACAGCTGCAAGAATTTTAAAATTTAATAGATTAGACTCGAGTAAAATATCATTTTTACTTTCTATTCCTGCACTAAGTGGTGCGAGCTTTTTAAGTTTTAAGGATATTTTAGATCAACCTTTAGATCTGAATTACTTAGTTTTAATTGCTATATTCTCATCTTTTATATTTTCTTTTTTGACAGTTAAGTTTTTTTTAATTTATATTAATAAATTTTCTATGAATGCATTTGTTATTTATAGGGTTCTAATAGCTTTAATTTTATTTAGCTTAATTTATTAAATATATCTTCTTTTTACTAAAGGAAGCAATTGAGACAACAGCACCCCACACAAAATAAAAATACATCCGAGTATATTATTAATATCTAAAATCTGACTCAAAAGAAACCAAGCTGCTATTGTTGCAAACACACCCTCGAGTGAGAAGATGATAGCTGCTGGTGCAGGAGAAATATTTTTCTGCGCATAAATCTGAAGGACAAATGCTAAACCTCCAGACAAAATTCCTGCATATAAAATAGAGTCTAGTTCTTTTAATATATTTATTAAATCAAATTCCTCATAGACTAATCCTACTAAAAATGAAAATACAGAAACTATTAATGTTTGCACAGCTCCTATAGTCAATGGAAGGTTATATTCTTTTACTATAATCCCAACAAAGATGATATGAGTACTCCAAAATAGTGCTCCTAAAATAACTAATCCATCCCCTAGTCGAATCGTAGCATCATAAAAGTTTGTTAGTAGGTATCCTCCAACTAAACACAGAAAAACGGATGGCCATATGCTCCAATGTATTGAAATTTTTCCAAATAAAAAAATAATAATTGGCACCATAGGAACATAAAAAATAGTAAAAAAGGCAGCATTAGCAACGTCTGTGTATAGTAATGCAACTTGCTGCAAACCAGAGCCCAAAAAAAGAGAGGAGCCTATTAAAAAAGAAAAAATTGCAAAAGTTTTGAAATCAAACTCAAATTCAGATTTCATTTTTTTCACTTCAAATAAAAATACAAAAGGAACAATGGCTAAAAAACCAATAAAAAACCTCGCTGCATTAAATGTAAAAGGGCCTATATTATCCATTCCAGTATCTTGTGCAATAAAAGTCGTTCCCCAAATAAAAGTGCATAGCAAGGCGCTGAGTAATGAAATTGATTTTGTCATAAAAAATTATACAGCTAACTTGTAAGCAAAATTTTTTCCTAGATTTTCTTTTAAATCGTTATTAAACCTAGCAGCTTCGGCTCCGTCGATAATTCTATGATCATATGATAATGAGAGTGGCAACATTGTTCTGACTTGAAACTTACCATTTAAGAAAACTTGTTTTTTTTCTGATCTTCCAACACCTAAAATAGCTACTTCAGGATAATTTATTATTGGTGTAAAAAAAGACCCACCTATTCCTCCTAGGCTTGTAATTGTCATTGATCCACCAAATAATTCTTTCTTATCTATTTTTAAATTTCTACATAGTTCGCTAACTTCTCTTAGCTCTTTACTAATTAAGGAAATTTTTTTGTTATTCGCATTCCTAATTTTTGGAACCATTAATCCATTAGGTGTATCAACAGCAATTCCTATATGATAATATTTTTTTAAAGTCATTTTTCCAGTTTCAATTTCATCTATTGATGAGTTAAAACTTGGAAATTTTTTTAAAGAAGCTACAAGGGCTTTTATGATAAAAGCTAAAGGTGTAATTTTAATTTTTTCTCCAGTATAAATATCGGTTAAAGAACTTCTAAAGAACTCCATTTCAGTTATATCTGCTTCATCATGATTGGTTACATGTGGAATGGTTGTCCAAGAATTAGTTAAATAGGTCGAAGCTAATTTCTTTACTCGTGGTATATCTTTAATTTCTATTTTTCCAAAATCTGAATGTTCATATTCATTCTTGATTTTGCTGGGTTTGATTTCTTTTACTTCATTATTATTTGCTGATTTTGAAGAAACAAATTTTTTAATATCATCTTCTATAACTCTCCCATCTCTTTCACTACCTTTCACTTGATTGATATTAACACCTAGCTCTCTTGCAAATTTTCTAACTTTTGGGCTTGCTGAGGAAATATCTTTAATTTTTTTCTCAGATATAAAAATTTTTTCTGTTGCTGGTTTTATTTCTACAATAGGTTCAGATTGCTTTTCAATTTTTGTCTCTTCTTTAATTTTACTTTCACTTGACAAACTTTCTATTATTAAAATTAAATCACCCTCCGAAACTTTATCACCAACTTTTAGTTTAAGAGATTTGACTTTTCCTTCAATGTTTGATGGAATTTCAACGCTGGATTTATCGCTCTCAATCGTTATTAGTGGATCATTTTTTAATATATCTTGGCCTTCATTTACCAAAACTTCTATTACTTCAACGTCTGTGAAATCTCCGATATTTGGAACCTTAATATCAATCTCTCTCATTTTATAATTTAGTAGGCATTGGCTTGTTGCCATGAATGTTATATTTCTTCATTGCTTCTTTTGCATATTTTGAGGCTATAAGTTGCTCTTTTGCTAAAATACTTAATCCATATGCAACTACGTGCTCTTTATCCACTTCAAAGAATTTTCTTAAATTTTTTCTTGTATCACTTCTACCAAAACCATCAGCCCCCAGAGAGTAGAAACTTTTATTAGTATAAGGTCTAATTTGATCTGAATTCATTCTCATATAATCTGAAGCAGCCAAAATTGGACCCTCTGTTTTACCTAAACATTGCTCAACAAAAGATATTTTTGGTTCTTTGTCTGGATTTAACAAATTATATCTCTCAACCTCCATTCCATCTTTTCTAAGTTCATTAAAACTAGTAACGCTCCAGATTTCACTATCAATTTGATAATCTTTTTGCAAAATTTCAGCTGCTGAAATCATTTCTCGAAGTATTGTACCTGATCCAAGAAGTTGAATTTTAGTTTTTTTATGTTTGTCAAAATCTTTTATTTTATACATCCCTCTTAATATTCCTTCTTCTGTATTTTTATCTTTTGGCATCTCTGGATGAGAGTAATTTTCATTCATTGTCGTAATATAATAAAAGATATTTTCTTTTTTCTCATGCATTCTTCTCAAACCTTCTCTAAAAATTACTGCCAATTCATAATGGTATGTCGGATCATAGGTTACACAATTTGGAATAGTTGATGCAATTAAATGACTATGACCATCCTGATGTTGTAGACCTTCTCCGGCCAAAGTTGTCCTTCCTGCAGTAGCGCCAATCAAAAATCCTCTAGCCTGACTATCTCCAGCAGCCCATGCAAGATCTCCAATTCTTTGAAAACCAAACATAGAATAAAAAGTGTAAATTGGTATCATTTCAATATCATGATTCGTGTAAGCTGTTGCTGCAGCAATCCATGAGGACATTGCACCTGCCTCGTTAATTCCTTCCTCTAATACCTGTCCACTTTTTTCTTCCCTGTATGAACTTAATTGAGCAGAGTCTTCTGGTTCGTATTTTTGACCTTCATGAGCATAAATACCGATTTTTTGAAAAAATCCTTCCATACCAAATGTTCTTGCCTCATCAGGTATAATTGGCACTAACCTTGGGGCGATATTTTTGTCTCTCATTAAACTAGTTAACATTCTAACTAGAACCATTGTTGTAGACATTTCTTTTTCACCTGTTGATACTTTCATAAAATCAAAAATATTTTTAGAAGGTGCTTTAATGGATTTAGCAAAGCTTGTTCTTTCTGGTAAAAATCCACCTAATTTAATTCTTCTATCTTTTAAATATTTGATTTCCTGGGATTTTTCATCTGGTCTAAAATATTCAATGTTTCTTACCTGTTCGTCTGTCAATGGAACGTCAAAACGATCCCTGTAGTACATTAAGTCATCTACATCTAATTTTTTTGTTTGATGAGTTGTATTCACGCTTTCTCCAGATTTCCCCATCCCATACCCTTTAATAGTTTTGGCAATAATAACTGTAGGACTTCCTTTATTTTTTGTTGCTTGATCATATGCGGCGTAAACTTTGTGTGGATCATGCCCGCCTCTATTTAGTCTCCATATATCTTTATCTGAAAAACTTGAGACTAACTCCAAAGTTTCAGGATACTTTCCAAAAAATTTTTCTCTCACATAAGCACCATCTCTAGCCTTTGCAGCCTGGTACTCTCCATCAACTGTCTCATTCATAAGTTTTACTAGATGTCCAGTTTTATCATTGGCAAGCAAAGAGTCCCAATAAGAGCCCCAAATAACTTTAATTACATTCCATCCAGATCCTCTAAAACTTCCTTCAAGTTCCTGAATAATTTTTCCATTACCTCTAACTGGTCCATCTAATCTTTGAAGATTACAATTGATAACAAAAATTAAATTATCCAAATTTTCTCTTGCAGCTAAACCAATTGCTCCCATAGACTCTGGTTCATCCATCTCTCCATCACCTAAAAAAGCCCACACTTTTCTTCCCTCATCTTTTATCAATCCCCGATTGATTAAGTATTTCATGTATCTAGCCTGATAAATTGCAAGCATCGGGCCAAGACCCATGGAAACAGTTGGAAATTGCCAGAACTTTGGCATTAGCCACGGATGAGGATATGAGGATAGACCACCAGGTTTGACCTCTTGTCTAAAACTATCTAATTGTTTTTCATTTAATCTTCCCTCTAAATAAGCTCTGGCATACATTCCTGGAGCGCTATGACCTTGAAAATAAATCAAATCTCCACCAAATTTATTATTTTTAGCTCTCCAAAAATGGTTCATTCCCACATCATATAAGGTTGCCGCTGAAGCAAATGTGCCGATATGTCCTCCAAGTTCAGGAAACTTCTTATTGGCCCTAACCACCATAGCTGCTGAGTTCCATCTAATTAATGATCTTATTCTTCTTTCTATGTTTTGATCTCCATTAGATTTCACCTCAGCTTCTGGAGGAATTGTATTCACATATGGTGTATTTTGTGTGTAAGGAATGTTTGCACCTTCTCGATAGGCCTTATTTATTAATTCTTTTATTAAGAAATGTGCTCTTTGATTTCCATCTTTTGAAATAACTGCAGTCAATGATTCTAACCAATCTTTTGTTTCTAGGG
>CACKHN010000006.1 GCA_902599995.1 uncultured Pelagibacteraceae bacterium
TTCCTCATTATCTAATGATAAATAAATTTCTTCTATTATCTTAGATTGCAAATATGACAAACTGGATATTCTTAGTTTATTTTCGTTACTTTTAGGAATCATTTTGCTAGATTTATATCATGAAATTCGTTTCAGAAATATTTGGATTTAATTCAAATTTTCAAGATTTAAACATTAACGAAAGAAAGAATTATTTATGTCCTTTCCAGGAAAAAGGTACCTCTTGTGACCCTGTTAATAAAAAATCAAATCTTATAGATAATGATGGTAATAAATTATTAAACCATCAAACAGGTGCTTGTAGTTGTAATTATAAAAGTTTAGGAAATAATTCTTTTAAACCTGTAATAATTTGTCCATTCAGATTTTTAGAAAAAGATCAAAATAAAGAGACTAAAGTATTTAAAAAAATTAAGGACTTTTTTTATAAAAATGATGAAATTGCATTTGTTAAGGAAGTTGGTTTGGGACCTTATGGACAAGCAGATTATATGATTGCTAAATTTGATAAAAAAAAAAATATCATTGATTTTGGTCATTGTGAATTTCAAGCGGATGCTACTACTGGCACAAGAGGAATTGTAGAATGTGTAAAAGATTTTTATAATAAAAAAGATATTAATAAAAATTATTCATTTGGTTTAAATACAAAAGCAACAATCAAAGGTTTTTCATTACAAATGATTGATAAAGGTTATTTATTTCAAAAATTAAAAAAACCCTCTATTTGGGTTATGCAGGATAATTTAATTCAAATATTTTCAAAGATTTATAACCTTCAACTAAATGAAGAAAAAAACTTTAATATTAAAAGTAAAAATAATATTTTTATTTTAGAAACCAAATTAAAGGAAAATAAAAAAGATAAAAAATTTGATTTGAATTTAGGTAGAATTTTATCAACTAATCCTAAAAAAATTCAAAATGCTCTTTCAAATAAAGAAACAATACCTGAAAAAAAAATTTTAGAATCAATCAAGTCTAGATATAAACATAGATAAACATACAGATTAAAAGTCAAGAAACCGTCTTTTGAATTGCTTTTGAATTGCTTTAAATAGTGATGAAGAGTGATGAAGGAATTTTCAAAATGTTAAGTAAATCAAGTATTATTAGAAACCAGTATGAGAATGTAACCTATATTATAACTTTTGAAAATTCTAAAAAACCCCCCAATTTATATTTAGGGGGTTTTTTTTTACCGAATACAATCCAACTTATCATAAATAAAAAGCTACGTTCAATGATCTTTTTTTTCTTTGATAATAATTGAAATAAATTTTCTCCTGTAAGAGACACAGTTATTTTCTGCATTTAATCTTTTGTATATTAATTTAAAATCAATTAATTTTTGTTTCTTTAATTCACTCAAAGTCTCATAAGCACCAATTGAATTGTAAATTTTGTCTGACTCCTTATGGCTTATATCTAGTAATATATCATCGCAAGCAATTATACCATTATCTTTTACTAGGTTAATTGCATTAATTATATCAATACTTATTATCGGATAACCATGTGCTCCATCTACCCAAATCAAATCATATTTTATTTTATGATTAATTAATTTAATTGAGTTCATAGGCATAAATTTTATATTTTTTCCTAAAGATAAATTTTTTTTTCTATTTTCTATAAATTTAATTAATTGATTTTTTCTTTTATATGACACAATGAAATCTTTATCATCTTCTGGTAAATCTATGGTTGAAACTTTTGCATTCGGAAATAGATAAGATAACAGAAGTGCATTAAAACCATCATAAGTCCCAATTTCTAAAATATTTTCAATTTTCAAATTTTTTTTAATTGAAATACTTGATAGCATAATTTCATGTTCTGAGCTCATCTCTCTATTTGTATTAACACTTAAGTCAATTTTTTTTTTAATTTTATTCAAATTTTGTATGCCCTCATCTCTATTTAATCCACATGAGCGAAAAATATCATCCTGTTTATTTTTATAATAATTAAAATTATAATTCTTTAACTTTAAAAAATAATTTATCTTTCTGAGAATCTTTGAAGGAATTTTGAGTGGATTGCTTAGATGATTGGCAATTTTTGTAATTAAAACTTTTATCATTTGTATTTTGAATTATCTTTATACTTATAAATCAAGTCAAACATATAAGTTTTAAATAGTGTTAATTTACATCAATATACTAACTTTTTTTAGTATTTAAATTAAAGTACTGACATATAAAAGTAAATTTTATATAAAAATTACATATGTCAAAAAGATATAGTGGAAAGTCTTTCAAAGACTCAAGTATTAAAAAAAAAGCAAAATTCAGTTTTAAAGAAAAAAGAAAAATTAAAAAAGATAAGAAGAAAAGACCAAATTAAACATCAAAATTAATAAAATCTTCCCTAAAGATTAGTTTTTTTTAAGTTTTAAAAATTAATTAAATATGTATAAGGACCACATTTTATGACAAAAGATATAAGAAACATCACTATTATAGCCCATGTAGACCACGGTAAAACTACTTTGATTGACAATTTAATGAAGCAAAGTGGGTCATTTAGGGAAAACGAAATTGTTGACGAAAGATTAATGGATTCTGGTGAATTAGAAAAAGAAAGAGGTATTACAATTTTAGCAAAACCTGCTTCAATTAATTGGAAAGATACAAGAATAAACATAATTGATACGCCAGGTCACAGAGACTTTGCAGCAGAAGTTGAAAGAGTTTTAAGTATGGCTGATGGTGCTCTGCTCCTTATAGACTCTGCAGAAGGAGTAATGCCTCAAACAAAATTTGTTTTATCTAAGGCTTTAAAACAAGGACTAAAACCAATTGTTGTAATTAACAAACTTGATAAGTCCGATCAAAGGGCTAATGAAGTTTTAGATGAAACATTTGATTTATTTGTAAGCCTAGATGCAAATGAGGAGCAATTAGATTTCCCAGTTTTATACGCAAGTGGCAGATCAGGATGGGCAGACACTGAAGTGGACGGACCTAGAGAGAATTTAAATCCACTTCTGGATTTAATTTTAGATCATGTAAAACCAGCAAAATTTGAAAAAGAAAAACCTTTTGCAATGTTATCTACACTTCTTTATGCAGATAGTTTTTTAGGAAGAAGCTTAGTAGGCAGAATTACCCAAGGAACCGCTAAAGCTAATCAGTCAATAAAAGCAATTAATTTAAAAGGTGAAAAAGTAGATGAAGGTAAACTGACTAAAATTTTTAGATATGAGGGAACTAAAAAAGTACCAATTGAAGTTGGTGAGGCTGGGGATATTGTAGTTATAGCTGGATTAGAAAAAGCTAATGTTGCAGATACCATTTGTGATTTAGATGTAAATAAACCAATTTCAGCAACACCAATAGATCCGCCTACAATGTCTATAACTATAACAGTTAATACATCTCCTCTAGCGGGTAAAGAAGGTAAAAAACTTACGAGCACTCAAATAAGAGACCGACTTCTTCAGGAGGCTCAAAATAATGTTGGAATTACTTTTGCTGAAAATAATGGTAATGATTCGTTTGTTGTAAGTGGTAGAGGTGAGCTTATGTTAGAAATTTTACTTACCCAAATGAGACGAGAAGGATTTGAAATGACAGTCAGTCCTCCTAAAGTTCTATATCAAACAGATGAAAGTGGAGAAAAACTTGAGCCTATTGAAGAAATCACGATGGATTTAGACGAGGAATACTCCTCAAAAGTAATAGACTCGATGAATAGAAGAAAAGGTAAACTAATAGATTTAAAAGACACCGGGAAAGACAAAAAAAGATTAATTTTTCATGCACCAACGCGAGGTTTAATGGGTTACACAAGTAGATTTTTAACCTTAACCAAAGGTAACGGAGTTATTAATAGAATTTTTCATAGCTACGGGCCTTTTGAAGGTGAAATGGAGGGAAGAAGAAACGGAGCTTTAATTGCAATGGAGCAAGGTAAAGCAGTTGCTTTTGCCATATTTAACTTGCAGGCCAGAGGAGAAATGTTTGTAACACATAACGACCCTGTATATCCTGGTATGATAGTTGGATTGTCTCCAAAACCAGGCGATATGATAATCAATGTTATGAAGGGAAAAAAATTAACTAATATGAGAACACAGGGTACCGATGAAAACGTTGTTCTCACTCCAGTAAGAAAAATGTCTATTGCGGAACAACTTAGTATGCTTAATACAGATGAAGCATTAGAAATTACTCCTAAGTCTTGTAGATTAAGAAAATCTATTCTTGATCCACATGAAAGAAAGAGAAGTGAAAAATCTGGAGCAGCAGCCTAACTAAAAATTTTATTAACAATAAATAATCCAAAAGCAACGCAGGGTCCAATTCCAAAAGCAAAAATCAAAGTTCCAAGACCTACCGTACCACCCAGATACCACCCAACTATTACAACTGAAATTTCTAAACATGCTCTGACTGAAGCAATAGGTAAGTTTGTCATTTTTGTTAAGCCAGTCATTAATCCATCTCTTGGACCTGGACCAAGATTTGCCACTAAATAAATACCACTTCCTATCCCAACCAGCATTACTGATAATATTGAGAGTAAATATTTATACCAAACGGAAGATGGGGCATCAAAGAAATATAAAGTTATATCGATCATTGCAGAAATAATAATAATATTAAAAATAGTTCCCAAGCCTGGTTTCTGTTTTAAAAATATCCATAACAAAAGTACACTTACACTAACTAGAAATGTTGCTGCACCAATAGATAATTTAGAATTTTTAGAAATACCCTCTGCTAGTACAGACCAGGGAGAATTCCCTGTAGTTGATAATATTAATAATCCCTCTCCAAAACCAAATATAATTAAACCAAAAATTAAAAAAAATGATGTTGATAATTTCGGTTTGAGGTTAAAGCTTTTATCTGAGCTCCAATATACCTTAGGAATATTTTTAATAGATAAAAACATATTATACTGTTACTTATTTAATTATTAATACTTGCTTATAATGAAAAAGATCATACTCAGCATCATATTTATTTTTATTTGTTTTGCCTCGTATGCACATATTGGTCATTACAGTAAATATAAAAAAATTGAGATGGAAATTTTAAGAAATAACGAATTAATTGGTTATAATTATTATTTTTTTTCACGAAAGAATGCTGTTACTCTTGTAACGAACCAATTTAAGTTTGAAGTAAAACTTTTGGGTGCAACTGTTTTCAAAGTCGAAGGCATTGGAGAAGAAAGATATTTAAAAGATAAATTGATTTCTTTTAATTCAAAAACTTTACAGAACAAAAAAGAAAAGTTTGTAAACTTAACTTTAAATAAAGATACCAAAAAGTTTGATATTGTGGGTTCTTCTTTTTCTGGTGAGGCACCCTTGGAAAATGCTATTGGTAACTGGTGGAGTCATAAAATTTTGCAAGCTAGCAGTCAAATAAGCCCTATATCAGGTAGTATAAAAGAGCAGATAGTCACTTTTATTGGAAAAGAAAAAATTACCATTAATGGTAAAGCATATCAGACTGATCATTTCAAATTAACCTCCAAAGACATGTCTCTTCCAGATGATAAAAGATTAAATTTTGATATTTGGTTAGATAAAAAAACTTCTTTAATAGTAAAAGTTACCTATCACAGAATGGGAAGTTGGGAGTATAGATTAAAAAATTATGAATAATTTAACTATTTATTTTCTTATAAAGGTCGTTTGCACTTATCCATCCAGACTCTAACCTTGGTCCATTAAACCAATCTGCACACACACCTAAATTTAATCTAGAGTTCCAATAACTTTTTAATTTCAGTGGTTTTGAATTTGAGGAGTATTTCCAACCATGGTTAAGTGAAAAAAGTATTTTTGTCGGCTTAATTCCTGTTAATTTAAAAAATTTATCAATTAAAATTTTAGCATTAGTTTTTTTAAGTACTTTATTTTGATCTATTTTTTTATTTGCCCAATTAAAAGTACTTTGTAATGTCCAAAGATCACTTCTGCTCTTAAATCTTTTTTTACTATTTTCATAACCAGCCCATCCTAGAATTCTATCGTTAAATAAAAAACTACTATAACCTAAGTTGGTTTTTTTTATTTCTATTAAAATTGTTATATTTGCATCCATCTTTATCTTTTCTCTTATAAAAGAATTTTTAATATATTTTTTTGATAATTTTTTTAATTGGGGAAATGGACAGGTCAAAATTAAATTTTCATAATTTTTCATTTCACCATCATTAAACGTCAAATTCCATTTTCTATTTTGGAAATTTATTTTTTTAAGTTCACTTTGAAAATAACATCTTACATTTTTTAAAAGATATTTACTAATGTCGTTGTTTCCTTTTCTGCCAATAACCTTCACGTGTTTTTTATTTTCTTTTTTTTTATCACTTAAAAATTTATGATTACCTCCCCAAATTTTTAGTATTTTTTTTTCTATAAGCTTTTTAGTAAATCTTTTAAATTCTGTAGTTTTTGGAGAAAAATATTGAGTCCCATGATCAAACCCTCTTTGATTATCTAATCTTTTAAAAGATGATCTCCCTCCTAAGCCTCTTGCTTTGTCATACAAATCAACTGTATGTTTTTTGTTTAAAAGATTTGCGATAGTTGCTCCAGAAATTCCTGAGCCAATTATACAAAAACTACTCATTTACCAGCAACTGTCATGCCCTCAATCATCATAGTTGGAGAATTTGTAGAATATTCAAAATCTAAATCATTTGCTAAAAATATTCTTTTAAACATATCCTTGAAATTTCCTGCAATTGTTATTTCATTTACGGGATATTTAAATTGACCATTTTCAACTAAAAACCCAGTTGCTCCAACAGAGTAGTCTCCAGTTACAAGATTACTTCCATGGCCTATAGTTTCTGTAATGTAAATGCACTTTGAGTTCATTTTTAATAATTCATCGTAGCTTTGGTTTCCATTTTCAAAATATAGATTTGTGGTGCCTCCACTTCTCCCATTTGATTTAAGTTTTAATTTTCTACCATTGTAAGTATCTACAAGATAACTTTTGAGTACGCCCTCTTTTACTAAATTAATAGTTTCGGATTTAACACCTTCTGAATCAAAATTTTTTGAACCTAAACCCTTAATTATGTCTGGTTTATCTATGATGTTGATAGAATTAGAAAATATTTGCTCATTTAATTGATCCTTAAGAAACGAAGTTCCTCTTGCAATAGCAGAGGACGAAATTGCACTTGCAAAAGCACTGAGCATCCCTTTTGCAATTCGTTTATCAAATATTACACTTAATTTTTCACTTCCTATTTTTTTTGGACTTAGTTTTCTAATTGTTTGGTGGCTCGCTATTTTACCTAAAGATTTAGGCTCTTTGATATCATCTAAATATCTCTTACTTGAATATTCATAATCTCTTTCCATACTTGTTTCATCTTTAGCAACAGCTACACAAGATGCGGTAAATGAAGATGTTTTATAACCACTACAAAAACCATCGCTATTTGCTAAAATAAAGTTAGATTTTTTTTCAGTAAAGCTGGATTCGGTGTTTACTATTTTTGTATCCTCTGATGCTGCGCTTTCTAATTCTTTTAAATAATCAATTTTTTTACCATTCTCGATATGAGTGTCGTCATAAATATTTAAATTTTGAAGACTATCTGCAAGTAAGTTTTGATCTGGTAATGAGTTAAACTCATCCTCAGGAGTTATTTTAGTTGTTTCATAACATTTCTCTATAAGTATATTTAAATTTTGATCTAATAAATTTGATGAGGAAATTGAGGACTTTTTTTTTCCTATATAAGTATCTATAGTAAATACTAATCCATCTGATCGATTAGACTCGTCTAAGTTATTATTTCTAAAATTAACCGTTTCGGAAATTGAATGGCCTATAGTTACACTAGCATTTGTAGCTCCAATTTTTTTTGCGACATCTAAACAATGGGCTGCCTTGGCTTTTAAAAAATCTTGATCTTTAATCATTACTTAGAGCTTTGTTCCACCAACTGTCATTTTATCAATTAATATAGACGGTTGTGCAACACCAACAGGAACTCCCTGTCCAGCCTTCCCACATGTACCTATACCAGGGTCTAACATCATATCATTACCCACCATTGAAACTTCTTTTAAAATAGAGGGACCATCTCCAATTAAAGTTGCTCCTTTTATAGGAGAGCCAATTTTTCCATTAATAATTTCATAAGCCTCTGTACAATTAAATACAAATTTTCCTGAAGTGATATCTACTTGTCCACCTCCAAAGCTAACAGCAAAAATACCCTTATCAACAGATTTGATCATCTCATCTTGGGTTTGTTTTCCACTTAACATCATAGTATTTCTCATTCTTGGTAATACAACGTGTCTGTAATTTTCTCGTCTTCCCGAACCAGTCGATCTTGTCTTCATTAATCGTGCATTAAGTCTGTCTTGCATAAAGTTTTTTAAAATTCCGTTTTCAATTAAGACAGTTCTTTCGGTCGGTGTGCCCTCATCATCTATAGTAAGACTACCTCTTCTATTGTCTATGGTGCCATCATCAACAATTGTGACCCCTTCACTTGCAACTTTCTGCCCCATCAGGTTATGAAATGCTGATGTCTTTTTCCTATTAAAATCACCCTCTAAACCATGCCCTATCGCTTCGTGGATTAATATTGCTGGCCAACCTGGTCCTAAAACAACTTTCATTTCACCAGCTGGTGCAGGTTTACTTTCTAAATTAACTAAGGCAATTCTGAAAGCTTCCTCGCATACACTTTTCCAATTATCATTTTGCAAATAATCATCATAAGACTGCCTGCCTCCAATGCCATACACACCTGTTTCTTTTCTTCCATCTTTTTCAAGCATTACAGAAACATTAAATCTAATTAAAGGTCTGATGTCTGTAATTGACTCACCACCTGATCTGATTATTTCAATTGACTTATGTTCACCTAAAAAATTTGCCGTAACCTGTTTTACTGCTCCATCTTTTTTTCTTAAATAATCGTTCACCTTGTTAAGAACTTCAAGCTTTGAGTTTAAAGTTTTTTGTTCTATGGGATTTATATCATTATAAAATTTTTTGTTAGATGTTGGTATCTCGTTATTATAAGTGCCTTTGATTGATTTAAGTGTTGACTGAAGATTTTCTGCTGAATTCTTTAAAGAGTCTTTTGAAATCTCATTTGAGTAGGAGTATGCAACAACTTCCTCTGAGACAGCCCTAAATCCAAAGCCTAGATCAGAACTATAATTTGAGCTCTTAATCTTATTATCATCTAAGACAATCGACTCTGACTTTGAATCCTCTAAATACAACTCTCCATCGTCACAATTTTTTAAAGTATCTGAAACTATATTTTCAGCATCTTTTCTTACTAAGTCAGATTTATCAAAGAAATTACTCATAGGAATTACATAAAGGTTTATATTATCTTTTCAACTGCTCTTTTTACACATGTACAATAATCTGATAAAAGATAATTACTGAATTATGAAAGTCTATTTCAACAATTCCTGTAAAATTTGTAAGTCTGAAATAGACTTATACAAAAAAGAAAAAATAGACGGAATAGATTGGATTGATATAACCAACAATGAACAGGCTGAAAAAGAAACTAGTAAAAATGATAGGCAGCTTTTAAGGCGATTACATGTGAAAGATGATGAAAAAGTTTTAGAGGGGGCTGAAGCTTTTTTGTTTGTTTGGAAGAAAATACCTAAATATAGATTTTTATATAAATTTTTTAAACTACCAATAATTTTTACAATTTTTAATTACGGATATGAAGTTGTTGCTTATTTTCTATATCTCAAAAATAAGAAACAATTGAAAAACTAAGCTAAAAAGAATATCATTATTTCACTTAATAAAGACATAGATAGCAAAAACATAATTAAAACGATTGCATACATAAATGTAATAATTTTATTTCTTTTCCTTCTTAACCTCACAAAGTCTTTGTCATCTAAATCTGAAAAATCTTTTTCTCCAATTACCGGATAATCATAACTCCATCTCCAAGTTGATTGACCTAATCTTGGGTCCTGACTATTGAAATATCTTATCCAAGAAAGTACATAACTCAGAATTATGTATAGAACGATCATAATAACAATTCCAAAAAGCATGATAGATATTACTTAATATATTTAGATATATTAATTGCTATTTTTGCCTCTTTTAATAGCAATTAGCTGAGTTAAAGAGTCTACCATTGTGTCCGAAGCCTTAAAAATTTCATTATTTTTAAATTCATGTGAAATATTTTTTTCTGGATTTGTTTTGTCTTCAATCACTATACCTTCATCTGGTGAATTATTTTTAATATAAATAAGTAACAACCACTCATCGTCGGCTGCTTCATCCCATTTTACAAAAATCTCACCCGTTTCAAATCTTCTATCAATACATCTAAAAATTGACATATGTCTTGTCACATGTCTTTTATTTAATTGAAAAACTAAACTGCTTGCGCTTCTATAAAAACTTTCTAAAGAAAATTCAATTTTTTGTCTAGCAATTGTGTACTCTTTTTCTTTTCTAAGAAGTGTTTCCCTATCTTCATCTCCTTGAATTTTTACGCCTAAAGCCTCAACTCTCTCTCTTATTTTTTGATCCCTAATAATTCGATATTTTTCTTTTAATTTTTCTATTCTTTGTTGGAGACCTGCATAATCATCTCTTTTTTCTTTTAAAGAAATTTTTTCAAGTTTTTCTAATTCTTTTACTTCTCTAACTCTGAATTTTTCAATTTGTTTATCTAATCTTAATTTTTGTAAAAACTGTTTTTGTTTCTCTGCCTGTTCAATTCTTAATAATGCCTGTTCTTTTCGTAAGAATAATTTTATATCTTTAGTTCTTTGTTTTTCTAATTTTATTTCTTCTTTTAAAGTCTGTTCTTTTAGTTTAAGTTTTAAATCTTCTTCTTTTTGTTTTTCTTCTGCTTTTTTAATTTTTTCTAATCTTTCCTTTTCTTGTTTTTCTAATTTAATTCTTCTTGCTTCATCTTTTTTAATTATTTTGTACTGATCGATAGTGTTAGCAATTTTGTCAAAAAATCCTTGAATATATTTTTCAAAATTAAAATTTAAATTAAATTTGAATTGGGGTTTAAGAGAATTTTGAAAATTGATTAGTTTTAAAATAAAGTTTTCTTTTTTTTTTACCTTAGAAATAGAAACTTTTTTTATTTTTTTATAATTCTTAACTTTTTTTTTTTTTAAATTATTTTTTATTTTAATTTTATTTCGTTTTGCTTTCTTTTTTGAATTTTTGATTTTTTTACGATTTTTAACTTTTACTTTATTTTTATTTTTTTTTGATTTTTTTTTTGTTTTTTTCATTTCAAGAGGATTTATATCTATCAATAATTTATTGATAAATATAGTCTCTTGTAACTGGAGTAGATCTGTAATTTTTTGTCAATTGAAATTGATAAACAACCTGGTCACCCCATTTAAATGCCATCTCGCAACCAGCTAAATAAAATTCCCACATTCTAAAAAATCTTTCATCAAACATTTGAATTATTTTTTCCTTATTTTTGATGCAGTTTTCTTTCCAGTGTCGCAAAGTATGTGAATAATGAAGTCGTAAAACTTCAATATCAGCTACTATTAAACCTGCTTTTTCAATTGGGGTTGTAACCTCGCTTAAACTTGGTGTGTAACCACCTGGAAAAATATATTTCGTAATCCATGGATGAGGGTCCCTGGGTGGATTTACCGAACCGATAGTATGTATCAGCGAAACTCCATCATCTTTAAGCAATTTTTCAACTTGTGAGAAGAATTTACGGTAAAATTTTCTACCTACATGCTCAAACATTCCAACACTCACTATCCTGTCAAACTTCTCATCCAACTCCCTATAATCCATTAACTTAAAGTTAAGTTGATTTTCTAAATTAAGTTCTTTTGCTTTTTTTTGACAATAGTTAAATTGATTTTGAGATAAAGTTATTCCAGTAACCTCACAATTAGCACTTTTTGCTATATCAATTGCTAATGATCCCCAACCACAACCAATATCTAAAACTTTTTGGTTAGGTTTGATATTTAATTTTTTTATAATATGTCTTATTTTATTATTTTGTGCATCTTCTAAAGATTCATCTTCATTTTTAAAATAAGCACATGAGTATTGTCTTTTTGGATCTAAAAATAAATCATATAGGTCATCAGAAATATCATAATGATGCGAAACATTCATTTTCGATTTTTTTATAAAATTAAAATTTGTTAAATATCGGTAAGATCCCCTTAATCTATTTATTAAATAACTAAAGAAATTAAGATCTCCTCTTCCAAAATTCATAAGTGCAAGATCTAGAAAATCAGTAAGACTTCCATTTTCTATTTTAATTTCACCATCTGTATATGCTTCACCAAAATAAAGATCTGGATGAAATAATAATTTGTAATGAAGTTTTTTATTAAGAATTTTAAGTTTAATAGGATTTTCTTTTTTTGGGTTTCCAATAATGTAACTTTTTGAGTTAGCATCAACTAATATAAAGCCATCTTTCTTAAAAACACTATTTAAAAATCTAGCAAGTTGCATATTAGGCTGCCAAGGAAGACTTTGTTGAAAAATTTAACTTTTCTAGGCTATCATTAAGTTCTTCTACCTCTTGAGTATTTAAAATACTTAGAGGAGGTAATAGATTTTCATAAAATGCATTATTTTTTCCAAAATACGTGTGAAGTCCTGATATTAAATTATATTTTTCAAATACATTTCTCACATCACACAATTTTTGATTAACTTTTTGTTCATGTCCATTTTGAAAGTCATCAAATACTTTTCTTGCTAACTCTGATGTAGCATTGCATGTAGCAGTAATTATTCCGGAACAACCTAGCTCAAGACCTCTTAATAATTTAGATTCTGATCCGGGTAGAACTGAGAAATTATCTATTTTTAAATTTTCAAATAAATTGTATGAACTATCTTTAACTCCAACAATATTTTTTGGGTATTTTGTTACAAGTTTTTCAACACACTCAATACTAAACTTATAACCACACAATTTTTCAAAATTATAGAGAATTATTTCGCTATCAGGAATTGCATCAGCTATTTTGCTATAAAATTCTATTACTTCTTTGTCACCATATTTGTAATAAGCTGGTGGCATTATTAAAAATTTTTTAAAATTTAATGATCTGGCTACTCTCATTAAATTAATAGTTTCACCTAATGAATTTAGCCCAGTTCCAATTATGTATTTTTCTCTATATCTGCTTAAAGCTAGATGATTTAATAAATTAATTTTTTCTGAAACGGGAATTAACTGTGCCTGCCCTGTACTTCCAAAAATTGCCACCCCATGGCAACCATTATTAATGATCATTTCTGCATGTTGTATGGTTTTTTTAATGTTAAGTGTCAAATCGTTGTTTAAAATCGACATCGATGCAGCGTATATCCCACTAATTTTACTCATATTGAAAATTTATATAAAAAAACTGATTAGTAAAGTTTATAAATAACTTGTGAAAATATTAGGAATTCAAAATAAAATGGGTATTGGTGATACAGTAATTTACCTTCCATTTATTAGGGCAATATCGATAAAATTCAATTGCCCAGTAAGTTTGCTTGTGAAAGAAAATTCAAAAGCTGAGGAATTTTTAAACCAAACTAACTATATTGATCAAGTTATCTACCTAAAAAAAAATGACAAAATTAAAGGGATATTAGGTTCTATCAAATTAGCAAAAGAGCTAAAAAAATATAATTTTGAAAAAGTATTCATTTTTAATTCTTCATTAAGATTTTATTTAGTTTCTAGATTGGCTAATATTAAAAAAATTTATCAATATCCACTTTTAGAAAAAAGAGAACAACACATCACTGGTGCTGCCAATAAGTTAATTAAGGATAATTTAGGCATTGATGTTAAGGAAAATCCTGAAATTCAAATTGATGAAAGTTTAGTTAAAGAAACATCAGAAAAGTTACTTATGAAAACAAACGAACTTAATATCCTGCTTGCTGTTGGAGGGTCTGGGCCAACAAAAAGAATTCCTGCAAAAACCTTTTTATCATTTATGAAAAAAATTAAAAATGTTAAAAAATGTAAATTTTTTCTTGCCACTGGTAAAAATGAAGATGAACAAAAAATTTTAAAAGAAATCTTAGATTCCGAATTTAAGGACCAATGCTTTCGTTTAGATAACCACTCCATAAATAATACTTTACCTATAATAAAAAATTGTAATGTTGCAATTTGTAACGATACGAGTTTTTCACACTTATCATCAGCGCTTGGTGTTAAAACTATCACATTAATGGCTGACACTCCTTTAATATATGGATCTTACTCAACGAACATGTATCCAATCATACCTGATGGTGAACGAACAGTCAGTCATAATACGTTAGGTAAAGATAAAATTAATCCTGAAAAAATATTTAATAAATTGATGTCAATATTAGCTTAAGAAATATCTTGAAGAACAATTTCTTTAGCTTCATTTACTATAGCTGATAATCTTGCAGTCTCAGGGGAAACATCAGGATGTATTTTTTTTTGAATTTTCAAATAAGCTTTATTAACAACTTCTTTAGTAGGTTTCTTGGTAATATCTAAATTTAATATTTTGTATGCCTCTGGCACTGATAATGTAGACGAATTATTACCCTGGGCTTGATTAAAGGAGAATCTTCCAGAATTTCTGAGTGTTTGAATAAGCCTATAGAGAGATAGCATTTGAATTAAAGACAATCCTTTTAGCTTCACCAGAGCTAGGCTCGCTAAAGTTAGGGGTAATGTTAATAAAAATTTTCCTCCTATAGCAAACAATATTGCAAAAATTACCAATATTAAAATAGTAAGCAGTCTTAAACCTTTTGACATTTTTTTAAGAGCTGCATTGGAAAACCATCTCAATAAAAAATATAAAATAATTAAAATTAACAGTGTATAAATTATAATATTCATATATTTCCTATACCTAATGAAAGTACCATATCTAAAAAAAAAACCAGAGATAAAATCTTGTCACAATGTTGAGTGGGAAGATAATTATAGCTGGATACACCAGAAAAATATCTTGGAAGTTTTAAGAGACAAATCAAAATTAGATCCTGAGGTAAAAAAATATTTAGAAGAAGAAAACGACTATACTGAATATCATTTAAAAGACACAAAAAATTTACAAAAAAGATTGTTTGATGAAATTAAAGGAAGAATAAAATTAGATGATGAGTCTCTTCCATATAAAGATCATACATATGAATATTGGACAAAAACTACAGAAAAAGGAAATTATTCAATTAAACTTCGTAAAAAAATTGGTCAAAATCTCATTGAAGAAATATGGAATGGAAATAAAGAAAAAGAAAAATTAAATACTGAATATTTCGGTGTTGGTGATTTAGAGGTAAGTAATAATGATAAATATCTTGGGTATTCATTAGATCTTAAAGGTTCCGAGTATTATACAATTCACGTTAGAGATATAGAGACAAATAAAATTATTTCCAAAGAAATTACAGAAACGTCTGGTGGGATAACTTTTAGTCTAGATGATAAATATATTTTTTATTCAAAACTAGATGAAAATCATAGAGCAAGAAAAATTTATAGGCACGAGATCGGGAATTACGTAGATGAAGATAAATTAATTTTTGAAGAAAAAAGTGAAGCTTTTACGGTTAGCTTAGGACTTAGTTCAGATGAAAAGTATTATTTTATAAATACATCTGACCACAACACTTCAGAACAATACTACTTTAGTGTAGATGATGCTGAACCTTTACCAAAACTTATTATGAGAAGAGAAAGAGGTGTTCTATATTCTATAAGCTCATGGGGTGGCAAATTTTATAACCATACAAACAAAGATGCAGAGGATTTTAAAATTGACATTACAGATAGTTTAGAAAAACAGGATTGGACCCCATTTATTTTACCAAAAAAAGAAGTGTTGATAGGGGGACTTACTTTTCTAAATAATTGGATCATTAGATCAGAAACATCGAATGCCCTTGATAAATTATTTGTTAGAAATAACTCAACAAATAATGAGCAAGAATTAATATTTTCAGATGAAAAAATCTATGTGCCAGGGGTTTCGCTCACTCAAAGAAATAGAAATACAGATGAAGTTTATCTTGGATACTCCTCTCCTAAGACACCTTCAAGAGTTTATAGATTTAATTTATCTAATAAGTCCAAAAAGCTTGTTAAAGAACAAGAAATCCCATCAGGTCACAATTCAGATAATTATATTGTAGAAAGAGTCGAGTTCAAATCTCATGATGGAAGGTTAGTGCCCCTAACTATTACACGTCACAAAAAAACTAAATTAGATGGGTCTTCAAATTTACTTTTATATGGTTATGGATCTTATGGAAATTCTATGAGTCCAAGTTTTTCTTCTACTAGATTAAGTTTAATAGATAGGGATATTATTTGGGCAACTGCCCATATTAGAGGTGGAATGGAAAAAGGGATGAAGTGGTGGAAAGAGGGGAAATTAACTAACAAGAAGAATACTTTTGAAGATTATATTCACGCTGCTAAATTTTTAATAGAAAACAACTATACCTCTGAAGGTAAAATCATTGGCATGGGTGGATCAGCAGGAGGTTTGTTAATAGGAGCTGTAGTAAATCAGTCTCCAGTGTTATTTTTAGGTGTCATAATGGCTGTGCCTTTTGTAGACTCTTTAACAACAAATCTAGATCACTCTTTACCTCTAACAGTTGGAGAATTTGACGAATTTGGAAACGCCAAAGATAACAAAGAACATTTTGATTATATTTTTTCATATGCTCCATACAACAATATAAAAAAAATGGATTATCCCCATATGTTAATAACAACTAGCTTAAGCGATAATCGGGTTCTATTTGATGAACCTGCAAAATACACAGCCAAATTAAGAGAATATAAAACTGATAATAATTTACTTTTATTAAAAACAGAAATGAATGCTGGACATGGTGGTAAATCTGGCCGAGATGGCGCAATTGAAGAAATTGCAGTTGACTATGCTTTTGCATTAAAAATTACAAAAAAAAATATAAATTTGTAATCTTGAAATATTTAAACTAATCATTAAGTAAACATGTAAGTCGCCTAATGGGGCTTACTAAATTTAACTTGCTTAACAAAGGAGGATATAATGACAAGTAAGGATTTATCTATATTTAACTCACTAAGACCGTTTTCAATTGGTTTTGACGATATGTTTGACCAATTTGAAAATATGTTAGGTAATGGGAATTTGACAATGCAGTCAAATTATCCGCCCTACAATATTCGAAAAACCGATAAAGACAAATATGCAATTGAGGTTGCATTAGCTGGCTTTAACAAAAAGGATGTTGAGGTTGAGTTTGAGGATAACTTATTAACAGTTAGAACTAAACAAGTTAATAAATCTGAGAACAGTGATGTTGATGGAGAAATCATTCACAAAGGTATTTCTCAAAGACAATTTGCAAGATCATTCACTATTGCTGATGACGTAAAAGTAAATGGTGCTGAGCTTAAAGATGGTCTTTTAACAATATCTTGTGAAAGAATTATTCCGGAGCATAAAAAGAAAAAACTTATAGAAATTAAATAAGTTTAACCTTGCTTGCGGGGATTTTTATCCTCGCAAGTTTGATTTAAAAACAGCCGTTAGATACAAAACCAACTACAATATTTTCTGAATTAATTTCAAATCTTCTCTCACAGGGTATCAGGTATTTTTTTGTGTTGTATACAAACTCAAAATTACCTTTTGCATTTGTAAAATCCTCATCAGGTTTTCCTAATTCCATTTGAAGCTTACTTGCGGATTTTCCAATAAACTCACTTAATTTTTCGTTTTCTTTTTCCACGATAGCATCTGTCTTTTCCTTGACTGTTTGACAACTGGCAACCAAGAAACACAAGATCATTAGGGTAAAGATGAATTTAAATTTATACATAAGTTATTTTTAAAACCTAATTATGGCATAAATATAAACTTCTCAGTTGAATGTTGTGAATAAATAAAGGTTTATTAAGGAAATAACTTATAGAATCAAATAAATCTCTATTATTAGGAGGACAAATGCTTGACAATTATTTTAATTATAAAAAACACAAAACTGATTTTAAAACTGAAGTAATAGCTGGGACTACAACGTTTTTGACCATGGCATACATAATGTTTTTAAATCCATTTATTTTATCGGGAGAATTTGCTGGACCAGAAAAAGGTTTTTTTGATTTCGGTGCAGTCTATACTGCAACAATATTAGCAACCGCATTAGCTTGTTTCATAATGGCTTTTTATGGAAAAACTTGGCCAATAGGGCTTGCGCCAGGGATGGGGATAAACGCCTTCGTAGCTTTTGGAGTTTGTGCAGGTATGGGATATACGCCGCAAGAGGCTTTAGGTGCAGTCTTGGTTGCAGGTGTATTGTTTTTAATTATATCTCTAACCCCAATCAGAGCTTGGTTAATTAATTCTATACCAAAAAGTCTAAAATTAGGAATAGGAGCTGGCATAGGATTATTTCTTGCAATAATTGGTCTTCAAATAATGGAAGTCGTTGTAGATAATCCTGTAACTTTAGTTCAGTTGGGTAATTTAGGTGATCCTTTAGTTCTTTTAGGATGTGCAACTTTCATAGCAATTATTGTTTTAGATAAAATGAATGTTAAAGGAAATATTATTATTGGTATTTTGGCATTCAGTATAATTGCATGGGCAACTGGCCTTGCAAAATTTAATGGAATTGCAAGTGCACCTCCTTCAATGACATATCTTTTTGAATTTGATTTATCTGCTGCAATGACAGCAGGAATGTCTACAGTAATATTTACATTATTGTTTATTGATTTTTTTGATACTGCTGGAACTTTAACTTCAGTTGCTAATGTAGCTGGAAAAGTTAGTAAAGATGGAAAAGTTAAGGATATTAACAAAGCAATGCTATCAGACAGTGTCGGAACAGTTGCTGGAGCGATGATGGGAACAACAACTGTAACAAGTTATGTAGAGTCAGGTGCTGGTGTCAAAGCTGGTGGAAAGACAGGAATGACATCTTTAGTAATTGGTGTGTTGTTCTTGGCATGTATATTTTTCGCTCCGCTTGCAACTAGTCTTCCTAAACAAATTGATGGTGCTGCTTTGCTATTTGTATCTGTTCTTTTTATTAGAAATATTACAGACATAGAGTGGAACGATATTTCAGAGTCAGCTCCAGCAATACTTGCAATGATAGCTATGCCATTAACTTATAGTATTAGTAATGGAATTGCCTTGGCATTTGTTTCTTATGCTTTGATTAAAATATTTACTGGAAAATTTGAGAGCACTTCTCCAGCAATATGGGTAATTGCTATTTTAAGTGTTGTGAGTTTTGCAGTTAGTTAAATTAAATTAAACAGGGCTAGAAAATCTAGCCCTGTTTGTTAATTTCTTTTTTTAATTTCATCAATAGATAATTCCTCATAATGCTCAGTTGGTTGTACTATCCAGGGATCAGACTCTAGTCTAACAGAGCAAAAATCAGGTTCAAATGCTGAAGATTTTTTTTTCCACAGACATGCTGTTTTAACTTCTTTAATAAAATCTCTAGTTTGTGGATAATTTTTAAGCCACTCGATACTCTTATTTAAAGTTAATCCAGTATCAGAAAGATCATCTATTAATAATACTCTTTGAAAATCTTTATTATCAGCTAAAGAACTAATTTCTCTAGCAAACATTAGTTGTCCTTGTTGATCCTCAATTCCTTTTCCTGAATAACTTTGAATGACAATATAGGCTATTGGTAATTTTAGTATTCGTGAAAGAATATCTAATATTGGTGCTGCACCCCTCATAATCCCCACTAGAACAGTTGGATTATATTCTTTATGAATTTGTATTGCCAATTTCTCAACTATTTTTGTATATTCTTCAAAGGAGACAATTAATTTATCGGCCATGAAATTTACTATCATAACTTAAATAATTTAAAAAGGAGAAATCATGAAAGCTTATTGGATAAGTATTTATAAAAAAGTTGAAAATAAAGATAATTTAAAAAAATATGCTGAAGTAGTTACTCCAATAATTAGAAGTTTTGGGGGTACTCCCTTAGTAAGAGGAGGAAAACACATTACTTATGATGGAGATGATTTTGTGAGGACTGTTATCTGGGAATTTCCAAGTTATGAAAAAGCAATAGAGTGTCACAATTCAAAAGAATATTTGAAAGGTTGGAATATTGCAAAAAATACAACCACTAGACATATGCAAATAGTAGAGGGTTTTAGTACTGAATAGGTTCGGGATCTATACTTCTCCATAAATACCAGGTTGCAACTGAGCAGTAAGGTGAAAATTTTTTATTTAATAGTTTTACATAATTTTCTGGTGGCAAATATTTCTTGTTATAATTTTTTGAGATAGCCCTTAAAAGACCAATATCTTGAACAGGCCAAATGTTAGGTCTATTATAAGTAAACAACAAAATCATTTCTGCAGACCACCTTCCAATTTGTCGTAATTTGGATAAGTAAATTATAGCCTCCTCATCGGACATTTTGGGTATAAGTTTTGGATTAAATGTTTTTTCAATCACTTGTTTTGCTAAACTTTTAATACCTTTTACTTTTTGCCTACTAAGGCCACAACTTTTTAATTGATTAATTGTTAATTTATTAACTATTTTAGCATTAATTTTATTTTTACATTTTTTTTTAAATTTTAAAAAAACTGCATTAGCTGCTGCTACACTAATTTGTTGGCCAATTATACTTTTACATAATGAGAAAAAAACATCTTTTCTGGAAGTTAAGATCGTCTCTGAAGGAGATTTATACTTTTTTATTAAAGCAGACATTGTTTTATCTTTATTAGATAAATATTTTTTTGCTGTGTTCCAATATCTTGGAGAATTACTCATGTCGTGAAGCTGCAAGGCGTTTTTTTAAAGTCATTTCTCTTTTAAATATTATAAATGAAGATATAATTACTAATAAAGCACCCAATAATGTTTTAATCGTCGGAACTTCACTCCATATAAAATACCCAAATATTATAGCGAAGACTAGTGCCAAATATTTCAATGGTGTTACTAAACTTACTTCAGAGTATTTATAAGATTGAGAAAGCCATAAATTTGCAAGACCTCCTAAAATTCCAACCATAGATAATAAAAAAAGATCTGTAATATTGGGCATTACCCAGCCATGAAATAATGAAAAAAGACCTAATACTGCGATTGAAAAAGAGAAGAAAAAACTTATCAGCCATACAGGTTCTGTTGTAGATAGTTTTCTTATTGCAATAGCAACATATGACAAACCTAAACAAAAAATAATGGGATAGATATAGTAAAAATTTAAAGAACTAAAACCTGGCTCAGTAATTACAATTATACCCACAAAACCTACAATGACAGCTAGCCACCTATATAAACCAACTTTTTCGTTCAATAAAAATATTGAAAAAATTGTTGTAAACACTGGAGCAGCAAAAGTGATACTTACCACTGTTGCTAATGGTAAATTCCTCAAAGCTATAAAGATTGAAACTAATGCAATCAAGCCAGCTAAACACCTTTTAAAATGAAGATATGGCCTTGATGTTTTATAAAAATCTGAAAACCTATCTTTAGGAATTAGAAATAAAAGCGGAATTATTCCACAAAAACCTCTAAAAAATAATACTTGTCCAACAGGATATGCCTCTGACCACTTTACCAATACATCCATTAATGAAAAAGCACAGACTGAAATGAACATGTAAAAAAAGCCTAATTGATTTTTTGATAGCATGAGGATAACTTTAAATTAATTAACTTATTTATCAATGGAAATAGCAATTTTAGGTTTAGGATGTTTTTGGGGACCAGAAATCAAGTTTAGTAAACTTGATGGAATTATAAAAACTGAAGTTGGATATTGTGGGGGTAACAATGCAGAAACTAATTACAAAGAAGTGTGCTCTGGAACAACGAACCATGCAGAAGTTGTTAAACTAGATTTTGATCCAAAAATCATCTCTTATGAAAAAATCCTTCAATACTTTTTTGAAATTCATGATCCAACAACACTTAATTCTCAAGGGCCAGATCTTGGAACACAATATAGAAGTGAAATTTTTTATTTAAATGATAATCAAAAAACAACTGCAGAAAATATTATAAAAAAGGAGAATGAAAAGCTTTCAGGGAAAGTAGTAACTAAACTTTCACAAGTAAAAAACTATTGTGTAGCTGAAGAATACCATCAGAGATATTTAGAAAAAAGATAAAATGTCTTTAGTGAATGCAGATTGGTTAGAAAAAAATATTAATAAAGTAAAAGTTATTGATTGCTCCTGGCATATGCCAGCTGAGAGTAGAGATCCAAAGGAAGAATTCAAAAAAGAACATATTCCAAATGCAGTTTTTTTTGACTTAGATAAAAATTCTAGAAGTAATACAGACCTTCCACACATGCTCCCAACTTTAAATGAATGGAATAAAATAGTTTCTAATTTAGGAATTTCAAAAGATGAACGAATAATTATTTATGATAATTCAGATGTAATAAGTTCTTGTAGATGTTGGTATAATTTTATTTATTTTGGTCATCATCCAAAGCTTGTTAGTGTACTAGATGGTGGATTTAGAAAATGGAAACAAGAAAAAAAACAGACATCAAGTGAAATAATTGAATTTTCAAAAACTAACTATTTAGGGAAAGAATTAAGTTCTCTGGTAAAGGATAAATACAAAATTGATACTAATATTTCTAAGAAAGAATTCATTGTTGTTGATGCAAGAAGTAAAGATAGATTTGAGGGAAAAGTTCCTGATCCAAGGAAAAACGTTAAAAGTGGATCTATACCCAATTCTATTTGTTTGCCCTTTTTAAAAGTTATAAACGAAGATTATACATTTAAAAATGCAGATGAATTAAGAAGTTTATTTGAAATTACAATAAGGAATTCAACAGATAAACTTGTCTTTTCATGTGGCTCAGGTGTCACCGCATGTGTTTTAGCCCTTGCATATTCTTTAGTAAACACTAATTATCTGCCTGTAATATATGATGGCTCATGGGCTGAATACGGCAAACTTTAAAATATGAAAAGATCAACAAAAATAACAAGTATATTAATCATATTCTTTCTAATTATTGCAACTGTGATTGTTGGAAGAACTATGATTGGAAATCATTTTAAAAAAAAATTTAGTAAAAGGCCTCCACCAGGAATAATTGTTACAGCTGCTAAAGAAAGAATATTTGAAAATATTATAAGTACCTACGGAACAGCTGCTCCAATTCAAACTCAGTCATTTAAAATTGAAAAGTATGAAATACTTAAACCGATAAATTATAATAAAAAAGTAAAAAAAGGTGACGTTATTGCTGAACTTAAAAATAGAAAAATTATAGCTCAATTTGATGGAACTATTGGAAAAAGAGAATTTTCTGAAGATTTAGAAGTATCAAAATCATCAATTCTTATAAACCTTGAAGATACCAGTTCAATTTATTGTGACGTAGATATACCTGAAATATTTGTGCCATTTATTAAAATTGGTTTGCCTGTTGATATAAAGTTCTCTGGATATAAGAAAAAGATTTACAAAGGAAACATTGATTCATTTGCAAGTAGAATAAGCGAAGAAACAAGATCTTTAGCTACAAGAATAAAAATGGATAATATCTCAGGTGAAATACTTCCAGGCTCATTTTTAGAAATATCTATTAAATATAATGTTAGGGAAAATTTGAGCATTCCAGACACAAGTACAATCATAGAAGGTGAAAATGTTTTTATTTATAAAGTTGATAACAAAAATAAAGCTCTAAAAACAAAAATTACTACTGGAGACAGATACATTGGATTTGTTGAAGTTTTAGCTGGTTTAAATGATGGTGATAAAATTGTTGCTGAAGGTACAAAAAAAGTAAGACCTAATTTAACCATAAGGCCAATAGAAAAAGGTTCTAAAAAAAAACAAGGTGATTCTAGTTGGAGTAAAAAAGATAAACTTCAAAAAAAAGAGACCGACACCAGTAAATTAAATTGGTTTAAAAAATTAAATATATTTAAAAAATCTGAAAGCTAATTACTAAATGTATATTACTGAAGTTAGTATTAAAAGACCTGTAGTTGCTTGGGTGATGTCTTTAATATTAATAATTTTTGGAATTTTTGTTTTTTCTGAGTTGCCAGTCAGAGAATTACCTGATGGTATTCAACCACCAGTAGTTCAAGTGAAAACAGAATATAAGTCTGCCTCGGCAGAAATAGTAGATGAAGAAATTACTCAGAAGATTGAGGATGTTATAGGAGGGGCAGAGGGAATTAAAAATATCGACTCAAGTTCTCTTAGTGGTAGAAGTAGAATTAATATTCAATTTAATACAGATATAAATTTAGATGATGCAGCCAACGACATTAGAGAGAGAGTATCTAGAGTGGTTGATAATTTACCTAGTGAGTCAAGTCCTCCACAAATATTAAAACAGGCAGCTGGATTTACCACTACTATGTGGGTTGCCCTTTCCTCTCCAACCTGGAGTGATTTAGAACTTGGAGATTATGCAGAAAGATATCTTATTGATGCATTTTCTAGTGTTCCTAATGTTGGAAGAATAAGGGTTGGCGGATTAAGAGAATTAAGTGTTAGAGTATGGATAGATTCGATTAAATTAGCAGCAAATAATCTTACTATTCAGGAGGTTGAAAGAGCATTTAGGAATGAAAATATCAATCTTCCTGCGGGAACCTTAGAAGCAAATAATAAAGATCTTACTCTTAATATTGATAAAACCTATTCAGATATTGATAGCATCAAACAATTACCACTAAAAAAAAATAAAGATAAAGTTGTCATCTTATCAGATGTAGCAAATGTTGAATTAGGCCCTGTATCAGAAAAAACTTTATTTAAAGCTCAGAGAAAAAATGCAATTAATTTAAAAACTGTAGGGATTGGAATTTATGCAAAGAGCGGTGCTTCAACAGTTGAGCTTTCTAAAGAAATTAAAGTCAAAATAAACGAACTTAATAAATCTTTACCTGATGGTTTAAAATTAGAGATCGCCTTTAATAGAGCTACTTATGTTGGTGCTGCAATTGAGGAGGTTTATAAGAGTTTAATAATTGCATTTATTTTAGTGGTTTTAATAATATATCTATTTTTAGGTAACCTTAAAGCTGTGATAGTACCAGCAATTGCTTTACCAGTAAGTTTAATTGGATCATTCTTAGGTTTATATTTATTTGACCTTTCAATTAATATTTTTGTTTTACTCAGTTTTATTTTGGCGATTGGAATAATTACTGATGACTCTGTTATAATGACTGATGCGATCTATACTAGAATTGAAAATGGAGAAACTGCATTAGTCGCTGCTTATAAGGGATCTAAACAAATTACCTTCGCAATAATCGCAACGACTTTAATTTTGGTTGCAGTTTTTTTACCCCTAATCTTCATCAAAGGAATTTCTGGAACTTTGTTTAAAGAGACTGCCATTGCACTGTCTTTCTCTATAGTTGTTTCTTCTTTTGTCGCTTTGACGTTATCACCAATGCTAGGCAGTAAATTTTTAAACAAAAAAGAGAAGATTAATTTTTTTGTTAAAAAATTTAATAATGGATTTAAGTCTTTTACAGGTTTTTATATTGATACTTTAAAATATTGGATCAACAAGCAAAAAACAATTTCTGTTTTTATAGTATTAGTAATTGCAAGTTCTGTTTATTTGTTTGATTTTTCAAAAAAAGAATTAATCCCTACCGAAGACAGAGGTGTTTATTTAATAATAGGGTCAACTGATGAAGGTAGTTCATTTGAATATACACAGGACAAAGCCCAAATAATTGAGAATAGAATATTAAAATTATTACAAGAACAAGATAGTCCTTATGAGAGGCTTATAATGAGAGTTCCAGGTTTCGGTAAGTCTGCAACTACTTATAATACATTCATAATAATTGCTTTATTAGATGATTGGAAAAATAGGGATAAAAGTAGTCAAACTGTATTGAGGGAAGCTATAGGCGAGGTCGTTTCTGTTCCAGAGACATTCGCATTTCCAATATCTCCTCAGTCAATAAGGGTCTCAAATTATAGAAAACCAGTTCAAATGGTAATCTATGGAACAAGTTATGAAGAGCTCGAGGAAATACAAAGAAATGTTCTGATTGAATTAAGAAAGAACAGAAATATGTCTCGAATAGAAAGTGATTACACAAAAAACAAACCTGAGGTTAAACTAATAACAAATAAAAATAGAGCCAATGATTTAGGAGTATCTACAGAAAATATTGGAAGAACTTTAGAAACACTTTATGGTGGCAAAAGGGTAACTACTTTTAGTAAAGATGGGAGAGAATATCCAATTATTTTGCAACAATACCTTGCAGATAGAAGAGATAAAGATGGATTATCAAAAATCTTTGTTAGATCAGAGACAACAAAAAAGCTAGTCTCAGTTGCAAGTTTAGTAGAATTCAAAGAAAAAGGTACTGCAGAATTGCTTCCAAGATATAATCGTCAAAGAGCAGTTACAATTTCTGCAGCACTTTCAGAAGATTATACATTAACAGATGCTATAAATTATTTAGAAGATGTTATGTTGAGAGTTGCACCCCAAAACCAGATTACCTGGAAAGGTAAGTCAGAAGAATTAAAAGAAACAACAAATGAGATATATTTAATTTTTGCTTTAGCATTGATCACTGCATATTTAGTAATGGCAGCAACATTTAATTCATTTATTCATCCTTTTATAATTATTTTAACTGTTCCACTTGCAGTTTTTGGAGGGTTAGTCTTTATTTTATTTTTAAACAGTTCAATAAATATTTTTTCTCAAATAGCATTAATTATACTGATTGGTATCTCAACGAAAAATAGTATTTTGATAGTAGACTATGCAAACCAGATAAGAACGACTGGTATTAAATTACAAGAAGCAGTTATTAAAGCGTGCCAACTAAGAATAAGACCAATTATTATGACATCCTTAAGCACGATGATTGCAATGTTGCCATTAGTAATCGGTAATATTGGTCCAGGCGCAGGGGAAGGATCTAGATTGGCAGTTGGAGGAACTATTCTTGGAGGAATGATTATATCAACTTTCTTTACTATATACGTGACACCAACAATGTACATAGCATTAGCAAAGAATACAAAGCGTATTGATGCTGTGGAAATTGAACTTAAAAAACAATTAAATTAAAACAAAATATATTTATTGGTAGATAAAGAATTCTTACAATCAGATAGTTGTTTCTTATAAGTATTTGCCTGTTTTTCTACTTTCTTGGCTAAGTTAATAACTTTCTGATTGTTTTTATAATTTTTGTAATTCCCCCAACCTTCATGATAAGCAACATACTGTTTAAAAATATCATTTTTGGAAATTTTTAAAATTTTTTCAGTTTTAGTTGTATACCAACCAATAAAATCAACACTATCTCTAAATCTTGTTCTAGTCGCAAATTTATTTCCTGTTTCAGTTTTATACTGTTTCCAGGTTCCTTTAACAGCTTGAGAATATCCAAATGAACTAGAAGGTCTTTTGTAGGGAACAACTTTAAAAAGTTTTTGCCTCGGAGGTTTCGCTAGCCAATCAAAACCTGATTCCATTTTAATAATTGCAAGTTGTAAATGTATGGGTGTACCCCACTTTTGCTCTGAGGTTTTTGCATGTTTGTACCATAAGTATCTTTCATTAAATATAGAACAACTATCTGACGTATTTTTTGGAACAGATGAACATCCAATAAGCATTAAAAATAAAATATATAGAAAATTACTTTTTATAATGTTCATAAAAATTAAATAATTTATAAAGAAATATAATTGTTAAGACACCAAGTATATTTCCAAATAAATCTGAAAATTCAAAACCTCTTTTAGGAATTATAATTTGTAATATTTCCAAAATTAAGGATGAAAAAAATAAGTATAAGATTAATAATCTTAAATAAACTGTTTTATGAAAAGTCAATAGTCCCAGAACAGATAGAAAAGCAAATGAATAAAAATGATTACTTGAAATTATAAAATCTTTTGTTATTTGAGGATGAATTTTATAATTTTTTAAAAAAATATAACCAAGTATACTACCTGGGTATAAATATAATAAAATAATCAAAAAATTTACAATATGAAAAAAATATTTATGTTTTTTAAAAAATTTATACATTAGATAAATATGATTTTATTTATCAAATTATTAAAAAAGATAAACAGATGAGTTATATAATACTTATAAGACACGGACAGAGTGTATGGAATCTTGAAAATAGATTTACTGGATGGGTAGATGTTGACTTAAATGAAAATGGAAGAAATCAGGCAAGAAAAGCGGGTGAACTAATTAAGAAAAAAAAAATAAAAATTGATCTATATTTTTCCTCACTTCAAATAAGAGCTAAAAATACTCTAAGAATTATACAAAATAAATTAAATGACCATAAAAATTTTAAATCTGCTTGGCAGCTAAACGAAAGGCATTACGGATCTCTTACAGGTTTAAATAAAGATGAAATGAAAAAAATACTTGGAGAAGAGAAAGTTTATCAATTTAGGCGATCTTGGGATCTTAGACCTGATCCTTTAGATAAAAATAGCGTTTATCATCCCGTAAATATAGAAAATTATAAAGATGTACCAGTTAATAATATCCCAGACACAGAGTCTCTAAAGGATACTTATGAAAGAGTGATAAATTATTACAAAAATGAAATTGAGGAACTTACCAAAAAAAATAATATTTTAATTTCTGCACATGGAAATTCATTAAGATCTCTTTGTAAATATCTTTTTAAGCTAAATAACAACGAGATTACTAAACTTGAGATCCCAACTGGCAATCCATTATTTTTAGAACTTGAAGAGGGTAACAAGATTTCTAATTGTCACTATCTTGACCCTCAAAGAGCTAAAGATCTTTTAATTTATTGAATATATTTAAATTTGTTAAATGGTAAAATTTTTGTTTACTTTCAAATCCATATAATTTTTTATTATCTATTAATTTATGCCAAGTATTTAAAATAGAAAATTTAGTTATATTTTGATTTGTAAAAATTTCCTTATTTAAAATCTGGCAACCAATATAGATAAAATCTAGGTTTTCTTTTTTTGAGATAAGATTATTTGAAAGGCTAAAATCACCACTTAGGCTTTGATCGAAACTTAAATTTTTATTTACCATTAAAAGAATATTTACTAATTTTTGAGAAAAATAAATTTCCTGCATTTTTAAAATTTCATTTTTATATTCGTTTGACCAAATTGTATCAGGGTTAAAGACTATAAAATCATCCTTATCTGAATGGTTGATCATATTCAGTATACCTCCTCCTGTATCTAAAATATTTTCTTTTTCCTCAACAATATGAATATCTACATCAAAATTTTTATTTTTGATAAAATTAGAGAAATGTTGTTTAAGGTAAAAAGTATTAATAAAAATTTTATTAATATCTAATTCTTTAATTAATTTTATACATCTCTCTAGCATTGTGAAATTATTTATTTCTAGTAATGGTTTTGGTTTTTTTAGAGTAATCGGATTTAATCGTTTTCCAAATCCAGCGCATAAAATTAAAGCAGTATCTATCTTCACAATTCAGTTAACAAATTTAGGGAAGTTTTTTTTCAACATTGATCTCAAATTTATGAAGTCTCTATTACTTTTCATTCTATAATTAATCATTTTCCATGCATAAGGGATCATTTTCAAATATTTTTTTTTATGATCTCTCGCCGCTAAACGCATAAAAATTCCAATAATCTTTAAATTTCTGAGAACAGACAAAATTTCAAAGTCATTAATAAATTTACTAATTTCAATTTTTTTGAATTTTTTTAAGTAATTATTTAAAATTTTATTTTTAATTTTGTTAGATGTTTTCAATCTGACGTCATCAACAAGTGATGCTAGATCATAAGCTTTATTGCCAATTAACGCGTCTTGGCTGTCAATCACTGCAATATTATTTTTATAGTAAATCAAATTTGATACATGAAAATCTCTATGAACAAAAGTATCATTTTTAAAATTCAATTTTGAAAGTAAATTTTTCATCTCCTTTTCATATTTTTGTTTAAAATTTCTGACCTTAGACTTATTTATTTTTTTTGGCACATACCACTCGGAAAATAATTTAGCTTCACTTAATAATATTCTATGATCATATTCTTTTAATTTATATCTTTGATTATTAAAATTTATAACATTTTTATCTTTTATAGACTGTATTCTTTTAAGAGTTTTTAATATTTTTCTAAAAATAAGATCTTGGTTAATATTTTTATTTTTAAAAAACTCGTTTAAAGTTTTACCTCCAAAATCGTCAATTTCTATATAATTATATTTATAATTTTGATTTAATAGCTTTGGAGCTACAACTTTATTTTTATTTAATATTTTATTAATAGCATCATAGATTAAAAGATTTTTAACTTTCTCTTTTTTGGCATAAACAACAATTGAATGGTTTTTCTTATTTCTATAAAACTTACGAAAGGATGCATCGCCCTTAATTTCCTTTAATTCTCTAAAATTAAGCATTTTAATTAAAGATTTTTAAACCTTTTATCTTTACTGATCTATTTTTAAGTTCATTTTCGTAAAAAAAAATTAAATCTACAGATTTCATTTTGTTACTATTTTCTAGTAATTGAGGCCATTCTACCAGGGTGATAGTTTTTTCATTTTTTTCGAATATATCTAGGTCCTTTATTTCTAAAATACTTTTTATCCTAAATAAGTCATAATGTTTAATAGTAAAATTGTTAGTTTCATATTCATTTAGTAAATTAAATGTGGGGCTGGTCACCTCTGAAAGTTTTAGTCTTTCATTGGTCTGAAATTTATTAATAAAATATTTTACAAAAGTTGTCTTGCCAACTCCCATTTCACCATACAAAAAAATGTATTCTCCTCCTTTAAAATGTGATGTTAATTTTTCTGCTAATTCTCTTGTAGACCGCTCTGAAGTTATATCAACTTTGCTATCTTTAATAGCGGTAGGCATCTGGTTTGAAAGGACCCTCTGTTCCAACACTTATATAATCTGCTTGTTCTTTTGACAATTTGGTTAATTTAGCTCCAACTTTTTTAAGATGTAAAGTTGCAACTTTTTCATCTAAATGCTTTGGTAAGACATAGACTTTATTTTTATAATTTTTATAATTATGCCAAAGTTCTATTTGAGCAATTACTTGATTAGTAAAGGATGCGCTCATTACAAAACTAGGATGCCCTGTTGCACAACCTAGATTTACTAATCTTCCTTCAGCTAATAAAATAATTCTCTTACCACTAGGTAGTTCAATTTCATGGACTTGAGGCTTTACTTCAGTCCACTTATAGTTCTTTAAAGCCTCGACTTGTATTTCATTATCAAAATGACCAATATTACATAGTATTGCTCTGTCTTTCATATCTCTCATATGGTCCGCCGTAACAATATCTTTATTACCTGTCGCAGTTACAACTATATCAGCTCTACTAATAGCTTCTTCCATTAAAACAACTTCATAACCCTCCATTGCAGCTTGGAGAGCACAAATTGGATCTGCCTCTGTGATTAAAACTCTAGCCCCACTTTGTCTCAAAGATGCTGCACTTCCCTTACCAACATCTCCAAATCCTGCCACGATTGCAATTTTACCTGACATCATTACATCTGTTGCTCGTCTTATTCCATCAACTAAACTTTCTCTACATCCGTACAAATTATCAAATTTTGATTTAGTTACTGAGTCATTCACATTTATTGCTGGCACTAAAAGAGATTTTTCTTTTTCCATTTTGTTTAGTGCTTTTATGCCAGTTGTTGTTTCTTCTGAAATACCTTTAACATCCTTCATTAACTCTTTATATTCGTTATGCATAATAGCCGTTAAGTCACCACCATCATCTAATAACATATTTGGTTTCCAGTCAGATTTTCCAACAATTGTTTGCTTGATGCACCACAAATATTCTTCTTCAGTTTCTCCCTTCCACGCATAAACAGGTACACCTGCTTTAGCAATAGCGGCAGCCGCATGATCTTGAGTTGAAAAGATGTTGCAAGATGACCACCTAACATCTGCACCTAAATCAACTAATGTTTCAATTAGTACTGCTGTTTGGATTGTCATATGTAAACATCCAATAATTCTGGCTCCTTTAAGAGGTTTCTCTTTAGAGTATTCTTCTCTTAATGCCATCAGGCCTGGCATTTCACTTTCTGCAATAGAAATTTCTTTTCTACCAAAACCAGCTAGTGAAATATCTTTTACTTTATAATCTTCCATTGGATGGTTTATAGCGCTAAGGGATATTTTATCAACATTAGTTTAAATACTTGGAAATTTTATTTCTATCATTGCACCAAGTTTATCAACACGATTAGATGCTACAATTTCTCCATCGTGTAAATCTACGAGATTTTTTACAATATTTAATCCCAGTCCTGAGTGTTGTCCAAACTTATCAGGTCTGTTACTATAAAATCTATTAAAAATTTTTGAAGTATCTTTTTCCTTAAATCCTTGTCCTTCATCAAATATTTTAACAGAAACTTTATTTTCTAATGTGTTAGACACATTGATAAAAATACTGGAACCTTTTTTACTAAAAGATATTGAGTTATCAAGCAAATTTGCAATTATTTGTTCTATTCTATTTTCGATACCGTTAATAAAATATTCTTCTTTTCCATCATTTTCATATTTTACATGGATATCTCTTTTAACTTTATGAATGTTATTGTAGTCGTCTACAACAGATTGGATAATTGGTTCAATATTTATCTTTCTCATTTTTTCTTTACTCAAAGCAACTTCATCTTTTAACATTTGAGAATAATCTGTAATTAGTCTTTCAATACGTTGAACATCATGACTGAGTATATCTATTAGTTTTAGTCTTTGATCTTTATCATTCGTATCTTGCAAAATTTCGGATGCGCTCTTCAGGGATGCTAAGGGGTTTCTAATTTCATGAACAAGATCTGTGGAAAAATTTTCTGCATGAGTAACTCTTTTTTGTAATTCATTTGTCATATCTTCAAGTGAATTTGAAAGAAGACCTAATTCATCATTTCTATTTTTCAAATTATCAATATTTGACTTAGCTTGATTTTTTTCTTTAATAAACTTTGTATAATTAACTAAATTTTGAATAGGTTTAATAAAATATCTACTTAATACAAAAGAAAAAATCAGAATTACAAATCCAACAGATATTGCTGTTCTAATCACAAAAGCTTTTCTCTCATCCGTTGCAGTTTTAATATCATTAGCGATCTCTGTTATCGCCAAAAAACCTACGATTGATCCGTCTCTTTCAACATCCTTTATAGTTGTTAATTTAAACTGATTAAAGTTTTCCTGAATGAAAGTATATGGATTCCCAAATTTATCAGATTTTGAATAATCTTGTAAAGTATCTTTTAAAGATGCGTGCTTTTCTTGATCTATATTGATATTTTTTTCCTCAATATTTTGCTCTTTTTTTTCATCATTTAAACTTTCAAATTCAATTTCATCTATTCTTGTTGAGAATGATCTTGGGTCAAGATCTAATGTGTCTGTGTCACCTATCAGATCTAAGTTATTATCAAAAAAAATTACTCTATCTAAATTTTGAAATATAAATCTTGTAGAAAAAAGAAATCTTCTAATATCATCGCTTTCAAACTTTACGTTTAATCTGGAGAGATTATCGATTGTGTTATTGATAATTTTAATATGATTTTCAGATTTTTTTTTTATTAGATTAGGCTGAATACTATTTAAGTAAACTAATGTAAATAATCCAATAATAGTAAAAATAACAAAATTGATAAAAAGAAATTTTTTTAATATTGAAAGAGTTTTTAAGTATTTACTAAACATCAGCTAACATTCCATCTATATCCACTACCATACCTAGTTTCAATAGCTGAAAAATCAGGGTCTACTTTTTTAAATTTTTTACGAATTCTCTTAACGTGACTATCGATCGTTCTGTCTTCTATATCGGTGTCCTCTCTATATGCAATATCCATTAATTGAGCTCTTTCTTTAATTATACCTGGCCTTTTTGCTAATTCTTTAACAATTAAAAATTCTGTAGTTGTCAATTTGTCTGGTAAAGGTTTTCCATTCCATTCACATTCGAGCTGAGACGGGTCTAACTTTAATCTTCCATGAGAAATTAGACTTTTATTTTCCTCTAAAATATTTTTAGAATCTTTTTTTCTTAATTGAACCCTAATTCTTTCAATTAGAACTTTGATAGAAAAGCCTCCAGATTTTTTTACAAAATCATCTGCACCTAATTTTAAACCTAGAAGCTCATCAATTTCATCATCTTTAGAAGTTAAAAAAATTACTGGTAAAGATGTTTTTTTTCTGAGTTTTTTTAATAACTCTTCTCCATCTATTTTTGGCATTTTTATATCAATAACTGCTAAATCGGGAGGCATTCTGGTTAATCCAATAAGAGCACTTTCTCCATCAATATAAGTTTGTACTTTAAAGCCTTCTTTTTCTAAGGCAATGCTAAGACTTGTTAAAATATTTCTATCATCGTCAATTAAAGCTATAGTTTGTTTTTGCATTAATTTAATTTAAAAATACTAAATTGTTCTAAATTGGGCAATGCAAATATATTAATGAAGTATTCCCCAATTATCCCCTACATTTACATCGACTGTCAATGGAGTAGAAAAGGAGTGAAAGTCACTCTGAGCAACACTTGTCATCTCTTTTTTTATTATGTTAATCATAAGCTTTTCATCTTTTTTTGGAACTTCAAAAATTAATTCATCATGTATCTGTAGTAGCATTTTTGGTTTTATAATTTTTTCCTCAGACATTTTTTTATCCAGTCTGATCATGGCCAGTCTCATTAACTCTGAGGCTGATCCTTGTATTGGTGCATTAATTGCGGCACGCTCTTGAAAATTTCTTATATTAAAATTTTTATCATTTATCCCATTAAAATGAGATCTTCTACCAAAAATATTGCTAACATAGCCACTTTTTCTGCAAAACTTTATTGTTTTATCCATATAGACTTTTATTTCAGGAAATTTCCCAAAGTATGCATTTAAAAATTCCTCTGCTTCAAAGTTTGTAACATTAATTTGTTTTGCTAATCCGTATTGAGATATTCCATAGATTATTCCAAAATTAATAGCTTTTGCTTTTCGTCTGTGGTCTTGATTTACTTTATTAATATCAATATTGAAAATTTGGCTAGCTGTTAGTGAATGGATATCCTCTTTGTTTTTAAAGGCCTTTTTTAATTCTTTAACGTCAGCTAAATCAGCAAGAATTCTCATTTCAATTTGATTGTAATCTGCAGAAATAAGTAAATGATCTTTTTTAGCCTTAAATGCTTTTCTTATATCCTTGCCATCATCAGATTTAATAGGAATATTTTGAAGATTAGGATCACTAGAGGCTAGTCTCCCTGTAGTAGTAGCTGCTAACAAAAAAGATGTGTGCACTCTTTTAGTACTTGGATTTACGTGTTCAGGTAAAGCGTCTGAGTAAGTATTTTTTAATTTTGATAGTTGTCTCCAGTCCAAAATTAATTTAGGAAATATATTACCTTTGAATGCTAAGTCCTCTAAAACAGTAGCACTAGTTGCAAATCCACCTTTTTTTGTTTTCTTTAAACCTGCTATTTTAAGATCATTATAAATTATTTCACCTAATTGCTTTGGTGAACCAATATTGAACTCTTTTTTTGAAATTTTAAATATTTCATTCTCTAGCTTTAGAATTTTTTTTCCAAATTTTTGAGATAAAGATTTTAAAAACTTACTATCAATTTCTACACCCTCAATTTCCATAAATGCTAGTATTTTGATTAACGGTTTTTCAAAAGTTTCATAAATGTTAATCAATTTTTCTGATTTTAAAGCTTTAAGAAATTTCTTGTATAATCTAAAAGTTACATCTGCATCCTCTGCAGCATAATCTTTTGCTATTTCAACTTCTACTTCACTAAAATTAATTTCTTTTTTTCCAGTTCCTACTATTTCTTTAAAGGAAATAGTTTTGTGACCTAAATGAAGTTCTGATAATGTATCCATATTATGCCTGTTTTTTCCAGCATCTAAAACATAAGACATTAGCATCGTATCTTCCATGGCAGATAAAATTATTCCATTTTTAAATAAAACAATAAAATCAAATTTTATATTCTGCCCAATTTTTTTAACACTTTGATCTTCTAATAATGTTTTTAATTTTTTAATGACAGTATTTTTATCAATACATTTTGAGGACTTATGACCAATAGGGATATAACACGCCTTACCAATTTTTGAACAAAGTGAAATACCTACCAGCTCTGCTTGATGAGGATCAAGAGAATTAGTTTCAGTATCTACAGCAACCTCTCCTAACTCTTCAGCCTCTTCAACCCATTCATCTATCTCATCTGGGTTAGAAATTAAATAATAATTTTTATTATTAATTGGACTTTGCTTTTCTATATTTTTAGTTTCTGGAACTGAGCTTGTTAAGTCTGGCTCACCATATGCAGAAATAGCAGAACTTAATAATCTATTAAATTCCATCTCTCTTAAAAATTTATATAATTTATCTTTGTCTATACTTTTTAACTTAAACTCATCTAGTTCTCTATTTATTGGAGATTTATGATCTAACGTCACAAGTTTTTTACTAATTAATGCTTTATCCTTATTTTCTAAGAGAGTTTCTCGTCTTTTGTTTTGTTTAATTTCATGAGCTGATTTCAATAATTTTTCTAATGTTCCATATTTATTAATTAGCTCGGCAGCAGTTTTTACTCCTATTCCAGGTACACCTGGTACGTTATCACTACTATCACCTGCTAAAGATTGAACATCAATCACTTTAGTAGCATCAACCCCAAATTTCTTAATAACATCCTCTTCATTAATAAATTTATTTTTCATAGGATCAAAGATACGAACCCCCTTTTGATAAAGTTGCATCAAATCTTTGTCCGATGAAACAATGGTAACCTTCGCACCTTTTTTAAGTATTTTGTCGACATAAGTTGCGATCAAATCATCTGCTTCATAATTGGGTAAATCTACAGATGGTAGGTTAAATGCTAAAACTGATTTTCTAATGTACTCAAATTGAGGTGCAAGGTCATCAGGCGCCTCAGATCTGTTTGCTTTATATTCACTATAGATTTCATTTCTAAATGTTTTCCTGGCAGAATCAAAAATAACTGCAAAATGAGTTGGTTTCTGCATATTTTGATTTGATTTTGAGTCCTCTAAAAGTTTAAAAAGCATACTACAAAAACCACTAACTGCACCTGTTGGCAGTCCATCACTTTTTCTACTTAATGGTGGTAACGCATAATAAGCTCGAAAGATATATCCAGAACCATCAATAAGATAAAAATGATCAGTTTTTTGTATTTTACTCATTAAAATTTATTAAATGTTTTAAAGTTAATATAGTCTAAACTTTAATTTAATCTACTAATCACTAGATTATATTAACAATTAAGAGTATTATTATTTTTATGGAATTAACAAAAAATCTTACACAACCTAAAATAATTAAATCTTTTTTAGCTATAGTACTTGGTTCAATAGCTTTAATTATTTCTGCAAAAATAAAAATTCCTTTCTATCCAGTTCCTATGACAATGCAAACCTTTGTGGTCTTATTTTTGGGAATTAGTTTAGGTTATAAAATTGGATTAGCTGCTGTCGGATTATATTTAATTGAGGGTATTGCAGGATTGCCAGTTTTTTCAAATTCTCCAGAAAAAGGTATCGGACTTTTATATTTCACTGGTCCAACTATGGGATATTTAATTGGATTCTTAACAGCCTGCTATTTAGCATCTATGATTAAATTAAAGGATGGTTTTTTTGTTGTTTTGGGTAAACTAATACTTGCAACTTCAACAATATATATTTTAGGATTATTGTGGTTAGGAACATTAATCGGATGGGACAAGCCTATATTAGCGTTAGGAGCTAAACCTTTTTTGTTGGCTGAAATATTTAAAATTGCTATTTTGGTATTATTAGTTAAAAAAATTATAAAAATTAGAAAATTTATCTAGGTGATCTTTTAGAGAGGATTCTTTGAAGAGTTCTTCTGTGCATTTTAAGTCTTCGTGCTGTTTCAGATACATTTCTATTGCAAAGCTCAAAAACTCTATGGATATGCTCCCATTTTACTCTGTCTGCTGACATAGGATTTTCTGGAGGTGCAGCTTTTTTTGATGGATCTGCTAACAGAGCTTTTTCAACATCTTCAGCATCTGCTGGCTTAGCAAGATAATCGATGGCGCCCTCTTTAATAGCCGCAACTGCTGTTGGGATATTTCCGTATCCAGTTAACATTATAATTCTACTATTATTATTTGAAGTTTGAATTTCTTTTACTACTTCAAGACCATTTCCATCTCCAAGTCTTAAGTCTACTACAGCAAATCCAGGTTTTTTTGACTTAACTGCTTCAACACCCTTTTGCACACTTTCTGCTTGAAAAACCTCAAATCCCTTTTTTTCCATTGCTCTTGCCAATCTTTCCCTAAAAGGATTATCGTCGTCACAAATTAATAGTGATTTATTCTCAAAATCACTAAGGTTTTGGAGTTTTGTTTGCTCTTTCATTTGACTGATATGGTAACTGAATTAAATTTTTCAATATATGATTATTTAGCAATACTGACCTGAATTATTTGCTTTACATTGGTGATTTTTAACTTTAGATGCCACAAATATTAAAGTTTTTTATTTAAAAGACTTTTTTTTGTTAAATTTTTTTTGGAGGCATTGGAAATGCAAAAATTTAAATCAGTTGAAGAACTTGTAAATCAACTTAAACCTGAAAAACCAGTATACTGTATCAGAAAAAATTCAATTGAATCTGCAGTAAAAGTTTTCAAAAAAAATTTCTTAGGAACAGTTTTGTATGCTGTAAAGACAAATCCTCATCCAGAAGTAATAAAAACAATAATAGATAGTGGAATAGAGCAATTTGATGTTGCATCAATCGAAGAAATAAAAAGCGTAAGAAATTTTAGTCACACTGCAAAATGCTCATATATGCATACTGTAAAGAGTAGAGAAAGTATTAAGGAAGCTTATTTTAATTATAATGTTAAAACTTTTTCATTAGATACTAAAGACGAATTAATCAAAATTATAGAAAGTACGAATAATGCAAAAGATTTAGAATTATTTGTAAGAGTGGCAGTTTCAAACGAGCACGCAGAAATAGACTTGTCAAAAAAGTTTGGAGCTTTAACTTTTGAGGCTGTAGGTTTAACTAGATTGGCAAAACAACATGCAAAAAAAATAGGTTTAAGTTTTCATGTTGGATCCCAATGTATGCATCCAATTTCTTACTCGAAGGGTATAACTGAAATTGGAAATATAATAAAAAAAACAAAAATAGTTCCAGATTATATAAATATAGGAGGTGGATTTCCAACTATCTATCCTGATTTAATTCCCCAATCATTGAATAGTTACTTTACTGAAATAAAAAAAAGTTTAGAAAATTTAAAACTTGAAACATTGCCAAAAATAATTTGTGAACCTGGAAGAGCTTTAGTTGCAGAAAGTGGGTCAACAATTGTTAAAGTTAATTTAAGAAAAAAACAAAAGCTTTATATAAATGATGGTACATACGGTACTCTTTTTGATGCTGGTACTCCAAATATTGTTTACCCGTCAAAGATGATTAAAGAAAACTCAAATAAAATTATTTCAAAAAAACTAACAGCTTTTGATTTCTTTGGTCCAACATGTGATAGCATGGATTATATGAAGGGTCCTTTTTTGCTTCCAAACAATATTAAAGAGAATGATTATATAGAACTTGGTCAACTTGGAGCTTATGGATTAACTTTTAGAACTCAATTCAATGGCTATTATTCGGATGAGATTTATGAAGTTGAAGATAAACCAATAATGACCATGTACGGTAGAGATAGCAATAAAGCTAATATGGTCGCTTAATGTCAGACCAAAAAAATCTGGGTCACAATAGTAAAAAAGATTTCTTAAAAAACCCAGTAGAACACATTGATATCACCTCCTTTGATTCAAGAAAGATAATCTCATCAATGAAAAAAATGTCTTTCGTATCTAGAGAGACTGCTAATGCAGCGAATATTTATAATGAAATGTTGAAAGATAAAGATTGTACAATTTTCCTAACTTTGGCTGGATCAACATCAGCTGCAGGATGTATGAATATATATAAGGATTTAGTTAAATATAATATGGTTGATACAATTGTTGCAACTGGCGCCTCAATTGTAGATATGGATTTTTTTGAAGCATTAGGTTTTAAACATTACCAGGGCTCACAGTTTCAAGATGATACCGAGTTAAGAAATAATTACATCGATAGGATTTACGACACTTATATTGATGAGGAAGAGCTTCAAATGTGTGACAAAATCATATGTGATATAGCTAATACATTAGAACCAAGGAGTTACACTTCCAGAGAGTTTATATATGAAATGGGAAAGTATCTGAAAAAGAAATCAAAAAAAAAAGATTCATTAATTGAAACAGCATTTGATAATGATGTTCCAATTTTCTGCCCTGCTTTTACAGATTCGAGTGCAGGATTTGGTTTAGTAATGCACCAGGAAAAAAATCCAAAAAAACATATGACAATTGACTCTGTTAGAGAATTTAGGGAACTTACAGAAATAAAGATTAAATCTAAAGGCTCAGGATTATTTATGATAGGTGGTGGAGTACCAAAGAATTTCATTCAAGATACAGTTATTTGTGCAGAACTTTTAGGAAAAGATGTTGATATGCACAAATATGCTATTCAAATCACAGTTGCAGATAGTAGAGATGGAGCATGTAGTAGCTCAACTCTAAAAGAGGCAAGTTCTTGGGGTAAAGTTGATATCACGAGAGAACAAATGGTTTTTGCAGAAGCTACAAGTGTTTTGCCTCTTATAGCTAGTGATGCTTATCATAGAGGGGAATGGAAGAGTAGAGATCGGAAAAATTTCTCAAATATTTTTAAATAATTCATGGTAAAAAAAACTACGATTGGTTTAATTCAAACTAAAGTTTTTGATAATCAAAATAAAAATATAGAAAATTCTGTAATTAAGATTAAAGAAGCAGCAAAGAAAAAAGCAAAAATAATATGTCTTCCTGAACTATTTTTATCTCCATATTTTTGTCAAAGTGAAAATCATGCTAAGTTTAAGTTAGCAGAAAAAATTCCAGGTAGATTATCAGATATATATTGTAAATTAGCCAAAGAACTTTCTGTTGTTTTAATGATTTCTTTATTTGAAAAAAAGACTACTGGTTTTTATCATAACACAAGCATTGTAATTGATGACAAGGGTAAGATAATATCAAAGTATAGAAAAATGCATATTCCAGATGATCCAGGTTATTATGAAAAATTCTACTTCACTCCAGGAGATTTGGGTTTTAAATCTACAAAAACAAAATACGGAAAAGTTGGTTCTTTGATTTGCTGGGATCAATGGTTTCCAGAAGCTGCGAGACTAACAACGCTAAAAGGAGCAGAAATTTTATTTTATCCAACAGCGATTGGTTGGCACCCTAAAGAGAAAAAACAGTTTGGGAAATCCCAACTAGAAGCATGGATAACTATCCAAAGATCTCATGCCATAGCAAATGGGGTTTTTGTTGCCGCTATAAATAGAATTGGTTTAGAGAAAACTGGAAAAAGAAAAATACACTTTTGGGGTAACTCAATGATTATCGATCCCAGTGGAAATATTATTGCGAAGTCAAAATCAGATAAAGAGGAAATCTTAATTACTAGCATTGATCTAGATAAAATTGAAACAGCTAGAAATCATTGGCCATTTTTAAGAGATAGAAGAATAGATTATTACAAAGGACTTCTAAAAAATCCTAAAGATGAATAATAATTTATCTCTCATTGGCTACAGAATGCCTGCAGAATGGGAGTTGCAAGAAAGTGTATGGATAGCTTGGCCATACAACAAAAGTGACTGGCCTGGTCTTTTTAAAAATATCCCAAAAATAGTTACACAAATAATAAGTGAATTATCAAGATCACAAAAAATAAATTTATTAATAAATAATTATAACGATAAAAAAAAAATTATAAATTTATTAAGTAAATTTCGTAATAACCTACAAAATATTATTTTTTACAAAATAAGCACTAATCGGATTTGGTTAAGAGACTCTGGTCCAATATATATAATAAATGAAAGGACCAAAAAAAAGTTGATTTTAAATTTTAAATTCAATGCATGGAGTAAATACAAAGATTATAAGAAAGACAATAATATCAATAATAAATTATCAAAATTAACTAAAGTAAAAAAAATAGATCCTGTTGTTAAGATTAATAATAAGTCAAAACAATTAGTATTGGAGGGAGGTGCTATAGATGTCAATGGTAAAGGATCGGTTCTTCTAACAAAGGAATGTCTTTTAAGCAAAGTACAAGAAAGAAATCCTGGTATTACCAAAAAATCATTAGAAAAAACATTAAGTAAATATTTAAATGTTAAAAATTTCATTTGGCTTAATAAGGGGATTAAAGGAGACGATACTCACGGACACATCGATGATATTTCAAGGTTTGTCTCTGAAGATGCAATTATGACTGCAGTCGAAAAAAATAGAAATGAAAAGAATTATAAAAATTTAAAAGAAAATTTAAATATTTTAAAGAACGCTAAAAATATAAATAAAAGAAAATTTAAAATAATTGAAGTACCAATGCCCAAGCCTATATATATTGAAAAAGTAAGAGTCCCTGCAAGTTATCTGAATTTTTATATTGCTAATAAAGTAGTACTATTACCAATCTTTAAAGACAAAAATGATAAAAAAGTAATTTTAATTTTTAAAAAATTTTTTAAAAATAAAAAAATTGTACCAATTGATTGCACTAAACTCATTTGGGGTTTTGGAGCTATTCATTGTATGACACAACCAGAGCCCAAAATCTAAACTATACTGGCTTTAAAGTGCCAAGAAGAATTCTGAATGGGATTAACATTACAAGAGCAACGAGTATCTTAACTGCTAAATCTCCTAAAGATAAGGTAAACCATGGAATACCTGTCGCATAAAAAGATATTGAAAAAAATAAAAATGTATCGATCGTAGACCCAATCAGAGAAGATGTTAAAGGAGCGATAAACCACTTTCTTTTTCTTAATTGATCAAATATTTGGACATCTAATAGTTGAGCGACTAAAAAAGCTGTTCCAGATCCAATTGCAATTCTTACTGAAATAAAATCTGCAAAATTTGTTGAGAATATAAGAGTAAAACTAATTCCTATTGCAAAACCAATATAAACTATTTTTCTTGCGACTAATTTTCCATAAGATCTGTTCGCTAAGTCAGTTATCAAAAAAGCTACTGGATAACTAAATGCTCCATATGTTAATATCTCATCTAGTCCATAGTATTTAATTGGGAATTGGACTAAATAATTTGATGATAAAACAACCACTCCCATTAAAAATGAGAGAAATAAGAATAATTTATTCATTATGCAGATTTAGCCAAAGGTTTTTTCTTAAATGGGGATTTAATTAGAATACCTTTTTTTAATTTTTTAAGTCTAGGAGATAATTTTTTATTTTTTACAGTTTTTAAATATTCATCAAAACTACCTTTTTTATCAACTGATCTAACTCCAGCATTACTCACTGTTAATTTTAAGCTTCTTTTCATTAGCTCGCTAGTAAACTTTACTTTCTTAAGATTAGGCAAAAATCTTCTCTTAGTCTTATTGTTAGCGTGACTAACGTTATGACCTTTCATAGGTATTTTTCCAGTAAGTTCACATTTTTTTGACATAATAATAGTGCCTATATAAGGTTAGATGTTGGTGGCGTCAAGTTTAATAGAATTAAGAAAGAGTTTTATTTCCTATAATTTCGCTAAAATTTTTAACACCGTCTCTGGTCAATAATTCTTTTAGATCTTTTTTAATAATACTAGCTATATTTGGACCTTGAAACACCATTCCTGTATATAATTGAATATAGTCTGCACCTAGTAAAAACTTTTCGTAAGCTGATTGTCCTGAGTCTACTCCACCTACTCCAATAATCTTAATTTTACCTTTTAATAGATTATAAAACTTGTTTATTAATAAATTTGATTTTTTCTCAATAGGTTTTCCAGACAATCCTCCTTTTTGATGTCTTTGAATATTTTTTAAAATTTCTCTTGATGACTCCGAAGTGTTTGAAATAATTATTCCACTTACATGATTTTCTAAAAGAATTTCTGAAATTAGATTTATCTGTTTTTCATGTATATCAGGTGAAATTTTAACCACTATTGGAATATTTGTATCTAAATTTTTTTTCTTCTCTGAAACAGATTTAAGTAAATCTTGTAATTTTCTTTCATGGTGAAAATTTCTTAAATTCTCAGTATTCGGTGAAGAGATATTAATAGTAATATAATCTGCAACTTCATGGAATTTTTCAATTCCTATTAAATAATCATTTATTCGATTATCAGAGTCTTTATTAGGACCAACGTTAATTCCTAATACACCCAGTTTATTACTTGATTTAATCCTATTTAATATGATGTCTGAACCATCATTATTAAAGCCCAATCTATTTATTAGCGCTTGGTCTTCCACTAATCTAAAAACTCTAGGTTTACTATTCCCATATTGTTTTAAAGGTGTAATTGTACCAACTTCTACCAATCCAAACCCTAACTTAAATAAAGAGTTGTAGACCTCAGCATTCTTATCAAAACCTGCCGCTATCCCGATGGGATTGTTTAATTCTTTGTTAAAAATTTTTGTCTTGAAAATAGGGTCGTTTTTATGGTCATCAAAGATATTGGAAACTAGGTTGAGTTTGAGTGACTGTATTGCTAAAAAGTGAGCTCGTTCAGGATCTATTTTAAATATTAAAGATCTTAAATTTGAAAACATTATTTTAATTTATTCGTTATAAGCTCTTTAGTTTCGTTTACACCAAAAAAACTTATGAAAAAACCCATTCTTGGGCCATTTTCATCACCAAAAACAACCTGATAAATTAATTTAAACCAGTCTCTAAGTTTATCAGCATAACCATTTTCTTTACCAACTGAATAAATTAAAGTTTGGATTTCTTCAGGTGACATTCCATCATTACATGTTTCTAAAGTTTTAATTAAAGCTAGAAGAGCTTTTTTTTCACTTTCACTTGGTTTTTTATATTTTTTTTGTGATTTGATTACATCATTAAAATATTTAATTGCATATCCAACTAATCCATCAAAGATTGGAGAGTTTTCTTCTTGGATGTTTGGTTTATATTTTTTAACAAATTTCCAAAGTAAATCCTTGCTATCTGCATTACTTGTTTCAACTAAGTTAAGCAACATGGAAAAAGTCATAATCATTTCTTCAGTCGGGATATTGCCTTCATGTACATGCCAAACTGGATTCATTATCAGTTGCTGATCTGTTTGTTTTTTAGATTTTTCAATATTATCTAAATATTCGTCTACAGCCTTAGGAACAATTTCCTTATATAGTTTTTTTGCCCTTTTTGGATTTTGATACATATATAAAGATAAACTTTCAGGAGATGCATACTTCAACCATTGATCAATAGTAATTCCATTTCCCTTCGATTTAGAAATCTTTTCACCTTTTTCATCTAAAAATAACTCATATGCAAAGCCTGAGGGATTCTTTTTACCAAGTAGGTTGATAATTTTTGTAGATAATATTGCACTTTCAATTAAATCCTTACCATACATTTCAAAGTCAATATCAAGAGCATACCACCTCATAGCCCAGTCAACCTTCCATTGAAGTTTACAGTTTCCATCAAAAATACTTTTTTCAAGTTTTTTACCTTTATTGTCAAAAATTATTTGAGATTTTTCTTTATTAATTTCTACAACTGGTATTTCAAGCACATGCCCAGTATCTGGACAAATAGGTAAAAATGGACAGTAAGTTTTTTGACGTTCTTTACCTAAGGTTGGGAGTATAACATTCATTATACCATCATAATTATCTAAAATTATTTTTAGTGTTGAGTTAAAGTATCCAGTTTTGTACAAATTCGTTGAACTTTTAAAACTATATTTAAAGTTAAAACTATTTAAAAAATCCTTTAACATCTCATTGTTATGTTCACCAAAACTGTTAAATTTCCCAAAAGGATCTGGAACCTCAGTTAATGGTTTATGAAGATTTTCACTTAACAATTTTTGGTTAGGAATATTTTCTGGGACTTTTCTTAGACCATCCATATCATCTGAAAAAGTTATAATTTCAGTAGGTAAAACAGTTAATTGCTTTAAAGCATTTACCATCATAGAGGTTCTTGCAACTTCTCCAAAAGTACCTATGTGAGGTAAACCGCTTGGTCCGTATCCAGTTTGTAATGTTATTTTTCCTTTTTTTTCAATGAATGATTTTCTTTCTCTCATCATTTTTTTGGCCTCTACAAAAGGCCACGCACTAGTTTTGTCTAAAACTTCTTTTTTAATCATGAATTGTTCTTTTAAAAACTCAAATTAGTGATTTTATTAATTCTTATAGAGTTGAAATTTATTTACCATAAAATAATGTTCTTTCAAAATGTCTAATTATAAAACGGTATTTTTTACACTTGGTATTTTACAAATAATCTTAGGGGTGTCTATGTTTGTCCCTATAATTGTACAATTTATTTATGCAGAAGTTGACTCTTCTTTTTTTGGAGCATCAATTGTAACAATAGTTTTTGGAGCACTTTTTTTTTTAACGAATGTTAATCATGACAGAAAAGTTAATTTACAACAAGCCTTTTTGTTAACAGCTTTATCTTGGTTGAGCGTCGCAATTTTTGGATCTTTACCTTTCATTTTTTCTTCTATGGAAATGTCAATTACAGATGCTTTTTTTGAGAGCATGTCAGGAATTACTACTACAGGCTCAACTATCATATCTAATTTGGAGAATGCGCCTAGAGGTATTCTTTTATGGAGAGCTATTTTACAATGGTTAGGAGGTATAGGTATAATTGTAATGGCTATAACTCTTATGCCGATAATGAACGTTGGAGGAATGCAATTATTTAAAATCTCCAGCAATGACTCATCAGAAAAAATACTTCCAAAATCTAAAGAAATTGCTTTAAGGCTTATATATATTTATTCTGCTTTAACAGCATTTTGTGCTACTAGTTACTGGATTTTTGGAATGGGAAAATTTGATAGCTTAACCCATTCAATGACTACAATAGCAACAGGTGGATTCTCAAATTATAACCAATCTATAGGTTATTTTAATAGCATTTATATTGAGATTTCCTCTATGGTATTTATTGTTTTAGGAAGTGTTCCCTTTATTGCCTATATTAAGTTTTTAAATGGAAACAAAAAAATATTTTCAGGTGATGCTCAAATAAGATCTTTTTTGAAAATAATAATTTTATCAATAATTATTCTAAGTTTTTATTTATTTTTAACTAATAATGAAAATTTTTCATTTAGATCAATATTTTTCAATACTATTTCTATTTTAACAGGCACTGGTTATGTAAATGCTGAATTTGATAGTTGGGGCAGTTTTCCAATAACTATTTTTCTAGCGTTAATGTTTATTGGTGGATGTGCGGGATCTACAACCTGTGGAGTGAAGGTTTTTAGAATTCAAATACTTTATCTATTCATATTAAATCAACTTAAAAAAATTATTTATCCAAAAGGTGTATTTTTAATAAAATATGGCAACAGCACAGTGGATGAAAAATTTATAGCATCAATTATATCTTTTATTTTTTTTTACTTTGTAATTTTTTTTATTTTATCTGCTTTATTGTCTTTGACAGGACTTGACTTTATTACAGCTCTATCTGGGGCTGCAACATCTATCTCAAATGTTGGTCCAGGCTTAGGTCCGATAATAGGACCAAATGGAGATTTTTCATCATTACCAGATATATCAAAATGGATTTTATCAGTTGGAATGATTTTGGGTAGACTTGAGCTATTTGCAATACTAGTATTATTTCTTCCGTCTTTTTGGAATAACTAATGATTACTATTAAAAAACAAACATTGTCTGAAACTTTTTCCGTCTATTATGATAAAAGAATGTTAAGAATTCTTTTATTAGGAGCTATTTCAGGATTCCCCTGGGTAATAATAGGAAGTAGTCTTAGTCTTTGGTTAAAAGAAGATGACTTAAGTAGATCAACAATTGGTTGGGCAGGATTAATTTTTGCTGTTTATGCTTTTAATTATATGTGGGCACCACTTATAGACAGAATACAAATACCTTATCTTACAAAAAAAATTGGTCATAGACGTGGTTGGATAGTTTTAATGCAGCTTTCAATGCTAATTTGCTTACTAATATGGAGTATAATTAATCCAACTGACAATTTAGCTTTAGTAATTACTATCGGATTGATTATTGCGATTTCATCTGCAACACAAGACATAACTGTTGATGCACTAAGGATAGAACAGATAGGTGAAAATGAAAATCAATCAATGGCTGCTGGTGCAGCTATGGCAGTTGTGGGCTGGTGGAGTGGATATAAATTAGGTGGTGTAATATCCCTTTTTACTGCAGAATATTTTGAAAATGTAGGGATTGCAAATTACTGGCAAACTACATTTTTAATTTTAGGTGTTATAGTTATTTTAATGAATATAGGTCTAATGTTTGTTCATGAGCCGATTTCTATAAGTAGAAGTCAAAAACAAAATGAGACTGATCGGCTAATCCAAAATAAATTAGGTTCACAAAATATTTTAACAAAAATTATTGCTTGGATAAGTGGAACTTTAGGAGGTCCAGTGGTAAGTTTTTTCAAAAAAAATGGTTTTTCTATAGCACTTGGTATTCTTGGCTTTGTTTTTTTATTTAAAATTGGAGAGGCCTTTTTAGGAAGAATGTCAGTGATTTTTTATAAAGAAATAGGATTTTCTAAAGGAGATATAGCGATTTATTCTAAAACTTTGGGATGGGTAACAACTGTTGTTTTTACTTTATTAGGAGGATTATTTGTAATCAGATCAGGAGTAATTAAAGCAATGTTTTTGGCTGGCATTCTAATGGCATCAACAAATTTACTATTTACTGCTCTTGCTTGGATTGGAAAGTCCGAGTTATTATTTGCATTTGCGGTAATTTTTGATGATATTGCTGCAGCATTTGCAACGGTTGCTTTTGTTGCCTTTATTTCTTTGTTGGTAGATAGGACATATACAGCTACTCAATATGCATTACTTGCATCAATCGGAACAGCTGGTCGAACAACACTCGCATCCTCCTCGGGTGCTTTAGTTGACTGGTTAAATGGAGATTGGGGGATATTTTTTATACTTACTGCAATAATGGTTATTCCCTCTCTAATTTGTCTATGGATTATAAAAAATAAGTTAAAACTAAGTGAAAAATAATTTTTATTTTAAAGAAACTTTTTCAAATATTTATAAATTACCTAATAAACGTTCAGAGGTAACATCTCAGATATTATATGGGGAGAGATTTAAAATTTTATCAAAAAGAAAAGGCTGGATTAAAATAAAATCTTTATATGATAGATACGTTGGTTTTATTAAAAATAAAAATTATGTAAGCAAATTAGAAATTTCACATAAAGTAATCAATATTGAAGCAAACATATTTAAAAACTCTAACACTAAAACTAAAAGAACCTTACATTTTGGATCAAAATTGTCAGTTTTAGAGAAGAGAAATGGTTTTGCTAGATTTGAGAAAAACCAATGGGTTAAATCAAAAGATATAAAAAAAATTACTCACAAGGAAAAGAATTTTGTTAAAATATTAAAACTTTTTCTTAAAACTAAATATGTTTGGGGTGGTAAAACAAATAAAGGAATTGATTGTTCGGCTCTATTACAAATATTTTTTTATTATAATAATTTATTTTATCCTCGTGATACTAAAGATCAAATAAAATTTTCTAAAAAAAAAATATCAAAAAAATTTAAAAAGGGTGATATTATATTTTGGAAAGGTCATGTTGCTATTTGTATTAACTCTAAACAATTGATTCATGCTTATGGCCCTGAAAAAAGAGTAATTGTAATGCCGATACAGAAAACTATCAAAAGGATACTTGACACAGCAAATCTTAAAGTAAGAAAAATTTCTGAAATAAATTTCTAACTTCTACCAAAGTCAGGTTTATTTATATCTTGTTTTAATTTAATAATTTTTGATCGAACTCTTTTAGTTTGAATTAATTTTTTTAATATTGATTTGTTATTTTTTAAATTTATATCTTTTTTAAAAGCTTTTAGATTTTTTATAAATAAATCAATAGCTTTTGAAATATTATTACTATTGTTGAAAAAAATATCTCTCCACATTATTTCATTTGAAGCTGCTATTCGTGAAAAGTCTCTAAGTCCTCCAGCACTAAATTTAATCAAATCATAATTTTGTCTTTTTTCAAAATCTTGCGCTGATTTTACCAAATTGTAAGCAATTAAATGGGGTAAATGACTAGTTACAGAAAAAACTATATCATGTTTTTCAGGTGTCATAACGATAACTTTTGAACCCATTTTTATCCAAAAATTATTTAAAATGTTTAAATGTTTTTTTTTGGTATTTTTTTCTTTTATCAAAATACACCATCGATCTTGAAACATATTTTCCTTACCATGCTCTGGGCCACTAACTTCAGAACCTGCAATTGGATGACTTTGCGTCCAACTTATATTTTTTTTTAAAAATTTTTTTATAAGCTTGGAGGTTTCTATTTTAGATGATCCAACGTCTGTAATTAATGTTTTGGGAGAAATAAAATTATTTATTTTTAAAATTAGATTTTTATATTCACTCATTGGGGTACAAAAAATAATTAAATCATAATCAGTTTCTCCTTTATCAAGCTTGTCAATAAGAATTCCTGGTAGCCTTAATTTCTTTATTTTTGAAACATTTGATTTTGATTTTTCATAAAAAAATATTCTTTTAGCAAATTTTTTTTTATGAATACGTCTCAATAAAGAGGATCCTAATAAACCACATCCAATAATTAAAATATTTTTCATTTAATTTAATATTCTTTTTACAGTATTCATAAATTTTAAATTTTCATTCTTAGACCCTATTGTTAATCTTAATTTATTTTTGATGCCATAGCCATCCCTCGTTAATCTTAAGATAACACCTTTTTGTTTCAATTTTTCATATAAATATTTTGCTGATATTTTACAGTTATCAAAATTCAAAAATAAAAAATTTGCTGAAATTTTATTTGATGAAATATTATAAATCTCAAGGAATTTTTTTAACTTTTTGGCATAAAATAAATTGTGCTTAACAGATCTACTTATAAATTTTGTATCTTTTAGCGACGCAATGGCTGCCAGTTGTGCTACACCATTTACATTAAATGGTGGCTTAATCACATTTAAAGCATCTATTATTTTTTTTGATCCATATCCCCAACCTACTCTTAAAGAAGCTAATCCAAACATTTTTGAAAATGTTCTCAAGATAAAAACATTATCTTTATTTCTAAATAAATCTAAACCTGAAGTGTAATCATTATTTTTCATATATTCTGAATACGCATCATCAACCACAAGTAAAATATTTTTATTCAATTTATTCCTTAGTTCTAATATTTCTTTTTTAGTCAAATAAGTTGCGGTTGGATTATTTGGGTTAGCTATAAACACTATTTTAGTTTTTCTTGTAATTTTTTTTAAAATCTCTCTTATTGAAATTTTAAAATTTAACTCTTTAGCAAATAAGACTTTGGCACCAACAATTTTTGCATAAATTCTGTACATCAAAAAACTATATTCTGGAACTACTACCTCATCTTTTGGATTTAAATATAATTGACACAACATTTGAATTACCTCATCAGATCCTGCGCCACAAATAATTTTGTTTAAATCACACTTATATTTTTTGGAAATTGCTATTTTCAAATCTCGTGACTTTCCATCAGGGTATTTGTCTAAATTCATTTTATTATTTGATATAAATTTCTTTGCCATTGGGCTCATACCAAGTGCAGACTCATTAGCTGATAGTTTTATTACTTTTTTAAGCTTTTTGACCTTTGACTTGCCAGGTTTATAAGCTTCAATCTTAAATTTTTTAAATTTTGGAGTAACCATTTTTTTAATTTTATGAGCTCTTTATAGATAAAATTACAAATTTTTGTAGAGAATAAAACGATTTTAAAAAAATTGACATAATAAATAAGTTCTAGTACAAAAATTATGCGCTGATTTAACTGAATTGCGAGCGCTTAAAAAAAACCGCTAAAATAGTTTTTTTTCTCACAATTCATATATTAGCTTTTTTATGAATACTGAGAATAATATTAAAACCCTGATTGTAAAAAAACCTTTAAAGTTAGATTGTGGAAAAACTATTAATGAATTTCCAATAGCATACGAAACTTATGGTTCGTTAAATGAAAAAAAAGATAATGCTATTTTGGTTTTTCACGCGCTAACTGGAGATCAATTTGTAACCGGGCTAAATCCTGTAACAAAGAAAGATGGTTGGTGGTCTTATGCAGTTGGTCCTGGTAAAGCAATTGATACCAAAAAATACTTTGTTATTTGTGCAAATGTAATGGGTGGGTGTATGGGCTCTTTTGGACCAAGCCATGAAGATCCTAAAACTGGGACTGCTTTTGGTACAAATTTTCCAGTTATAACTATTAATGATATTGTTAATGCACAATACAACTTGCTTGACCATTTTGGTATAGATAAACTTTTTTCGATCGCAGGCGGTTCGATGGGTGGTATGCAGGTACTTCAATTTATTAGTAATTTTCCTGATAAAGCTAAAACTGTTATCCCAATTGCGTGCACATCTAGTCACTCTGCACAAAATATTGCATTTAATGAATTAGGAAGACAGGCAATAGCTGCTGATAGTAATTGGAAAGATGGAAATTACGCCTATGAAAAAACAATCCCAAATAAGGGTTTGGCTGTTGCAAGAATGGCTGCGCATATAACTTATCTTTCAAAAAAAGGTCTCCAAGAAAAATTTGGAAGAAAACTTCAAGAGCGAGAGGATTTGAAATTTGGTTTTGATGCAGATTTTCAGATAGAAAGTTATTTAAGATATCAAGGTTCTGTCTTTGTCGATAGATTCGATGCAAATAGTTATCTTTATATCACAAGAGCAATGGATTATTTTGACTTAGCAAAGCAATTCAAAGGTAATTTAGCTGATGCGTTTAGGGCTACAAAAGCAAAGTTTTTTATAATATCTTTCACATCAGACTGGCTTTATCCAACTCAAGAAAACAAGGATATTGTAATTGCCTTAAATTCTATTGGTGCAGATGTTAGATTTGTTGAAATAGAATCTGACAAAGGTCACGACTCCTTTCTATTAGATGTTCCAGACTTTTTAAGTGCACTAAAAAACTTTTTAGATAAATCTTATATAGAAAATTAATTATGAAAAACGAATTTCAAGTAATAGCTAAATTAATAGAAAGGGAAAAAAAAGTATTAGATGTTGGTTGTGGAGATGGAATTTTAATGAATTTTTTAAAGAACAACAAAAAAACTAATATAAGAGGACTAGAAATATCTAAAAGCAAAGTGCAAGAGTGCATTGCAAAAGGATTAACAGTAATTGAAGGAAATGCAGAAAAAGATTTAAAACAATTCCCAGACAAATCCTTCGACTATGTTGTTCTTAGTCAAACTCTTCAAGCTTTTTTAAATCCCGAGCTAGTCATAAACGAACTTTTAAGGGTTGGAAAAAAAGCGATTGTAACTATTCCAAACTTTGGTTACTGGAGAATAAGATTACATTTACTTTTAAAAGGAACAATGCCAATTACTAAAACATTACCAGACGAGTGGTACAATACTCCTAATATTCACATGTGTTCAATCAAAGATTTTTTTCACTTTGTAAAGTCAAGAGATATTAAAATCTTTAAATCACTAGCTATAAACAATCAGAATGTGTCAATAATAAATAACAAAAATTTAGTAATAAAAAATTTTATTGCAGATCTTGGAATATTTTTAATTGAAAAATAAAATGAAAGTAGAAATAATTTCATGTCTCCAAGATAATTATAGTTATTTAATTATCGATCAGACTAATAATTTAGCATGTATTGTTGACCCAAGCGAAGCCAGTCCAATAATTAGTTATTTAAAAAATAAAAACATTAAACTGAAATATATTTTGAATACTCATCATCATTTTGATCATATTGGAGGGAATAAAGAATTAAAAAAAAAATATAATAGTATTGTTGTTGGTTTTAAACATGACTCAGAAAGAATTCCAGAAATTGATATCTGTCTAGAAAATAATGAGATATGGAAAAGTGATAATTTTGAGGCCAAAATAATTCATGTTCCAGGTCATACAAAGGGTCATATTTGTTTTCATTTTTTTAAAGAAAAATTACTCTTTACTGGGGATACCCTTTTTTCACTTGGATGTGGAAGAATTTTTGAGGGCACCTATGAACAAATGTTTAATTCTTTAAGCAAGATTAAAGCAATGCCTCTAGATACTCAAATTTATTGTGGTCACGAATATACTATTAATAATTCAAAATTTTGCATAAAATATGACTCTGAAAATTTAAATCTAAAAAAAAAAATACGTAATATTCAAATAAAGATCAACAGCAACTTGCCTACAATTCCGTCTACACTTAAAGAAGAATTGGATTGTAATATTTTTCTGAGAGCAAATGATCTCAAAACCTTTTCAAAACTTAGAGATTTAAAGGATAATTTCTAGCTAATTCGGCTTGACTAAAACCTAGCTACAATTATATTGCGAATACTTAAATAAATATTCATACTATGTCTTATGCGGTAATAAAAACAGGTGGAAAACAGTATAAAGTTAAGTCTGGAGAAATTCTTAAAATAGAAAGGCTTCCAGATTCTAAACCTGAAACAAAAATTGAATTTACTGAAATTCTAGCATATGGAGATGATAAATCTATTGAGGTTGGATCTCCTGATATAAGTGGTGCAAAAGTCGAAGCTGATTTAATTAAAAACAGTAAAAATAGAAAAATATTAATTTTTAAAAAAAGAAGACGACATAATTCAAGAAGAAAGAATGGACATCGACAAGAGTATTCTATGATAAGAATAAATAAAATTTTTTCAAAAGATGGTAAAATTTTATCTGAGGCTGAAAAAGTTTCTAAGAAGCCACAAAAAGAAGAAACTAAAGAAGCAGTAAATAAATAAAATAAGGTAAATTATGGCAACAAAAAAAGCAGGTGGATCATCAAGAAACGGACGAGATAGTGCCGGACGAAGATTGGGTGTTAAAAAATATGGTGGTGAAACAGTCGTGCCTGGTAATATAATTGTAAGACAAAGAGGAACTAAAATTTTTCCTGGTGAGAATGTAGGTATGGGTAAGGATCATTCTATTTTCTCAGTAGTTAAAGGTAAGGTTGTATTCAAGAAATCAAAATCAGATAGAACTTTCGTTTCAGTAAAACCCAACTAATAGTACAACCAAAGTAAATGTTGTATTATGAAATTTCTAGATCAAGTCAAAATTTATATTAAAGCAGGTAATGGTGGAGATGGATCCCCAAGTTTCAGAAGAGAGAAATATGTTGAATTTGGAGGTCCAGATGGTGGAGACGGTGGTAAAGGTGGATCAATAATTTTAAAGTCAGAGAAAAATTTAAATACCTTAATTGATTATCGATATCAGCAACATCATAAAGCAGAAAGAGGTGAAAATGGTGCAGGGCAAAATAAGACTGGAAAAAGTGGAGATGATTTGGTTCTAAAAGTTCCCCTAGGTACCCAAGTATTTGAAGAAGACAATAAAACTTTACTTTTTGATTTTATTAAAGAAGGAGAGAAATTTATAGCAGCAAATGGTGGTAAAGGTGGTCTTGGAAATACCAGATTTAAGAGTTCAACGAATAGGGCTCCAAGGAAATTTACTAAAGGAATTGTTGGCGAAGAATTTACAATCTGGCTACAACTAAAAACAATTGCAGACATTGGTATAATTGGTTTGCCAAATGCTGGTAAGTCAAGCTTGCTCGCTGCACTTACAAATGCAAATCCAAAAATAGCAAATTACAGATTTACTACATTAAATCCCAATCTTGGTGTTGCTTCTTATGATGATAAAGAAATTACAATTGCAGATATACCTGGATTAGTGGAAGGTGCACATGAGGGTGTAGGTCTTGGGATTCAATTTTTAAAACACATTGAAAGATGTAAATCACTTTTACATTTAATTGACATTACAAATATCGATCTTAATGAATCTTACAATCAGGTCAAAAATGAATTAAAAAGCTATAGTTCTAAATTATCAGACAAAAAAGAGCTTATAGTGCTAAGTAAAATTGATTTAATCGATGAAGATATTGCAAAAAAAGTGATCGATCATTTTTCTAAAAATAAAAAATGTGAGATATTGACTATGACAACTTTAAAAAAAAGCTCTATATCTAAAATAAAGGCTAAACTTTTATCTTATGTATCTTAAAAATTCTAAAATAATTGTTGTTAAAATTGGTTCCTCACTTCTTGTAGATGAAAATAAAAAAATTAGAAAGAAATGGCTATCTAGTTTTGCAAAAGATATAAAAAAATTAAGAGATAGAAATCAAAAAGTTATAATCGTGAGTTCAGGTGCAATAGCTCTTGGTTGTAAAAAAATGAATTATAATAAAAAAAATATCAAACTAGATCAAAGTCAAGCTATTGCATCGATAGGTCAAATTGAGTTGATGAATTTATTCTCACAAACATTTGCTAGATTTAAACTTAACATTTCTCAAATACTTCTTACTCTTGAAGATACAGAAGAAAGAAGAAGGTCATTAAATGCAAAAAGAACTTTTGAAAATTTATTTGACTTAGGATTTATCCCAATAGTAAATGAAAATGACACCATAGCTACAACAGAGATAAAGTATGGGGATAACGACAGGTTGGCATCTAGAGTTACACAAATTACTAATGCTGATACTTTAATTCTTCTTTCTGATGTTAATGGTCTTTACACAAAAAACCCAAAAATTTTTAAAGAGGCAAAATTAATTGAGGAAGTAAAAGATTTAAAAAAAGATTTAAACAATATAAATATTAAAGGTATGAATCAATTTGGGAGTGGGGGTATGCAAACTAAGATTGAGGCTGCAAAAATTTGTCAATTAGCAGGTAGTAGTATGGTCATCGCTAATGGCCTTAATAATAGTCCTATTACAAAAATAATTGATCAAAATAATTGTACCTGGTTTAGTCCCAGGGTCTCAAAACTTGACGCAAGAAAAAAATGGATAATAAGTTCAGTAGCACCAAAAGGTGAAATTATTATTGATGATGGGGCGAAAAAAGCCCTAAGATCTGGTAAAAGTTTACTAGCTGCTGGTATAAAAAAAATTTCAGGAAAATTTAATAAAGGAGATCATATAAAAATTTTAGATAAGAAAAATGTTGAATGTGCCAGGGGATTAAGTTCATTCACTTCTGACGAGATAATTAAAATTATGGGCCATCATTCAAATCAAATTGAAAAATTATTAGGTTATGTTTCTAAATCAGAAGTAATTCATAAAGATGATATGGTAGAAGTTTAAATGATCAAATTTATGAATTTAGTTGGAAGAAAAGCAAGAAAAGCTTTTGAACAGAAAGTTGATACAGCTATCAAAAATAAAGTATTAAATAAATATGCAGAATTGTTAGCTGATGAAGAAAAATTAATACTTGAGCAAAACTTTAAAGATATAAATTATGCCAGAAAAATAGGTATTAAAAATAATTTAATAAGTAGACTGTTAATAAATGAAACTAAATTAAAAGATATTCAAAATTCAATTATTAAGATCGCAAAATTAAAAGATCCGGTTGGAAATACTTTAGAAAAATGGAAAAGGCCTAATGGTTTGAATATTTTTAGAATATCAATACCTTTAGGAGTAATTGGAGTTATTTATGAAAGTAGGCCGAACGTTACATCGGATGTAGCTAGTCTATGCTTTAAATCTGGAAATCCAGTAATTTTAAAAGGTGGATCAGAAGCAATAAATACTAATAGGATTTTAGCAAAGATTTTTCGAAAAGCACTTAGGTTTAATAAAGTTGATGAAAACTTTGTTCAATTTATTGATACAAAACAGAGAAAAGTGGTGGATATTATGCTATCATGTATGAAAGAATATATTGATGTAATAATTCCACGAGGTGGAAAAAATTTAGTAAAGAGAGTCCAAGATTTATCCAGTGTTCCAATCATTGGGCACCTTGAAGGACTTTGTCATACATATGTTGATAGAGATGCAAATTTAAGAATGGCAAAAAAAATTGTTTATAATGCAAAATTAAGAAATACTAGTATTTGTGGTGCAACAGAAACTATTCTGATGCATAAAAAAATTGTGAAAGATTTTTGTAATCCAATTTTGAGTGAGCTTGAAAATAAAAGTTGCAAAATTTATGGAGATAAATTTTTAAAGAAGTATTACAATGGAAAAATATTTCCAGCTAAAGAGAAAAATTGGTCAACTGAATATTTAGCACGTGCAGTCTCAGTAAAAACTGTAAAAAATCTAAAAGAAGCTATCCGTCATATAAACAATTATGGGACGATGCATACTGACGCAATAATTACAGATAATAAAAAGACAGCAAAAAGTTTTTTGAGAAATGTTAAAAGCTCTATTGCGATGCATAATACATCTACTCAATTTGCTGACGGTGGAGAATTTGGTTTTGGTGGGGAGGTTGGAGTTTCTACTAACACTCTGCCGCCAAGAGGACCGGTAGGATTAAATCAGTTAGTTTCGTATAAATATGAAATAACAAGTAGAGGAAAAATAAGAAAATAAATTGAACAAAAAAAAAATAAAAATTGGCGTTCTTGGTGGTTCATTTGATCCGCCACATAAAGGACACCTAGCGATATCCAAAGAAGCTAAAAAGAAATCTGATCTAAATAATATAATTTGGGCTATAACAAAAAAAAATCCTTTTAAACCAAAAAGTGAGACCCCTGTATCTGAGAGAATAAAAAAATGTAAGCGTATAATTGGTTTAAATTCATTTATAAAAGTAAAATTTTATGAAGATATTGTTAAATCAAATAAGACTATTGATCTTATTAACTATTTAAGAAAAAACAAAAAAATAGAAATTTATTTTCTAATGGGTGCAGATAATTTAATTAATTTTCACAAATGGCATAAATCAAAATTAATTTCAAAAAAGTGCAACATTTTAGTTTTTGATCGTCATGGCTACAAAAAAAATTCATTAAATTCAAAGACATTTAAACAGCTTAATGGAAGTGTCCTTAAATTTATTGAATTCAAAAAAGTCAACATTTCATCTTCTCAATTAAGAAAAATTTGATAGTCTTAAATTAACTAATGGATAAAATTTTAGATCTTAAAGAGATTGTAATCAATACTCTCGATTTAAACAAAGCCCAAGATATTATCACTATCGACTTAAAAGATAAAAGTTCAATAGCTGATTATATGATTATTGCAAGCGGTACGTCATCAAGGCATATACAGTCTTTATCAGAGCAAGTTTTAGAAAAGCTTAAGAAAAATGGTGTTCCAGACTCTAAAATTGAGGGTAAGCAAAGTGGGGAGTGGAAACTAGTTGATGGTATAGATTTAATTATTCATATTTTTCATCCTGAAAAAAGAAAATTTTATGAACTTGAAAAAATTTGGTCTGAATTTATTCCTAAAGAAAAAGTTATTATATGAAAAGCTTTAAATTATATATAGTAATTTTTTTATCAATCTTTTTTTTTAAAAATAATCTAAATGCAGCTGAAACAGATATTTATAAAAAAATTGATCTTTTTGGTGAAGTTCTTGAAAAAATAAATAAAGAATACGTTGATGAGATAAATCAGTCTGAAAGTATGGACTCAGCGATAAATGGTCTTTTACAGTCTCTTGATCCCTATTCAGCATATATGTCGCCAAAAATTCTTAATCAAATGCAAACAGAAACAAGCGGTGAATTTGGAGGACTTGGTATTGAGGTAAGTATGGAGGCTGGTGTGGTTAAAGTAATTTCACCGATTGATGATACTCCTGCGTCTAAGGCTGGATTAAAAGCAGGAGATTACATCGTAAAAATAAATAACATTCAAGTTCAAGGAAAATCTTTAGCTGAGGCTGTGGATATGATGAGAGGTCCAGTTGGTTCTGGTATTGAATTGACCGTGAGGCGACGAGGAGAAAAAAAGGCATTAACATTTAATATCACAAGAGAAATAATTGAAATTCAGTCAGTCAAATCCGAAATCTTAGAAAATAATATTGGATATATAAGGCTTACTTCATTCAATGAAAATAGTAGTGACCAAATAGAAAAACAGATAAAGAAATTAAAAAAAAATGAAAATTTAAATGCATTTATCTTAGATCTAAGAAATAATCCAGGAGGACTATTATCTCAAGCTATAACAATTTCAGACTTTTTCTTAGATAATGGAGAAATAGTATCAACAAAGAGTAGACAAAAATCTGAGAACCGTAAGTGGTTTGCTAAAAAAGGCGATATTACCGATGGAAAAACATTATTAGTTTTAATTAATTATGGTTCAGCCTCAGCCTCTGAAATTGTAGCTGGTGCATTAAAGGATCATAAAAGAGCAATAATTGTAGGAGAGAATAGCTATGGAAAAGGATCCGTCCAATCAATTATTCCACTTAAGAATAAAGGAGCAATACGTTTAACTGTTGCAAAATATTATCTTCCATCTGGAAAGTCTATTTCTGAGGTAGGGGTCAGACCTGATATTGAAATTAATGAAGAAGGAGACGATTTTAAAATTAAGTCTGATACCGATAATCAATTAAGCTACGCAATAAAGTTACTTAACGGATAATATGAATAAAAACTATAGTAACCTACCACTTAGAAGTGGAGTAGGAATAGTTGTTTTAAATCAAGAAAATAAAGTCTTTGTAGCAAAAAGAATAGATAATCCAAAAAATTTTTGGCAAATGCCTCAGGGTGGAGTGGACTCGGGTGAAGATTTTTTGAGAGCTGCTTATCGAGAACTTGAGGAAGAAACTAGCATTAAAAGCGTTAAACTTATTAAAGAACTAGATGGGATGATAACATATGAGCTTCCAGATCGTTTATTAGGAATTATTTGGAAAGGTAAATATAGAGGACAAAAACAAAAGTGGTTTCTGATGAGATTTACTGGCGAAGACAAAGAAATTAATATTAATACTCATCATCCAGAATTCTTAGATTGGAAATGGATTGAGTTAGATCAGTTAACTAAAGTGGTTGTAGACTTTAAATTGAATGTTTACAAGGAAGTACAAGAAAAAGTTCAAAAATTAATTTAATTGAGTGTTTTTAAAACATCGATTTTTTGATCTATTAAATATTTTGATTGGTCACTTATTTCAACCTTGACAGACTCTTCCTCTGCACGTTTTAATAAATCTTGTTTTTTAGATTTATCTATGTCGGCAATATTGAATATTGAGCTAGTTAGAATTGAAAGATTATTATTTTTAAATTCAACAATGCCATCTTCAACATAATAATTCTCATCTCCTGATTTAGATGAAATTTTTATTATTCCGGGTTTTAAAAAAGAAATAATTGAAATATGATCTTTTAATATTCCCATTTCTCCCTCATAAGCAGGGATAACAACTTCTGAAACATTCTCCTTTACTAAAAAAGATTTTTCTGGATTTATAATTTCAATTTTAAATCCTTCGCTCATTACGCTGCTGCTTCTTTTTCCATTTTCTTAGCTTTTTCAATTGCTTCTTCAATAGTACCCACCATATAAAATGCAGCTTCTGGTAAATGATCATATTCCCCTTTGCAGATAGCATCGAAACCTTTAATGGTAGATTCTAAATCAACTAATTTTCCTGGTGAACCTGTAAAAACTTCAGCTACAAAAAACGGTTGAGATAAAAATCTTTGAATTTTTCTTGCTCTAGCAACTACTAGTTTATCTTCCTCAGATAATTCATCCATACCAAGAATAGCAATAATATCTTGAAGAGATTTATAAGATTGTAATATTCTTTGAACATCCCTTGCAACTTTGTAATGTTCATCACCCACAACTCTTGGATCCAAAATTCTAGACGTTGAGTCTAACGGATCAACCGCAGGATAAATACCAATCTCGGCAATTTGTCTTGATAATACAGTTGTTGCATCTAAGTGCGCAAATGAAGTAGCTGGAGCTGGATCAGTTAAATCATCAGCTGGTACATAAATTGCTTGAACTGAAGTAATTGAACCTTTGTTTGTTGTAGTAATTCTTTCCTGAAGGTTTCCCATATCTGTAGCTAATGTTGGTTGATAACCAACTGCAGATGGAATTCTTCCTAAAAGTGCAGAAACCTCAGAGCCTGCTTGAGTAAACCTAAAAATGTTATCAACAAAAAAAAGAACGTCTTGACCTTCTTGATCTCTAAAATACTCAGCAACTGTTAAACCAGTAAGCGCAACTCTTGCTCTTGCTCCTGGAGGCTCGTTCATTTGCCCATAAACTAATGCAGCCTTAGACCCTGGACCATCTTGCTTGATTACTCCTGACTCCATCATTTCATGATAAAGATCATTTCCCTCTCTAGTTCGTTCACCCACTCCTGCAAAAACTGAAAATCCTCCATGAGCTTTTGCGACGTTATTAATTAATTCCATGATTAAAACTGTTTTACCCACTCCGGCCCCACCAAATAATCCAATTTTTCCTCCTTTTGCATAAGGTGCTAATAGGTCGATAACTTTTATACCTGTTACCAAAATTTCTGTTTCAGTTGACTGATCATTAAATTCAGGAGCAGCTCTATGAATTGGCCAACTTTCTTTTGTTTTAACCTCGCCTCTTTCATCTATAGGTTCTCCAATTACATTTATAATTCTACCTAAAGTTTCAGGTCCAACAGGAACTTGGATAGGAGCATTTGTATTAATTACTTCATCACCTCTTTTTAATCCTTCAGTAGCATCCATTGCAATCGTTCTAACTGTTGTCTCACCTAAATGCTGCGCAACTTCTAGAACTAGCCTATTATCCCCATTTTTACATTCTAATGCTGTTAATATTTCTGGAAGTTCTCCGTCAAATTTTACGTCGACTACTGCTCCAATAACTTGTGTGATTATTCCCTTGCTCATAATTATAAACTTTCTGCTCCTGATATTATTTCGATTAGTTCTTTTGTAATTGCTGCCTGACGACTTCTATTATATTCGATAGTAAGTTTGTCAACCATTTCACCTGCGTTTCGGGTCGCGTTATCCATTGCACTCATCCTTGATCCTTGCTCGCTAGCTGAATTCTCTAACATTGCTTTAAATATTTGTGTTGAAATATTCTTTGGTAATAAATTACTTAAAATCTCATCCTCATCCGGTTCAAATTCGTAACTTTCTTCTGATGTATTTTCTTCATTATCCTGATTATTCAAAGGGATTATCTGATGGACTTGAGGAATTTGTGTAATTACATTTTTAAATTGATTATAAAATATTGTACAGATATCAAATTCATTATTCTCAAATTTTTCTATAATTATCTTGCCCACTTTATCAGCATCAAAGTAATTTGCATTTTTTGACTCTTTAAAAGAAACATTTTCAATAATTTTATCACCATACATTCTCTTTAGCTGATCATTTCCTTTCGATCCTACAGTTATAATTTTAAGTTCTTTTCCTTCATTTAAAATTTTTAAAAAATAACTTTTAGCTTTTTTAATAATGTTAGAATTGAAACCTCCACATAATCCTCTATCTGATGTCATTACAATACATAAGTGGACCTTATCATTACCTGTCCCTGATAAAAGTTTTGGAGCGTTCTCTTTATCAGATATTCCACCAGACAAATTTAAAATCATATTATTCATTTTTTCTGAGTAAGGCCTACCTCTTTCTGCACTCTCTTGAGCTCTTCGAAGTTTTGCTGCAGCTACCATTTTCATCGCCTTAGTTATTTTCTGTGTAGATTTAACACTAGCTATTCTTTTTTTTAGATCGTCTAAACTTGCCATTTTTTATTATGATTTAAAATTTTGTTTAAGCTCAGTAATTACTTCTACTAAAAGTTTTTCTTTATCTTCTTCGAGTTTTCCAGAACTTTGAATTGAGTCGATTATTTCAGGTTTATCAGATTTACACTTTTCGATTATTTTAATTTCAAACTTTGCAATATCTTTCAAATCAATGTCATCTAGGTAACCTTTGACTCCACAAAAAACGGATATTACTTGTTCCGCAACTGTCAAAGGAGAATATTGTTTTTGTTTTAAAAGTTCAGTCAACTTTGATCCTCTGTTTAAAAGTTGTTGCGTTGAAGCGTCTAAATCTGATCCAAATTGTGCAAAAGCAGCCATTTCTCTGTACTGGGCTAATTCAAGTTTCATGGAGCCTGATACTTTTTTCATAGCTTTTGTTTGAGCTGAAGATCCAACTCTTGATACGGACAATCCAACATTTATTGCCGGTCTGATACCTTGGTTAAAAAGTTCTGTCTCAAGGAATATCTGACCATCTGTGATTGAAATTACATTCGTTGGTATAAACGCTGAAACATCACCGCCTTGTGTTTCAATTATTGGAAGTGCTGTTAGTGATCCTCCCCCATGTTCATCACTTAACTTAGCTGCTCTTTCCAATAACCTACTATGTAAGTAAAATACATCTCCTGGGTACGCTTCTCTTCCTGGAGGTCTTCTTAACAGCAGAGACATTTGTCTATAAGCAACTGCTTGTTTAGAAAGGTCGTCATAGATAATTAGGGCATGCATTCCATTATCTCTAAAATATTCTCCCATAGCACAACCTGTATAAGGTGCTAAGAATTGCAGCGGGGCCGAGTCTGATGCCGTAGCAGCAACAATAGTTGTATACTCCATTGCTCCAGCCTCTTCTAACGTTTTTTGAATTTGTCTTACTGTTGATCTTTTTTGTCCAACCGCAACATAAATACAATATAATTTTTGTTTCTCATCGCCAGACTCATTAATTTTTTTCTGATTTATAATTGCATCAACAGCTACTGCTGTTTTACCTGTCTGTCTGTCTCCAATAATTAATTCCCTTTGACCTCTTCCTATTGGCACTAAACTATCAATTGATTTAAGTCCAGTTTGCATTGGTTCACTGACTGACTGTCTTGGAATAATACCAGGAGCTTTAACCTCTACTCTTGTTTTTTTTACACTTTTATCCAAAGCTCCTTTTCCATCAATTGGATTTCCTAGGCCGTCTACTACTCGACCTAAAAGCTCTTTTCCAACTGGCGTATCAACAATATTTCCTGTTCTCTTAACAACATCACCTTCTTTAATGTTTCTGTCATCACCAAAAATTACAACACCAACATTTTCACTTTCCAAATTAAGAGCCATACCTTTTGAACTGTCAGCAAACTCAACCATTTCTCCAGCCTGAACATTATCTAAGCCATAAATTCTTGCAATACCGTCTCCAACAGATAATACCTGACCGACTTCAGTAATTTCAGTCTTTTCACCAAAATTTTTAATCTGTTCTTTTAATATTTTTGTAACTTCTGAAGGATTTATTTCCATTTATGCCTCTATCATTTTGTTTTCAATTTGTTGTAATTTGTTTTTAATTGAGGTATCAACCATAGTACTTCCTACTTGGAGTATCAAACCTCCTATTAAACTTTTATCATACTTGTAGTTTAATTTTATTTTTGAACTAAAATTTTTAGTAAGTTCCTCTGTGATATTATTTATCTCATCATTAGACAATTCTTTTGCTGATTTTAACTCTGCTTTAAGCTCACCTCTTTTTTCTGAACACGTTTCAATAAAGCTTTTAAGTATTCTTTCTAAGAAAAAAAACCTTCTTTTTTTAATTAAAAAATTTAAAAAATTTTTAAATAAGTTTTCAAATCTATATTTTTCTGAAATTGAATGTATAATCTTTAGCAGATCATCTTGTTTTGTTGTAGGATCTTTAATTAAATTTTTGAAATCTTCATTGGAATTTATTAAGCCTAAAACTGATAAACATTGTTCCTCTATTTGAATTAATACATTACTTTCACTAGATAACTCATATAGTGCGAGTGAATATCTTTCTGCTGAAGTTATTGAAAATCCCGTGTCTTTACTCAAATTTGTTCCTCTATAATGTTGAAGATTAAATTAAAATCAGGCTTTAATTAGCATATGACCTTTATGTCTTCAAGTGACCGATTTGTTAAAAAAGTGTTTTTTTACTTATTAATTGAAGTTTATAGGGTCAACATCAACTGAAAGTTTTATTCCAGACGAAAACTTATAATTTGGAATAATTCTTGCTATTGAGTTCTGTACTTTCATGGACTTTATTCCTCTTATTAACAATCGAACTCTAAATTTTCTATTTAATCTATATATGGGTGCATTTACTGGACCCAATACTGTGCCTTTAATTTTGTTATCTATAAAATTTTTAAATCTTAAAGCCTCTGCCTCTAATTTATGCTCATTTTCGCCTGTAAGAATAAGTGAGATAAATCGTTGAAATGGAGGAAGTTTATTTTTTTTTCTAATCTCTAACTCTTTATCAAGAAAAACATCAGGATTTTTATTTGTAATATCATCAATCATTTTTGTGTCATTATTATATGTTTGAAAATAAACTGTAGCTGGTTTTCCAGTTCTGCCTGCTCTTCCCGAAAGTTGGTGATAAAGTTGTAAATTCTTTTCAGCTCCTCTTAGATCATGTCCTTGCGATGAAAGATCAATATCAACAACTACAATACAATTTAAACTTGGAAAATGAAATCCTTTTGAAATTAATTGGGTTCCAACTAAAATATTAGTTTCATTTTTAATAATTTTATCAATCCTGTCCATTGAGTCTTTTTTATTCATTGTATCACTTGAAAAAATTTCAATTTTCTTACCTGGGAATTTTCTTTTAACCTCGTCTGATATTCTTTCAACTCCCGGACCACTAAAAATAAATTCACAAATTTTACCTTTTGAACAGTCTCTTGTTAAATTGGATTTATAACCACAGTAATGACAAAGCAGGTGGTCTTTATTTTTATGGTAAACTAAATTGATACTACAATTTGGACATGAAAAACTTGTATAACATTTATTGCATAATACATGTGGTGAAAACCCGCGTCTGTTTAAAAAAAATAAAACTTGATCCTTTTTTTCTAAATGAGAATTTACCTTTTTAATAATTTCATTTGATAACCAGGATTGCTTTTCTATCTTAGAATTGTTTAAATTTATAATTTTATAATTGGGAAGAGAAGCATTTTTATATCTCTTATTTAATCTTGATAAACCATACTTTCCTTTTTTTATATTTTCATAGGTTTCAACAGATGGAACTGCAGTAATAAGATTTATTGGTATATTTTCAAATGATGCTCTGGCTACTGCCATATCTCGGGCATTATAAGTAATCCCTTCATCTTGTTTAAATGATTGATCGTGTTCTTCATCAACAAAAATTATTCCAAGTTTTTTAAATGGTAAAAGTAAAGATGACCTTGCTCCAATTATAACCTGAATTTTTCCATTAGAAATTCCATTCCATATTATTTCTTTTCTCTTTTTAGATATTCCTGAATGCCAGACAGCTGGATTAAAACCAAAATATTCAACAAATTTTTGCTCAAATTGGCCCGTTAGTCCTATCTCTGGTAACAATATTAAGCCTTGAAAACCCTTTTTTATTATTGATTTTAACGCTTCAAAATAAACAAAAGTTTTTCCTGAGCCAGTAGTACCTTGTAATACATGTACTCTAAACTTATTGCTCGAAACAACCATTTCCTTCAGAGATTTCTTTTGATCTTCAGTGAGTTTTATTGAGTTATTTTTAATTTTACTCTCAAAAACTTTAAAATTATTTTTTATGTTATCTTCAATTGCATTGTTACTTAATAGCATCGATTTTAAGGCCATGCCTTTTGGAATAATATTATATTCTGAGAACCAATTTAAAAAATTGATAGTTGTTTTTTTTAATGGTTTAACTTTTAATTTCTTAAAAACTTTTCTTAATTTAAATTCTTTTTGCTCATTATCTTCGAATTTATCCCAAACTACCCCAGTATTTTTATTTTTACCAAAAGGTACTAATACATATTCACCAATTTTTAAATCTAAATCACTTTCATATGTGAATGGATGATTAAATATATTTGGTAATAGAATCGGATATTTCATATTTTATAATATGAAAAAAAATTAAGAGTGTATTGCTCTTTTATCTACTGATAAAGCTGCTTCTTTAACCGCTTCTGAAAAAGTTGGGTGTGCATGACATGTACGTGCAATATCCTCTGAGCTTGCACCAAATTCCATTGCAACACCAATTTCGGCTATCAGCTCGCCTGCATGTGGACCTATTATGTGAGCTCCCAATACTTTATCTGTTTTTTCATCAGCTAAAATTTTCACAAAACCCTCTGAGTCATCAATAGCTTTTGCTCTTGAATTTGCCATAAATGAGAATTTTCCAACTTTATATTTCAAATTTGAGTCTATTAACTGTTCCTCAGTTTTTCCAATCGCTGCAACTTCTGGAGTAGTATATACAACCCCTGGAATAGTATCATAATTTACATGCCCTGATTGTCCTGCAATGTTTTCAGCAACAGCAATGCCTTCATCCTCAGCTTTATGAGCAAGCATGGGTCCAGATATAACATCGCCAATTGCATATATATTCTCTAAATTTGTTTTAAAAGATTTGTCAGTTTTGATCCTTTTTCTGTCATCCAGTTCGAGTCCAATAGCTTCTAAATTTAAGCCCTCAGTATTTGCCTTCCTACCAACAGAAATTAGAACCACATCACAATCAAAATTATTTTTATTTCCCTCTTTATCTACAGTAGATACTACTACTCCAGATTTATTTTTTTTAATTTCTTCAACTTTATTTTGCATATTAAACTTTATGCCTTGTTTCTTCAGAATTTTCATAAATTCTGAGGATATTTCTTTGTCCATTCCTGGGGTGATGTGATCTAAAAACTCTACCACTTGTACTTCAGAACCTAGTCTTGACCAAACTGATCCCATTTCTAATCCAATGTAACCGCCGCCAACAACAACCATTTTATTTGGAACTTTTTCAAGCTTTAATGCACCTGTCGAAGAAACTATTTTCTGCTCATCAATTTCAATTCCTGGCAAAGAAACAGCAACAGATCCTGTTGCTATAATAGTTTTTTCAAATTGTATAATGGTCTCTTTATTTTTATCATCCTTAATTAAAATTTCATTTTTAGATTTGAAACTGCCATAACCTTTGAAATAAGTTACCTTGTTTTTCTTAAATAAAAATTCAACACCTTTTGTTAGAACAGTTACAGCTTTATCTTTACTTTTCATCATTTTATCAAGGTTTAGCTTAACATCTCCTACCTCTATTCCTTTATTGGCCAAACCTTTAACTTTATGAAATTCTTCAGATAAGTTTAATAAACTCTTAGAGGGTATACATCCAACGTTTAAACAAGTGCCACCTAATGAGCCTCTAGACTCAATGCATGCCGTTTTTAATCCTAATTGAGAAAGTCTGATCGCACAAACATAGCCACCAGGTCCACCACCAATAACTACTGCTTGAAATTTTTCTGCCATCTAAATATCCAAAAACAACCTTCTAGGGTCTTCTAAATTTTCCTTTATCATTTTAAGAAATGACACCGACTCTTTGCCATCAATAATTCTATGATCATATGACAAAGCTAAATACATTATTGGTCTTATTTTAATTTCTCCATTCACCACTGCTGGTCTTTCAACAATATTATGCATACCTAAAACCCCTGACTGTGGAAGATTTAATATTGGTGTTGAAAGCATAGATCCATAAACACCGCCATTACTTATCGTAAATGTTCCTCCTTGAAGATCTTCAATTACCAATTTTCCATCTCTTGCTTTTTCAGAAATTTCCTTAATATTTTTTTCAATTTCAGCAAAAGATAACTCATCCGCTTTTCTCAAAACCGGTACAACTAACCCTTTATCAGTTCCAACTGCAAAACTAATATTATAATAATTTTTATAAACTATTTCGTCTCCATCAATTTCAGCATTTACCGCTGGAAAATTCTTTAGAGCAACTACACATGCTTTTACAAAAAATGACATAAAGCCGAGTTTAATGTTATATCTAAATTGAAAATCTTCCTGATTTTCTTTTCTCATTTCCATAATATTTGTCATATCAACTTCATTGAATGTTGTTAGTAAAGCTGCATTTTCTTGAGCTTGCTTTAATCTTTTTGCAATAGTTTGTCTAAGTCTGGTCATCTTAATTCTCTCTTCTTGACCATATTGAATCTTTCTCTCTGAGGGTTTTGGATTTACACCCATCATACTTATTAGGTCACCTTTTAAAACACGTCCATCTTTTCCAGATCCTTTAACAGTGGCTAAGTCTATCTTATTTTCAGCAACAATTTTTCGAACAGCGGGTGATAATGATTGACCCTTACTATTGTTTATTGTTGGAGACTCTTCAACAATTTCCTCGGTTAAAACTAAAGGTTTTTCACTTTGCTCTTCTCTTGGAGAGATTTCCTCAAAAACTTTAGGTTCTTTTTTAATCGGGTCTAATTTAATTACATTATTTTCGTTAAGTTTAATCTCATTTTTTTTTCCATCCTCAATCTTTGCTGGGCTAGGTTTAGCAACACTTCCGTTTTCTATAACCGTGCCTAATAAAGCTCCCACTTCTACTACTGATCCATCTTTTGAATTAATTTCAGCTAATACACCTTTTATTGGAGAAGGAACTTCCAAATTTACTTTATCCGTTTCAAGTTCAACTATTGGTTCGTCTGCATCTACAGTATCTCCGGTATTTTTTAACCATTTAGCCACCGTTGCTTCGGTTATACTTTCACCAAGTGCAGGAACTACTATTTTTTCACTCATTACAAATTATTCAAAAACCTTATTAATTATTTCTTGTTGTTGAGAATTATGCCTTTTGGCATATCCTGTTGCAGGACTTGCATCTGGGCTTCTTCCTATATAAGAAATTTTGTTATTTTTAGCCTTTAAACTATCCAATGTCCATTGGATATAGTCTCTAACTGAAAACCAAGCGCCCATATTTTTAGGCTCTTCTTGACACCAAAAAAAATTAGCATTTTTTGCATATGGTTTTAGCTCGTTTACAAGAGCTTTTGCAGGGAATGGATATAATTGCTCAATTCTAAATATAACGACATCATCTTTTTTAAGCTTTTCTCTCGCATCCAAAAGATCAAAATATACTTTTCCTGAACATAAAATTACTTTTTTAATCTTTGAACTTTCTTTAAGCTTAATAAACCCACTTAATTTTGGATCAATTGCATGATCCCACAAGACTCTATGAAATGTATTTTCTTTATTAAAGTCTTTTAAATTCGAAACACAAAATTTATTTCTTAATAGAGATTTTGGTGTCATAATTATCAATGGCTTTCTAAAATCTCTGTGCATTTGTCTTCTTAAAGCATGAAAATAATTGGCAGGCGATGTACAATTTAATACTTGCATGTTATCATTTGAGCACAACTGTAAGAATCTTTCTAATCTCGCAGAAGAATGTTCTGGTCCTTGTCCTTCATAACCATGTGGTAATAGCATCACTAAACCAGAAGCTCTATTCCACTTTCTTTCACCTGATGAAATAAATTGATCAATTACAACTTGTGCACCATTGGCAAAATCTCCAAATTGAGCTTCCCACAAAGTTAATGTATTAGGCTCTACTAAACTATAACCATACTCAAACCCCAACACAGCAAGTTCAGACAAAAAACTGTCAACAACTTCAAATTTTTTTTGTTTATTTGAAATATTATTTAATGGAATATATCTTGAATTATCAGTCTGATCTCTTAGGACTGAATGTCTTTGACTAAATGTTCCTCTACCTGAGTCCTGACCAACCAGTCTTACTGGGAAACCCTCTTCAAGTAAAGATCCAAAAGCAAGTGCCTCTGCTGTAGACCAGTCAATATCAAAACCTTTATCAACTGAATTTTTCCTAACATGCAAAATTTTAGAAATTGTTTTATGGATACTAACTTCAGCAGGTATAGAATTAATTCTATCTGAAATTTTTTTTAATTTGATTTCATCAAAACCTGTTACACCTCTTTTATCTTTGCCTTTTAAGGGTTTGTACCTAGACCATGAACCTTCAAACCATTCTATTTTAGGTTTATAGTCTTTTGCACTTTTATATTGATCATCTAATAAATCTTTAAATACTTTTAGATTTTGATCTAAAAGATCTTGAGTTATAGAATTTTCATTGACAAGTTTGTTTCCATAAATCTTGTAAACACTTGGATGTGATCTAATTTTCTTGTACATCAATGGCTGAGTGAATGAAGGTTCGTCTCCTTCGTTATGTCCAAATCTTCTATAACAAATTAAATCAACTACAACATCTCTATTAAACTTTAATCTAAACTCAGTAGCAATTCTAGTCGCATAAACAACAGCTTCTGGGTCATCTCCATTCACATGAAGAATTGGAGCCTCAACCATTTTTGCAACATCTGATGGGTAAGGTGACGACCTCGCAAATCTTGGACTAGTGGTGAAACCAATCTGATTATTCACTATAATATGGATGGTACCACCTGTATTATGACCTGGAAGTCCAGACATAGCAAAACATTCTGCTACAACGCCCTGACCAGCAAAGGCTGCATCTCCATGAATAAGAATAGGTATAACTTTATTTCTTTCTTTATCGTTGTGAAAAAATTGTTTTGCTCTAGTTTGTCCTAGAACTACTGGATTAACAGCCTCTAAGTGAGAGGGATTATCTGTCAAACCTACATGAACAGAATTTCCATCGAATACTCTGTCTGAAGATGCCCCAAGATGATATTTTACGTCTCCTGCACTTTCCTCTGAGTCTGAAACAATTTCCCCAGCAAATTCATTAAATATTCTTTTATAATCCTTTTGTAAAACATTAGCTAATACATTAAGTCTTCCTCTGTGAGACATTCCAATTTTAACTTCTTTAATCTGATTTTGTCCACCAATTTTAATTATTTGTTCAAGAGCTGGTATCAAACTTTCACCTCCATCAAGCCCAAATCTTTTTGTACCAACATATTTAGTTGCTAAAAATTTTTCAAAACCTTCTGCCTGTACAAGTTTATTTAGTATTGCCTCTTTACCATTTTGAGTAAAATTTAAGGCATTTTGATCTTGCTCTACTCTGTCTCTAAACCATTTTCTCTCGACTGGATTTGAAACATGCATAAACTCATAACCAATATTTCCACAATATGTCTTTTTTAAAAATTTTAATATTTCTTTAATATTGGCATATTTTTTATTGATAACTCCATTTAAAAAAATTTTCTTATCATAATTCTGCTTTTTAAAACCATAGAATTCAGGATGTAATTCATCAAGATACTCAGATTTTCGCATTTCTAATGGATCTAGATTTGCTAATAAATGTCCTCTCAATCTGTAAGCACGTATTAGTGCAACAGCACTGATAGAATCTTTGTTTGAGTCTGCAAGTAATTGGAAATTAAATTTTTCAGATGTATCTATTTTTTCACTATTAACTTTATTATTTTCATCTATCTCTATTTTTTTTTGTAGTTCATCAATATCTATTTTTAATTTTGAGGGTCCCCAAGAAGGTCCATTTATTTCGGAAGCAATAACTTTTATCTCTTCTCCTATACTCTCAAAATAATTTGCCCAACTTTCAGGCAAATCAGGATCTTTATTTATGAATTTAAGATACATTTGTTCAATAAATGCACTATTAGACTTATTTAAGAATGAAGTTTTTTCAAATTCAAGATTTTTCGATGAAGACATCTTTTTTAATTAATATATCCTTCTAATACTATTTTTCAATTAGACAGTTTGTTAAACAATGTTTTTCCAATAATTGAGGGTGATTCAGCAACCGTAATCCCACATTCTTCCATTTTTTTTATTTTATCTTGTGCCCCACCTTTACCACCAGATATAATGGCACCAGCGTGACCCATTCTTCGACCAGGTGGAGCAGTAATTCCAGCAATAAATCCAACAATTGGTTTCTTGATTTTATGATTTTTGACAAATTCTGCAGCTTCTTCTTCTGCTGTGCCACCTATTTCTCCAATCATTAATATTGACTCTGTCTCATCATCATTTAAAAATAAATCCAAGCAATCTATAAAATTTGTACCATTGATTGGATCTCCTCCAATACCAATACAAGTTGATTGACCTAAGCCATTTTCAGTAGTTTGAGCAACTGCCTCGTAAGTTAGTGTTCCTGATCTAGAAACAATCCCAACTGAACCTCTTTTATGAATATTTCCTGGCATTATTCCAATTTTACATTCATCAGGTGTAATTATTCCAGGGCAATTCGGTCCTATAAGACGGCTTTTTGAGTCTGCTAGATTTTGTCTTACTTTAAGCATGTCCTGGACTGGAATACCTTCTGTAATACAAACTATTAGATCTATTGATGCATCAATGGCTTCAATGATTGCGGCGGCTGCAAACTTTGCAGGAACATAGATCATGGTAGCATCAGCGCCAACTTCTTTTTTTGCCTCCAATACTGTGTTGAAAACTGGCCTTTCTAAATGTTTTTGGCCTCCTTTTTTAGGGGTTACCCCACCTACTAGATTTGTTCCATACTGTATTGCTTGCTCAGAGTGAAAAGTACCATGTGATCCTGTAAAGCCCTGACAAATTACTTTTGTATCTTTATTTACTAGTACTGACATTTATTTTATAGCCTCAACAATTTTTTTAGCTGCATCATCTAAATTTTCTGCTGATATTAACTTCAAACCAGAATTATCAAGAATTTCTTTACCTTGTTTAAAGTTTGTGCCTGCAAGTCTAACTACTAAGGGAACGCTAATATTTATTTCCTTAGCTGCATCTACCACTCCTTGTGCGAGCACATCACACCTCATAATTCCCCCAAAAATATTAATCAAAATTCCTTTTACATTCTTATCTGAAAGAATAATTTTTAAAGCTGCTGAAACTTTTTCTTTTGACGCTCCTCCTCCTACATCTAAAAAATTTGCTGGTTCCTTTCCATATAATTTAATTATATCCATAGTAGCCATTGCTAATCCTGCTCCATTAACCATACAACCAATACTTCCATCTAATTTTATATAAGCAAGATCATGTTTGCTTGCTTCAATTTCAGTTGAGTCTTCCTCATTAAGATCTCTAAGTTCAACAATTTCAGGATGTCTAAATAATGCATTAGAGTCAAAATTTACTTTTGCATCTAAACAAACTATTTTTTCTTCTTTAGTTAAAATCAAAGGATTGACCTCAACCATATTTGCATCTGTACTAATAAACATTTTATAAATTGATTTAATTAAAGTTATTGCTTGATTTTTTGCATCATTATTTAAATTAAAAATTTTTATAATTTTTTCACATTCATTGTTTGAAATTTCTTCATTAATATCAACTTTTGTAGTTATAATTTTTTCTGGCGTTTTACTCGCCACCTCTTCAATATCCATGCCTCCTTGATCACTTGATATAAAAGCAATTTTTGAACTAGCTCTATCTACTAGGCATGATAAATAAAATTCTTTTTCTATATTTGAAGATTCTTCAACGTACAATCTTTTTACTTCTCTTCCCTCTGGGCCAGTTTGATGAGTTATTAGTGTTTTTCCAAATAACCCTTTAGCTGCAAATTCCAACTCCTCAATTGTATTTAAAATTTTTACACCTCCAGCTTTTCCTCTTCCACCAGCATGTATTTGTGCTTTGAGGACATATTTTTCAGTTTTAAGTGACTTTACTTTATCAAGTAAATCATCAACATTTAGTGCAAATACTCCTTCTGGGACTACTGCACCATATTTTTTTAATATTTGTTTAGCTTGATGCTCGTGAATATTCATTTTTATTTAGAGAGATCAGGATCTATTTTTGATGCTGCTTCCCAAAGAGCTTTAACTGCATCTATTGAATGTATAAACTCTTTTTTCTCATTTTCATCTAAATTTACTTCCTCAATTTTTTCAACACCACCTTTTCCTATGATTACGGGTACACCAGCATATATATTATTTACTGAGTACTCTCCATTTAATTGGACTGCACATGGCAATAATTTTTTTTCATCTTTTAAATATGCCTCAGCCATTTGAACACCTGATGCTGCGGGAGCATAAAACGCAGAACCTTTTTCTAAATACTTAACTATCTCGGCTCCACCATCTCTTGTGCGTTGGTTTATTTCTTCAACCCTTTCCTTAGAAATTTTTCCTTCTTTGACTAAATCAAGCAAAGGTGTTCCTGAGACTTTTGTAAACCTTGGCATAGGAACCATTGTATCTCCATGACCACCCATCACCATTGCCTCGATGTCTTTAACTGGAACGTTTAATTCCAGAGATAAAAATAGTTTAAATCGAGAACTATCTAATATTCCTGCCATACCGACAACTTTATTAGCAGGTAAACCAGAAAATTTTTGAAACGCCATAACCATAACGTCTAATGGGTTGGTAATACATATCACAAAAGCATTTGGTGCATTTTGTTTTACACCGTAAGCCACTTGTTTAATTATTTTTAAATTTATACCAAGAAGATCATCTCTACTCATTCCTGGTTTTCTAGGAACTCCTGCTGTAATTATAATAACATCAGAGCCTTTAATATCTTTATAATCATCTGTACCTGAAAATTTTACATTAAACCCGTCTACGGATGATGACTGAGCAATATCTAATGCTTTGCCTTTTGCAATTCCACTTGCTACATCAAATAATACTACTTCATTTACTAACTCTTTTGTGCCAATTAAGTGAGCAAGGGTTCCACCAATTTGGCCTGCACCAATTAAAGATATTTTTGTCATTATTTTCCTCTTATTTCATTGTAGGCATTACAAATTCCGCATTAGAACGGATACCAGAAGGCCATCTTGAAGTTATTGTTTTGAGTTTTGTATAAAATTTTATACCCTCCATGCCATGCATTGCGCTGTCTCCAAATAAAGATCTTTTCCAGCCTCCAAAACTGTGAAAGGCCATAGGTACTGGTATAGGAACATTAATACCTACCATGCCTACCTGTATTTTGCTAGCAAATGTTCTTCCAGCGTCTCCATCTCTAGTATAAATACTCACACCATTTCCATATTCATGATCATTAATTAATTTTGCAGCCTCTTCAAAAGTTTTAACCCTAACAACTGATAACACAGGGCCAAAAATTTCCTCTTTATATATTCTCATGTCTTTATCGACATGATCAAACAAACATCCACCTATATAAAATCCATTCTCGTAACCTTGAAGTTTGAGATCTCTTCCATCAACAACTAACTTCGCACCCTCTTCCACTCCTAAATCAACATATCCTTTAACCCTTTCTAGGTGTTCTTTTGTGACCAAAGGACCCATTTCAGAAGTTTTATCCATACCTGGACCAACTTTAAGCGCTTCAGCTTTTTTAGATAATCTTGAAACAAGTTCATCACCAATATCACCCACTGCAACTGCAACAGATTGGGCCATACATCTTTCGCCCGCAGAACCATAAGCTGCGCCCATCAAACCATTAACTGCTCCATCTAAATCACAATCTGGCATTACAACCAAATGATTCTTTGCTCCGCCTAAAGCCTGAACTCTTTTTTCATTTTTAGCCGAATTTTCATAAATATATTTTGCGATTGGCGTTGAGCCTACAAAGCTTACTGCTTTGATATCTGAGTTCTCTAGTATTGCATCCACAGACTCTTTGTCACCATTCACTACATTAAAAACACCTTCAGGAAGACCTGCTTCTGAAAGTAACTGAGCTAACATTATAGAACATGAAGGATCTTTTTCAGATGGCTTTAAAATAAATGTATTTCCACACGCTATTCCAATAGGGAACATCCACATAGGAACCATTGCAGGAAAATTAAATGGAGTAATACCTGCAACTACTCCTAAAGGTTGTCTCATCGACCAACTATCCACATTAGTTCCAACATTTTCAGAAAATTCACCTTTTAATAAATGAGGGACTCCACAAGCAAATTCAACAACTTCAAGCCCTCTTGTAAGTGAACCTCTTGCATCTTCAAAAACTTTTCCATGTTCAGAGACAATTAATTTTGTTAGTTCTTCAGAATTCTTTTCAATTAATTCTTTGAACTTAAACATCACTCTTGCCCTTTGAAGGGGAGGTTTTAAAGACCATGTTTCAAAAGCCTTTTTAGCAATCTCTACTGCTTGGTTCAAATCAGATTTTGATGCTAACTTTACCTCAGACTCTTGTTCCCCTGTAGCTGGATTAAAAACTTTACCTTTTCGATCAGAAGAGCCTGAAAACAATTTGCCACCAACGTAGTGTTCAATTAACCTCATGAGTAGGATCTTTTAAAACAAAAATTGTTATTAGTCTATTTAAACATTAGCTGTAGCTAACATTTTTTTGATTTCAGCAATTGCTTTTGCTGGATTTAGTCCTTTGGGACATGCGCTGGTACAATTTAGAATAGTATGACATCTATAAAGTTTAAGTTCGTCGGCAACTTTTTTTAATCTAGCTTTTCTTTCATCATCTCTACTATCAACAATCCATCTATAAGCTTGTAAAAGTACTGCAGGTCCTAAATATTTATCTCCATTCCACCAATAACTAGGACACGAAGTCGAACAACATGCACACATAATGCACTCATATGCACCATCTAGTTTTGCTCTATCTTCTTTAGATTGAAAAATTTCTTTTGTTTCTTTAGATGAATTATTTTTTAACCAAGGCTCAATTGACTCGTACTGTTTATAAAGTCCATCCAAATCTCCAATCAAATCTCTTTTAACTTTAAGATGTGGCAATGGATAAATATCTATATCTCCATCAATTTGTGAATGTGGAGTAGTGCAAGCAAGACCATTTTTACCACCCATATTCATTGCACAAGAACCACAAACTCCATGAGCACAAGATCTTCTGTAGGCTAATGTTGGGTCTATTTCGTTTTTAATTTTATTTAGCACATCTAAAACTTTTGATGGACAGTTATCCATATCAACTTCATAAGTATCAATTCTTGGATTTTCCTCAGTGGAGGGGTCCCATCTATAAACATTAACTTTACGAATATTTTTTGATCCGGTTTTATCTTTGTAATATTTTCCCTTATTTACCTTAGAATTTTGAGGTAAATTTAGCTGTACCATTTAGTAAACTCTTTCCTGTGGAGGAAAATATTGAACATCATTAGTCAAAGTTGAATTATGAACTGGTCTATAAGAAATTTTAGAGCTTTTTCCATCACACCAAGCGAGTGTATGTTGCATGAATTTTTGATCATCTCTTTTTGGATAATCCTCTCTAGCATGCGCACCTCTACTTTCCTTTCTGTGATAAGCAGAGTCAACTGTTGTTACAGCTTGTCTGATTAAATTATCCAATTCAAGAGTTTCAACAAGATCAGTATTAAAAACTAAGGACCTATCTTTTACTGATATTGAGTCCATACCATCATACGTTTTTCTAATTTCGTTAACTCCTTCTTTTAAATTCTTTTCTGTTCTGAAAACTGCACACTTAGATTGCATTGTTTTTTGCATAGCTAGCCTCAGCTCTGCTGTACTATTTTCGCCTTGTGCATTTCTAAGTTTATCAAATCTATCCAAACATTTTTGAGTTTCACTTTCAGGAATTTCTTCATGTGGAGATCTTGGTTTTATTAACTCAGCAGCTCTTTTTGCTGCTGCTCTTCCAAATACAACAAGATCAATTAAAGAATTTGAACCAAGTCTATTTGCTCCATGAACTGATACACATGCAGCTTCTCCTATTGCCATCAAACCTGGAACAGTTTTTTCTGATCCATTTACCGTTAAAACTTCTGCTTTATAATTGGTTGGAATGCCACCCATGTTGTAATGTACAGTTGGAACCACAGGAATTGGTTCTTTCGTTACATCTACGTTAGCAAATAATCTTGCAGCCTCTGTGATACCTGGCAATCTGTCTTCTATCACACTTTTGTCTAAATGACTTAAGTGTAAATGCACATGATCTTGTTCTTTTCCTACTCCTCTACCTTCGTTTATTTCGATAGACATTGATCTACTTACCACATCTCTAGAGGCCAAGTCTTTAGCATTAGGGGCATATCTTTCCATAAATCTTTCACCTTTGGAGTTGACTAAATATCCTCCTTCGCCTCTAACACCCTCAGAAATTAATGTACCATGCCCGTAAATACCTGTTGGATGAAACTGAACGAATTCCATATCTTGCAAAGGTAGTCCTGCTCTCAAAACCATCGCATTTCCATCTCCAGTACACGTATGTGCAGATGTTGCAGAATAATATACTTTACCATATCCACCTGTTGCAATAATTACCATATGTGCTCTAAACCTATGAATTGTTCCATCATTTAAATTCCAAGCTATTAATCCCTTGCATTCACCATCTTTCATTAACAAATCTAAAGCAAAATACTCGATAAAAAATTCTGTATTATGTTTAAGGGCCTGCCCATAAAGAGTGTGTAATATCGCGTGACCTGTTCTATCTGCTGCAGCACAAGTTCTTTGAACAATTCCATTTCCATAATTTTTTGTCATTCCACCAAATGGTCTTTGATAAATTTTTCCCTCTTCAGTTCTACTAAAAGGAACTCCATATTTTTCTAATTCTAAAACGGCTTTGGGCGCTTCTTTACATAAATATTCAATACTATCCTGATCCCCAAGCCAATCAGCACCCTTTACAGTGTCATACATGTGCCATCTCCAGTCATCCTCACCCATATTTCCCAAAGCAGCTGAAATACCACCTTGGGCAGCTGACGTGTGACTTCTAGTAGGAAAAACTTTTGAGATACAAGCAGTTTTTAAACCAGCTTCACTTAAGCCAACCGCAGCTCTCAGGCCTGATCCTCCTGCTCCAAGAACAACTACGTCATACTCATGATCTATAATATTGTAAGCGCTCATTATTTAAGATTAAATATAATTATTATTGTTAAAAATGAAATGCTTATAGCAGAAATATACAGCAGTCTGTTTGCGACATTTTTGGTTTTTTCATTACCAATATAGTCTTCAAAAACCTCACTTATGGTTAAAGATGAGAAAAAGAAAGCAAAAATAATAAATAGACTGAATAAAAACTTATTTAATTTACTAGTAAAAAAACTTAACACCTCTGAATATGTCTGATCATATATAGATACAAAATTAATTATAAACCACAGCATGAGTGGGATTAAGATTATGGAAGATAACTTTATAAAAATCCATTTTTTTGTTGAAACGTTCATATTAAAAAAAATTTTTACCAATTAAATATATTGCAACTGTTAAAGCAAAAGAGCCAAAAATAACTAATAGTCCAGTGAGTCTTGTTGTTTGCAACTCAAATCCATAACCCATATCCATAATAAGATGTCTTATCTCACTTAATATTTGAAAACTAAATGTCCAAACAATGCCCAAAGTAATAAATTTCCCAAAAATTGAACTTAAAAAAAAGTTTATTGTATTATAGTTACTGTCACCCAAAATTAATAATGAGGACCAAAGACAAATAAAACAAATAGCAATAATATTAATAATTCCAGTTATACGGTGGGAAATAGATACTAAAGATGAAATATGCCAACTATAAATTTGTATGTGTGGTGACAATGGTTTTTTATCTTCCATAAAAATCATTCTTAATTAAACTTTCAGCAATTTGAACTGCATTCAATGCCGCCCCTTTAACTAAATTATCTGACACAATCCATAAATTTATAGTATTTTCTCTAGACTCATCCAATCTTATTCTTGAAATAAAAGTTTCAAATTTATCCTCTGCCTCGATTGGCGTAATATAACCACCGTCTTCTCGATCATCGACAACTTTACATCCAGGAGAACTAGATAAAACTTTTTTTATTTCGTTCAGATCACATTTTTTATTAAATTCTACATTTGTACTTATACAATGTGAAACAAGAACAGGTATTCTTACACAAGTTGAAGTTACTTTGATTTTTTTATCTAAAATTTTTTTTATTTCATCTGTAGTTTTTTGTTCTTCTTTTGTGTAACCGTTTTCTAAAAAGCTATCAATGTGAGGAATTGCATTAAAAGCAATCTGCTTAGTAAAATTTTTTGATGCTATTTCTTTATTTTGAAAATAATCCTTAGTTTGTGATAATAGCTCATCCATAGCACTTTTACCTGCGCCTGACACTGACTGATACGTGGATGCAACTATACGATTGATATTATACAAATCATGTAACGGTTTCAAAGCTACAACAACCGGAATTACTGAACAATTAGCGTTAGCAATAATATTTTTATTTTTTACATCAGCAAGTTTTTTTGGATTTACTTCCGGAACAATTAACGGAATATCAGGATCTTTTCTAAAATATTTTGAATTATCGATAACAATAGTTTTTTCAGCAGCAGCAAGTGCCCATTTTTCAGCAATTGAGCTTCCTGCAGCAAAAAAAGCAATTTTAACATTTGAAAAATCAAATTTTTCAAGATCAGTTACTGTATGCTCTTTTCCATTATAATTTATCTTTTTTCCTTCACTGTTTTTTGAAGCTATTAAGAAAAGATTTTCAATATTTAATCGTTTTTTTTCAAAAATTTCTATAATTTTTCTTCCAACATTTCCTGTTGCGCCAACAATTGCTATATTCATAATACCGAATGACTTTTACTTCTAAATAAAGGGTAATTCACAAACTGTACCCACATATATTTTTTCATTTATTTCTATATTAAACTGATTTTTTGTATTCCAGTAAGGTTTATTTATCATTGCAATTCCTACAACCTTGTTAAAGGTAGGTGAATATGTTGCCGATCTAACATATCCAACAATTTCTTTGCTATCAGTAAATAATGTCTTTTCACAGTACATATCGATTTTATTGTGTTCAATTTTTACACCCATCAGTTTTCTAGTTATTCCTTTTTCTTTTATTTTTTTAAGTTTTTCTTTTCCTAAAAATTTAACATCACTGTCTATATTGATAAATTTATCAAAATTTGCTTCGAATGGATTGTCTCTATTGTCAAAATCATTTCCATAAGATAACAAATTACCTTCAATTCTCTCTATTAAATTTGGGCAACCTGGCTTAACATTAAATTCTTTTCCAACTTCAAACAGATAATCATACAAATCCTTACCTGCAGTATCATTTTCGACATATACTTCAAATCCACCTTGCTTTGACCAACCAGATCTTGCTGTGAAATATTTCTGACCTTTAAATTCAAAATAATTAAAATTAAAAAATTTTAATTTTCTAATCTCTTCGCCAAATAACTTTGACATTAGGTCATCTGCTAGAGGTCCTTGTACAGCTAAAATATTTACATTTGGTTCGCTTATTTCAACTTCAAATTTATTTCCAGCTGCAAGTCCTTTTGCAAAAAATATAACATCAGAATCTGCTATTGATAACCACCATTTATCTTCTGCAAGTTTATTGATTATAGGATCATTAACCAAAAGACCTTGGTCGTCAATTAAAGGAGCATAATAACATTTGCCTACTTTTGAATTAGATAAATCTCTACATGTCATTAACTGAACCAATTTTGATGCGTCTTTTCCTGATATTTCAACTTGTCTTTCTGCAGCAACATCCCAAACCTGAACATATTTTTTTAGATGATGGTAATCGCTTTCTAAAGATTTAAATGAGGCTGGAAGCAGCATATGATTATAAACAGTATAACTGCTCACACCATGAGCTTCTATTCTATCAGTATAGGGTGTACTTCTAAGTCTCCTTGATTTTGCAATAGAAAAGTTTTTCATTTTTGTAAAAATTCTAGGACCTTTTCTCTCATTTCAAATGCTTTTTCAATCATAATCATATGGCCACAACCTTCAATTACATGGGTTGTCGAATTTTTAACTAAATTGGAAAATTTTTTTCCAGCTTCAAGATTTACCATCTTGTCTAAAGCACCAAATATAAACATAGATGGACAATTTATTGACTGCGCTGCATCTGAGCCATTGGAATAATTATTGCACGCAACAAGATCTACAGCCAGTATTTCACTTATATCTCTAGGTGATTGAATTATCCTTTCAATTGGATTGCCACCAATAAATTTTTTTGAACCTTCATAACCCCACTTCATCATTAGTTTGAGGGCGTTGGAGTCACCATTTTTTGCTAACTCTATCAAGTCAGGATGAACTGGCATTCTACAAGAGCCCCCAACAAAAACTAATCTTTTAATTCTAGTCTGATACTTATGAGCATACTCTAAAATTTCTAGACAGCCCTGAGAATGTCCAACTAATACTAAATCCCTTAAATTTAGCCGATCAAATGCTTTTTCTAACCATTCTGAAATTATTTCTATAGTATTTAATGAGGGTCCATCAGAATTTCCATGACCAGGCAAATCTATTGATAAGACGTTGAAATTCTGATTTGAAAAAAATTGCTCTGTTAAAGACCAAACAATATGAGACATCCCACTTCCATGCAAAAACACTATTGTTTGTTTTTTGGGGTCAATACCTTTCCCTGCATCTGATGCATGAACATTTTTGTTTTCAACTTGAAAAATCAAATAATTACCTAGAATTGCTTTCGTAATTCAAACTTTTGTATTTTTCCTGTAGAAGTTTTTGGTAACTCACAGAAAATAACTTTTTTTGGAACTTTGAAGCCAGCTAATGTTTCTTTACAAAAATCAATTAATTCTTTTTCACTGGCAGTTTTATCTTTGACCATTTCAATAAAAGCACATGGTACTTCACCCCATTTTTGATCAGGCTTAGCAACAACAGCTGCTATAGAAACTGAAGGATGTTTAGAGAGAGTATTTTCTATTTCAATTGACGATATATTTTCCCCTCCAGAAATAATTATATCTTTGGATCTATCTTGTATTTTTACATATCCGTCTGGATGCATAACAGCTAAATCTCCTGTATGAAACCATCCACCTTTCATTGCTTTATCTGTAGCCTCTTTATCTTTAAAATATCCTTTCATCACCACATTCCCTTTTATCATTATTTCACCGATAGTTTTTCCATCTTTGGGAACTTCTTTCATAGTTTCAGGATCTAAAACAGTTACACCCTCAGTATTAGGATACCTTACTCCTTGTCTTGCTTTAATTTCATTCTGTTTATCTTCATCAAGTTCATTCCATTCATCGTTCCAGGCACATTGGGTAACATGTCCATAAGTTTCTGTTAAGCCATAAACATGCATTACCTCAAAGCCAAGAGCTCTCATCTTCTTAAATATTACGCTGGGTGGAGGCGCTCCAGCAGTTAAAACGTAAACTTTATGTTTTATTTTTTTTCTATCGGCTTCTGGTGCTCCTGTAATCATATTTAAGACAATAGGTGCTCCGCCAAAATGGGTTACACCATATTTATCGATTAATTCAAATATTTTTTTAATGTCTATGTTTCTTAAACAAATAGTCCTTCCATTCAACATTGGGACTGTCCAAGGGTAGCACCATCCGTTACAATGAAACATCGGGACAACTGTCAAAAAATTTAAACGATTAGGCATATTCCACGCAACAGAGCTTCCTGTAGACATTAAATAAGCACCTCTATGATGATAAACTACACCTTTTGGATTTCCTGTTGTACCGGAAGTATAACTTAACGAAATGGACTCCCATTCATCATCTGGCATTTGCCAATTAAAATTTTCATCTCCACTGTTTAGAAAATTTTCATATTCTAGCTCACCAATTTTTTCACATTTTGATTGATCGGCATTTTTATCATTAATATCTATAATTGTTATTTGCTTATCAAGATTGTTTAAAGCTTTTTTCACCTCTACATGCAATTGTCTATCAACAACTAATACCTTGGCATCGCTATGATTTAAAATATATGAAATAGTATTCGCATCTAACCTAATATTAATCGTATTCAAAACTGCCCCGGTCATTGGAACAGAATAATGTGCTTCAAATATTTCTGGTGTATTAAATGCTAGAAATGAAACAGTATCACCTTTTTTAATTCCAATTTTTGATAGCGCACTTGCAAATTTTACTACTCTTTTATAGACCCTACTCCAAGTATAACTTCTGTCTTCATATACAATTGCCTCATAATTAGGATAAATTTCTTTTGCTCTTTTTAAAAATGTAAGAGGTGTTAAAGGAACGTGGTTAGCATTATTTTTCTCCAGATTAATATCGTAATGATTCATTCCTAAATAAAATTAAATTTCATTATATTTGAGCTTCCAGATATAGCAGATTTATAATGATACTCTGCTCTAGGAAGAACTTTCTCAAAATAAAATTTAGCTGTATTAATTTTGTCTGTGTAAAAGTCTTTATTTGCCTCATAATCATTAAAACTCACATCTAGAACTTTAATCCAAGAATATGCTATGGAAACATATCCAAGCGCTTTTAGATAATCATTTGCTGCTGCACTTACGTCATCTTTTTCAAATTTATTTTTATCAATAATCCAGTCTGAAAATTTGTATAAAATTTCTAAGTAATGACCCAATTCCTTCGAAAAAGATTTGACTTTTCCATTCTTGCCTTCGCTCTCAGCTTTTACCATATCTAAAAATCTATTAACTATGTTTCCATTTTTATTAGATAATTTTCTAAATACTAAGTCTGCTGCTTGGACCGAATTTGTACCCTCATAAATTGGAGTAATTCGATTGTCTCTATATAATTGTTCAATTCCTTGATCTTTTGTGTATCCATATCCACCATGGATTTGCATTGCATCACTTGTAATTTCCATTCCTAAATCTGAATATAAAGATTTTACAACTGGTGTCATTAATGACACCATATCTGATGCTTCTTGTCTAATTTTTTGATCATTATGATTTAAGCTAACCTCCGTTTGTTGTGATAGCCAAAAACATAATGCCCTTTCTCCCTCAATTATTGATTTCATATTTAATAAGGTTCTTTTAATGTCTGCGTGCTCAATAATAGAATCTGCATTTCCATTTTGTGATTTGCTATTGTTACTTTTTCCTTGTTTTCTTTCTTTTGCATAGCTTAACGAATTTTGATAAGCAATTTCAGAAATTCCTAATCCTTGGATACCAACAACTATTCTCTCCAAATTCATCATTGTGAACATTTGACTTAATCCTTTATTTTTAGGACCAATCATAATTCCAGTTGCATCATCAAAATTTAAAACGCAAGTTGCGGAACCTTTGATACCCATTTTTGTTTCTATCGACCCTGTGGATATCCCATTTCTAGGACCTATTGTTCCATCATCTTTTAATATAAATTTTGGAACTAAAAATAAACTTATTCCTTTAGTACCCTTAGGTGAGTCTGTAGCTCTTGCAATAACTAAATGAATTATATTTTCTGTTAAGTCATGATCACCTGATGTAATAAATATTTTTTGACCTGTAAGTTTATATGTCCCATCAGGTTGTTCCACCGCTTTTGTTTTAAGTAAACCTAAATCTGTTCCACATATTGGCTCAGTTAAACACATAGTGCCGCTCCACTTACCTTCTACCATTTTAGGAAGATACTTATCTTTAATTTCATCTGAAGCATGATGATGAATACAATTGTAGGCACCCAGTGTTAATTCACTATATAGTTTAAAAGCTAAACTGGCTGATGATATCATTTCATCAAAAAAAGCACTAACAGTTCTTGGCATTCCTTGACCACCATATTTTGGATCACAAGATAATGAGGTCCATCCATCTTCTATATATTTTTTGTATGCCTCCTTATAACCTGGGGGAGTTCTAACTATACCATTTTCCAAAACTGCAGGATGTTCATCTCCTATTTTAGCTAAAGGCAAAATTAAATTTTGATTTATCTTAGCTGCCTCTTCTAAAATATCTTTAACTAACTCTGAACTAACATCATTATACTTTTCTAATTCGTTATAGTTTTTGTTATCTCTTAACTTATCAAAGAGAAACATCATATCTTTAACTGGTGCTGTATAACTTGGCATTTTAAAACTTTAGAATAATTATAGATTTATTGCAATTTTGAAATTATCGCATCGCCCATTGCTGAGGTTGAAGTCTCTTTCATTCCATCTGAAAGAATATCTTTAGTTCTTAAGCCATCATTTAAGACCTGCTGCACAGCTTTTTCTAATGCATCTGCTTCACTATCTAAATCTAATGAGTATCTTAGGGCCATAGCAAAACTTAAAATAGAAGCAATAGGGTTTGCTATAGATTTTCCTGCAATATCAGGTGCTGAACCGTGAATAGGTTCGTACATCGCTCTCATTTCTCCATCTTTATTTTTTGCTCCTAAAGATGCAGAAGGTAATAACCCTAGAGACCCTGTAAGCATTGAGGCCTGATCTGACAGTATATCACCAAATAAATTATCAGTAACAATTACATCAAACTGTTTGGGATTTCTTAGTAACTGCATCGCACAATTGTCAGCAAGCATATGGCTTAATTCCACATCTTTAAATTCTTTATCATGAAGTTCTTGCACTTCTTCCTTCCATAATTGTCCAGCTTCCATCACATTCGATTTTTCACAAGATGTAACTTTATTAGACCTTTTTCTAGCAAGATCAAAGGCAACACGTGCAACTCTTGTAATTTCACTTGTTGTATATGTATGTGTGTTAATTCCTTTTCTTTCTCCGTTTTCAATTGGTTTAATTCCTCTGGGTTCTCCAAAGTATATTCCACCAGTTAGTTCCCTTACAATCATTATATCAAGTCCTGAAACTATATCTGGTTTTAAAGTAGAGGCACTAACAAGTTGTTCAAAGCATATTGCGGGTCGTAAATTTGCGAATAGTTTTAATTCTTTTCTTAGTTTTAATAATGCTCTTTCAGGTTTTTTTGAAAATTCAACATCATCCCATTTAGGCCCACCTACCGCGCCTAACATCACAACTTCACTCTCCAATGCTTTGTAAAAAACTTCATCTGTTATTGGTGTTCCATGTTTATCGTATGAACACCCCCCAGCAAGATCTTCATCAATTTCAAAATCTAATGATTTATTTGTATTAAACCATTTAATAATTTTTTTAACTTCACCAATAACTTCGGGACCTATTCCGTCTCCTGGTAGTAAAAGAATTTTTCTTTTTTTTACCTTAATCATTAAAGATCCAGGGCTTTTGGGATTTTAAATTTTTCTCAAAACTTTTAATTTTATCTGATTTCTTTAGAGATAAAGCTATTTCGTCTAACCCCTCTAGTAAGCATTTTTTTTTAAAAGGATCGACCGTAAAGGTGATCTCATTATTCCCATAAAAAACTTTTTGCTCGATTAGATCAATAGAAATTTCTTCTTTTCTATCCGCATACTCAGATAATTCTTTTATTTTTTCATCTTCAATGGTTATTGGTAGTATACCATTCTTAAAACAATTATTGTGAAATATATCTGCAAAACTTGAACTTATAACGCAGGTTATTCCAAAATCTAAAAGCGCCCAAGGTGCATGCTCACGAGACGAGCCACAACCAAAGTTCTTTCCTGCTATTAATATTTTAGAATTATTGTAAGGATCTCTATTTAACACAAAATCTGTTACCTCATTACCTTGATCATCGTATCTCATCTCAAAAAATAAATTTTTGCCGAGACCTGTTCTTTTAATAGTTTTTAAGAACTGCTTAGGAATTATCATGTCAGTATCAACATTAGCTGTCGATAAGTATGCAGGTATACTTTTTAATGTACTAAATTTTTGCATTAATCTTGAAACTTTCTGACATCTTCCAAGTTACCTGAAATTGCTGCTGCTGCAGCCATACCCGGACTCACGAGGTGGGTTCTGCCACCTCTTCCTTGTCTTCCCTCAAAATTTCGATTTGATGTAGAGGCACATCTCTCTTCTGGTTTAAGTTTATCTGCATTCATTGCCAAACACATTGAACAACCTGGCTCTCTCCAATCAAATCCTGATTGTATAAAGATTTTATCTAATCCTTCTTGTTCTGCTTGTTCTTTAACAAGGCCTGATCCCGGAACCACCATCGCCTCAACATGCGTAGAAATTTTTTTATCTTTTAAAATTTTAGCTGCCTCTCTTAAATCCTCAATTCTTCCATTTGTGCAACTTCCTATGAAAACTTTATCGATCTTAATATCTGTAGCAGCCATATCAGGCTTTAAACCCATATATTTTAGTGATCTCTCTATAGAATTTTTTTTATCTTCATCAGTTTCATTTTTTGGGTTTGGAACTTTTTGATCTATTGTAATTACATCCTCTGGTGAGGTTCCCCAAGTTATCATTGGTAGGATTTGACTTCCATTGATATTTATCTCTTTATCAAAAACTGCGTCATCGTCGGACTTCAGCTTTTTCCACTCATCTAATGCTTTGTCCCAAAGGTCACCTTTTGGTGACATAGGCTTACCTTTTAAATATTCAAAAATTTTTTCATCTGGGGCTATTAAACCAGCTCTTGCTCCGGCCTCTATCGTCATATTGCAAATGGTCATTCTTTGCTCAACTGTAAGTGATTTAATTACATCACCTGCATACTCTAAAATATAACCTGTCCCACCCGCCGTACCAATTTTTCCAATAATTTGTAAAATTACATCTTTAGAAGTGACACCTAATGGAAGCTGTCCGTTAACATTTATTCTAAAATTTTTCCCTTTTTTTTGAACAAGCGTTTGTGTAGCTAAAACATGCTCAACTTCGGATGTTCCTATACCAAATGCCAATGCTCCAAATGCACCATGTGTTGCTGTATGACTGTCTCCACAAACTATTACCGTTCCAGGCTGTGTAAATCCTTGCTCCGGTCCTATTATGTGAACGATACCTTGTCTTTTATCGTCCATTCCAAAAAGTTGAATACCAAACTCTTTACAATTAGCAGCTAAAGTATCCACTTGTATTTTAGACTCTTGATCTGAAATTCCTTTTGATCTGTCTGTTGTAGGTACGTTATGATCTGCAACTGCTAAGGTTAAATTTGGATGTCTCACGGTTCTTTTAGAATTTCTTAAACCTTCGAAAGCCTGGGGACTTGTAACCTCATGAACTAAGTGTCTTCCCACAAAAATTAAAGATGTCCCATCCTGTTGTTGATCAACTAAGTGATCATTCCATAATTTATCGTAAAGGGTTTTAGCCATTAAAGAAATTATTTATTTTCTGAAGTGTTATCTGATTTTGATTTTTCTTTTTTTTCTTCTACTACTTTGTTTACTTCCTCTTTTGAGCCCTCAACTGCTGAGGTCTCAATCACTGGAACAACATTCTCCTCTGTGACTGTTTCAGGTTTGACATCGACATCAATACCAATTTTTTTTCTAATTTTTTCTGCAATTCTTGCTGATTTACCTGTCCTGTCTCTAAGATAATATAATTTAGCTCTTCTAACTTTACCTGACCTAATAACTTTAATTGAGTCTATCAAGGTACCATACAATGGAAATGTTCTCTCAACACCCTCGCCAAATGAAATCTTTCTTACTGTAAAGGAAGAATTTAAGTCTCTACTTTTTTTTGCTATGCAAACACCTTCAAAATACTGAATTCTCTCTTTTTTTCCCTCTGTAATTCTTACCCCAACTTTTACAACATCCCCTGGGAAAAAATCTGGAATTTTCTTCTCTGATAGAATTTTTTTTATGGTATGCTGATTTATTTCTTCAATTGTTTTCATCTGTGCAGTTATCAAGTTAATTTTTCTTATATTTTTCCCATAAATCTGGTCTTCGGTCGCGTGTTATAGCCTCTGATTGGGATAAACGCCAGTCTTTAATTTTATTATGATCACCTGATAATAATACATCTGGAACTGATTTTTTCTCCCAAATTTGAGGTTTTGTGTATTGCGGATACTCTAAAAGACCATTTTCAAAAGTTTCATCAATCTTAGAGTTTTCATTTCCTAATACGCCTGGCAAAAGCCTGAGCACACTATCTATAACAACATAGGAAGCAATTTCACCTCCAGACAAAACATAGTCTCCGATACTAATTTCTTCAATATTTCTTGTCGACAGCACTCTTTCATCAACTCCTTCAAAATGTCCACAAATAAGTGACAAAGATTTTTCTTTGGCTAATTGTTTAGCATAATTTTGATCAAATCTTTTTCCCCTCGGTGATAAATATAAAATTTTTTCACCTTCAATTTTATTTTGATCTATTGATTTAGCAAGAACGTCTGGTTTTAATAACATTCCTGATCCTCCTCCATAAGGAGTATCATCTACAGTTTTATGTTTATCTTCAGCAGCATCTCTAATATTAACAATTTTTAAACCCCATAGACCTTTAGACATCGCCTTTCCATAAATTCCTTTAGACAAAGGACCAGGAAAAACTTCTGGATAAAGGGTAAACACTTTAGCTTGCCACATAAATAATTTTTAAACTATTTTTTTTCTTCTTTAGGAGCTGTCTCTGCTTTAGGAGCTTCTTCTTTAGGAGCTGTCTCTGCTTTAGGAGCTGTCTCTGCTTTAGGAGCTGTCTCTGCTTTAGGAGCTTCTGCTTTGTTTTCTTCTTTTTTATTTCTCTCTTTTTTTGGAATAGCTTTATTAGGATTATTGCCATTTGCAGGCATAGGCATTAGTTCATTTTCTCCTAATATTCTAGCAACTCTGGTTGTTGGTTTTGCTCCTTGACCCAACCAATACTTAATTCTTTCCGCTTCAAGACCTACTCTTTCTTTTTTATCTTTAGGCAAAAGAGGATTAAAAAATCCAACTTTCTCAATAAATCTTCCATCTCTTGCAAAACGACTATCTGCTACTACAACTTTGTAGACTGGACGTTTTTTTGTTCCTCCTCTTGATAATCTAAGTTTTAACATGTGTTCTCCTTTTTACTTTAATTGATTAAATAGCTCTGGAGGTATTCCTTTATCAGACATACCTTTCATATTTCCTTTGGACATCTTTTTCATCATTTCAGACATCATTTTAAATTGTTTTAACAATTTATTGATAGTGGCTGGATTCGTTCCGGAGCCATTAGCAATTCTTTTTTTTCTAGAACCGTCAATTATTTTTGGGTTTTCTCTTTCTTTTTTTGTCATAGACAAAATAATAGCTTCATTTGTAGTTATAATACTTTCATCAATTCCAGCTGAATCCATCTGAGATTTAATTTTTGAAACACCTGGCATAAATGACATTATTCCTTCAATACCTCCCATTTTTTTCATTTGTCTTAATTGGGCTAAATAATCTTGCATTGAAAATTGACCCTTTTTTAAATTTTCCTCAGCTTTTTTTATATTTTCTTCACCAAGATCTTGGGCAGCTTTTTCTACCAGTGAAACTATATCTCCCATGCCAAGAATTCTGTTAGCTATTCTGTCTGGATGAAAGACTTCAAGATTATCTATTTTTTCTCCTATTCCTAAAAACTTAATAGGAACATTTGAAACATATTTCATACTAACAGCTGCACCACCCCTGGCGTCACCATCAGCTCTGGTTAAAATAATACCAGATAAATTGACAGTATTTTTAAATTCTTTTGCAACTGATGCAGCAACTTGACCAGTTAGCGAGTCCGCAACTAAGAATGTCTCTGTTGGGTTGATTACACTTTCAATTTGTTTAATTTCACTCATCATCTGTAAGTCAATTTGGGTTCTACCGGCAGTATCAAAAAGAATTATGTCAGAACCATTTAAATTGGCAGCGCTTATAGCTCTTCTGCAAATATCTGCGGGCTGCTGTCCTTCGATAATTGGTAAAGTCAAAATATTATTTTGCTCACCCAATGATCTAAGCTGCTCTTGAGCGGCTGGTCTATAGATGTCTAAACTGACCATCATGACTTTCTTTTTTTTTATGTTTTCTAAATACTTTGCAAGTTTTGCTGTTGTTGTGGTTTTACCTGAACCTTGCAAGCCTACCATCATCATTGGAACAGGTGGTACTGCGTCAAGATTTATATCACTATTTGACTCTCCTAATAAACTTACAAGTTCATCAAAAACAATTTTGACTATCATCTCTCCTGGAGAGGTTGATCTAATAATTTCTTGACCAATTGCTTTAGGCTTAACTTTTTCAATAAATTCTTTTGCAACTTCTAAAGATACATCAGCCTCTAAGAGTGCTTGTCTAATGCCTCTTAAACCCTCATCAACTTGAACTTCATCAAGAGAGGGCGTTTTTTTTAGAGAAGAAAAGATTTCTTCAAATTTATTTGTTAAGTTTTCAAACATTTTTTTTCACACAGCAGTAATCGCACTAGTGGGCGAAGCCTCGCTGACTAGTGTCGATCTCTTTGTTTCCAAAGACACCGCAAAGTTTATGTTTTTGCGGAAACGGCAACAACCTATAATAGAGGTTCAAAAAGTCAATAAATAAGTTAAATATCTATATATGGATATCAAAGCGTTTAAAATGGATGGTTTAGGTAATGATTTTATCATTATAGATAATAGGCACAAAATTACAGATTTAACTAAGGAACAAATAATTAAAATTTGCGATAGAAAATTTATAGGTTGTGATCAATTAATTTTGATAAATAAAAATGACAGTTCTGATGCATCTCTAAAGTTTTACAATTCTGATGGTGGAATTTCTGGAGCATGTGGAAATGGAACAAGATGTGTTGCAGATTTGTTATCTAAAGAAAATAATAAATCATTAGTTACTCTAACCACACAATCTGGAGATTTAAAATCAAAAATATTGGGAGACAAACTAGTATCTACAGAAATTGGTAAAGGCAGAACAAAATGGAATGAAATTCCACTTTCTAAAGAGTTAGATACTAATAACCTTAATATTAAAATAACTGATCTAGAAAATAATCATCATAATGGAGGTACAGCAGTAAATGTTGGGAATCCACATATAATTTTTTTTGTTGAGAATAATGAAAATTTTGAAATTGAAAAAATTGGACCACAAATTGAACGCCATCCCTTATTTCCAGAAAGATGTAATGTCACTTTAGCAACAATTGTTAATAAGGAATTAATTAAAGTTAAAGTGTGGGAGAGAGGAGCAGGTCTTACTAAGGCGTGTGGTACAGCAGCTTGCGCTACCGCTTTTGCTGCAATGAGAAATGGACTTTCAGGTAATAAGGTAGATATCGAATTTTCTACTGGTAAGTTATCAATACTTATTGATGAAAATAATAATATTCACATGAAAGGACCCGTCTCAGATGCTAAAGAAATTAACATAAAAATTTAATGGGAATATTTGATAAATTTAAATCTGGTTTTAAAAAAAGTGCATCCGAATTTACTTTAGGGCTAAAAAATATTGTCATTAAAAAAGAAATAGATGACAAAACATTAGAGAAAATTGAAGATTATTTGATTCAATCAGATGTTGGTACACCTGCTGCATCAGAAATTAGAGAAATTATATCTAAAACTAAAATTGATCCAAACAAAGACCCAACAGAGGAAATAAATATTATTTTAAAAGATTATATTATTGAGTTAATGAAACCCCTAGAAAATTTTGATTTTTTTAAAAAAAAAGAAAAACTAAATGCTACTTTAGTATCTGGTGTAAACGGAGTTGGGAAAACAACTACGATAGGTAAAATAAGTAAAATATTAAAAGCTAATGGGAATAAAGTCATGCTAGCTGCATCTGATACATTTAGGGCAGCAGCAATTGAACAGTTGGAAAATTGGGCAAAAAAAATTGATGTTTCGCTTACTAAATCCTCACAAGGATCCGATCCAGCATCGGTTGCCTATAAAGCAGTAGAGAAGGCGATAAATAACCAATTTGATCAGGTTTTGATTGATACCGCTGGGAGATTACAAAACAAAAAAAATTTGATGGAAGAATATAAAAAAATTGCAAACGTAACTAAAAAAATCGACTCTGGGGCTCCACATGATGTAATTTTAATTTTAGATGCTACCTCTGGACAAAATGTACTTAATCAGGTTGAAGAATTTAATAAAATTATACCTATTACAGGGATAGTAATGACAAAATTAGATGGAACAGCTAAAGGTGGAATTCTTCTAGCTGTTGCAAAAAAATATAAGCTACCAATTGTAGCTCTTGGTTTAGGTGAAAAAGAAGATGATCTTCAAATTTTTGAGGCAGAAAAATTTGCTGTTGCCTTTACACAAATTAGTTAATTAAAGAGCTAGAAATTAAAGGTTTATAAAAACTACACTTATAATTATCTTCAAAATCATAATGATCACAGTCTTTAGCAATTGAAGATATAATAAAATCAAACTTTCCATTAGTTGGATAAACTTCTAATTTTTTATCAATGATATCAAATTTAAAGTTAGCTCTTAAACTTTTAACTGCACTGATCATTATAAGTGTTTTATTATCCTTTAATAAGTAATAAGCAAAATCATCTGGGAAGACTGGAAAATCATACCCCTGTAAAAAATATTTAGCTTTTTTTGGAAACCATTCGTGAGATATTAGCGGTAAAGAACTTTTTGTTTTATAATTATAAATAAATAGATCTTTAGGATAATCATTAATATAATTACTTTTTTCTCCTCTTGACAAAATGGCTTTGTCGCGTGTTTTAAAATATAAAGCAAAGTTTTCATCATGTGAGTCCATCTGATCTATATGAAATAAATTATCAACTAAGGATAGATTTTCCTTTGATAAGCTTAAGTTTTCAAATGAAACTAATATTAAAATAAATAAATATATTTTTTTCATCTTTAAAGTATTTAAAAAGATTTTGAATTATATTTGTTTAGAATGTGGCTTAATTTAATCTTTTTAGAAAATCATTTAATGTTAAAACTAAATTAGAGTCGTAGTCCATCATATGATCGTCATGCTTTGTGAAATATGAATATTTTGGATTATTTGCCAAATCAAATATTTTTTTTCCCATCCAGAATGGTACTATTTGATCTGCTTCACCGTGCATCACCAAAATTGGAATGTTAATATTTTTGATTTTTTTTAGGTTCTCGTATTTATCTTTTAAAAGTAAACCGACAGGAATGTAAGGATAAAAGTTTTTTGCAGCTTCTACCATAGAGGTAAAAGGTGTCTCTAGTATCAATCCTGCAAAATTCCCTTTTTGAGCAATCTCAGTTGCTATTCCGGTTCCAAGTGACTCGCCATAAATGATAATATTATTCTCATCTACACCATTATTTTTTAGCCACTCCAATGCACTTTTTCCATCAATATAAAGGTTATTTTCAGTGGGATTTCCATTATTTCCACTAAAACCTCTCCAAGCGATAATCAAAAAATTTACCTTTAAATCTTTAAAATGATTTAATTTATATATTCTGTTCTCTAGATTTCCTGCGTTACCATGAAAAAAGAGAATTGTTTTATTATTTTCTAAGTTCTTTTTATGAAACCATCCTAAAAGATTAATGTTGTCGCTTGTTTTAATTTTTACTTTCTCAATTTCAACTTCTAATTTTTCGCCATAATAATTATTTTCATTTGGGTGATACATTAAATTTCTCTGAAATATGAAAAGTAAAATCAAAATCGAGAAGTAAACAACTAAAATTCCAATTATTATTTCCAAAAATATATTCCTACGACTTATTCTCATAATTTTTTCTAGCCAAGTAAACACCTAAGAATACCAAAGCTGTGCCTAAATAGTGATAAGACTCTAATTTTTCTTCAAATATAAAATAACCATAAATTGCTCCATAAATTGTAAAAACATATAGTGTAAATCCAGTTAAAGATGCTCCAAGACTTTTTTGAGCCTGAGTATAGAGTGTAAAAGCAATAATTCCAGGCGAGATTGCTGCAAATAATACCCAAAGATAAAATTGTTTATTAAAAACAGTTCTGGCTACAAAAAATTCTTCAAACATGTAGAAAGGTAGTAAACTAAATGCACCGAAAAAAGAGATTAAGGTAAATCTTTGAAAAATTGATAATTCAGATTTCCAGTAGAAAAGATAAATTGAGTACAGCGCCCAACCTACAGCAGCAGCCAACATCCAAAGATCCCCAATTGTAAAATTTAAATTTAATAATAAGTCTAAGTTACCTTTTATAATTATTGCAAAAACGCCAACTAAACATGTAATTAGTCCGGCTATTTTAGGCAAATTTATTTTTTCATTAAAAAATAATGCTGAGATCAAAATTATGAAAATAGGAGAAGATGTATAAATAATTCCCATATTAGTAACCGTTGTTGTTTCTCCAGCTAAAAATGGAAATGCACCACATACCCCACATCCCATTGAGCCAAGAAAAAATAATTTTTTAT
>CACKHN010000007.1 GCA_902599995.1 uncultured Pelagibacteraceae bacterium
GGATTGAGGGTAGACGAAATGAGCTTCTGTAATTGGTCCTTCTGATTTTGGTAGTACTTTTATAACTTTTGAGGAGCCTGTTACTAAATATTCTGGCAAAGCAGCTAAGCCAACACCCGACTCTACTGCAAGCAATAATCCCATTACACTATTCACCTTCATAATTGTTTTTCTTTTTTTTCCATCATGCATTCCAAGTTTTAAAGCCCAATCAGGATTATAAACTGGTGACGGTGCACCTTTTCCAAATGAAATGAACTTATGTTTGTTCAAATCACTTACAGTTTTTGGCATACCATTTTTCTCTAAATACTTACTTGAACCATAAATATAGTACTTAATATCAACTAACTTTTTTTGAATATAATTAAGCTGTTTAGGTCTTCTCATAAATATTCCAATGTCAGCTTGTCGAGTACTTAAATCTAATTCTTTATCATCAAAAACTAATTCTATTTCAATTTCAGGGTTCAGGGTCATAAATTCTTGAATTCTGGGTGTTAACCAATGAGTTCCAAAACTTCTTACTGTAGTGATAGTTAATTTACCTGTAGGTTTGTTCTTTTGATCTCCTAATGATGTTTCAACTTCTTTAAGTTTACTAATTACTTCATGAGCAGTTTTAAAAACATATTCTCCATTTTCAGTAAGAGTTAGTCCTCTAGCATGTCTCTCAAACAATTGAACTTTTAAATCTTGTTCTAAAGATTGTATTTGTCTACTTATAGCAGATTGACTTAGATTTAAATTAACAGTAGCGTTTGTGAAGCTTCCAGCTTCAGCCACTGCATGAAAAATTTTTAATTTATCCCAATCCATTATTTTTTTAAATCCACTAATACTCTTCCAGAAATTTCACCTTTTAAAATTTTTGGATAAGTTTCTATCAATTCCTCTAAACCAACAGTTAAGATTGATTTTTCTAACAAATCAAAGTCAATTAAATTTGAAGCTTCACCCCAAATAAATTCTCTTCTCTTAATGCTACAATTAGCTGAGTCCATGCCCCAAAGCTTAATACCTCTTAACATGAAAGGTATAACACTTGTATTTAACTCGTTGTTATTTGCATTACCACAAACTGCTACAATTCCATTAGGTTTAGTTTGAACAATTGCATTTGCTAAAATTTTTCCACCGACAGTATCTACTACTCCGTCCCATAATCCTTTGTCTATAAGTCTTGGGTCTTTGTCAAATTCAGCTCTATTTACAATGTTTTTAGCTCCTAATGATTTTAAGTAATCTGTCTTAGAAGTTTTACCTGAAACTGCAGTCACGTTATATCCTAATTTTGTTAAAGCCATAATGGCTATACTTCCTACTCCTCCAGTAGCACCTGTTACTAATACATCGTTAACTTTTTCACCTAATAAAATACTTTCCCTTGCTTGAATTGCAAAAGCACTCATTAACGAAGTAAAGCCTGCTGTTCCTAAAATCATTGCTTGCTTAGTTGTTAGGCTATCAGGTTTTTTTACTAAAAAATCTGCATTTACTTTTGCTATTTGTGAGTAACCACCATAAAAAATTTCACCTACTCTAAAGCCTGTTAAAATGACTTCATCACCCACTTTAAACTTTGGGTTTTCACTTTCTAAAACTTTTCCTGCAAAATCTATTCCTGGAATGTGAGGAAATTCTTTTACCAATCTTCCACCATTTTTTAAAATCATTCCATCTTTAAAATTTAAATCTGAGTAATCTACTTGAACGGTTACATCACCATGTTTTAAGAAACTTTTATCAATTGATTTAACTTCTCTCGTAAAATTTTCGCCCTCTTGACTTACGATTAATGCTTTGAATTGATCAGACACTTTAATCTTTTGGTATACTTATAAATCTTAAATATCTATTTTGATAACTTAGGTCTTCTTTGAATTGACCTAAATAATAATTTGTTACCGTTGTTGCTTGTTCTTTTTTTATTCCTCTCATAGTCATACATTGATGAGTCGAGTCTATTGTTACCGCTACTCCTTTGGCTTCTAAAGACTCCATCAAAGTTTTAGCTATTTGCATTGTCAACCTTTCTTGTGTTTGCAGTCTTTTTGAAAATACTTCGACAACTCTTGCAAGTTTACTTAAGCCTACAACTCTTTCTTTTGGAATATAAGCAACATGAGCTTTTCCAATAATTGGGGCCATATGGTGTTCACAATGACTTTGAACTGAAATATTCTTTTGAATAACCATGTCATCATATCCATCTACATCTCCAAAAGTTTTATCTAAAATTTTATTTGGATCAACTTTGTAGCCACCAAAATACTCTTTGTAAGCCTTCATTACTCTTTTTGGAGTTTCTAAAAGTCCTTCTCTGTTTGGATCTTCACCCAACCAAGTTAAAATAGTTTTGAAAGCTTGTTCAGCTTCTTTGTCAGTAACTTCGCTTGTTTCAACAATTTTATTGTCAGTATTTTTTACTAATTTCATAGCGGCCTTTTATACAGTAAATACTTAATTTTAAAATATTTAATATAGTGAGATTTATGCTAAATAGTCACTACATATGTTCAAAAAAAGAGAAAATGTACAGGAAATTGAGGAAGGAAATCTTTTATCTCCAAAATTTGATAATGATGGCCTTATTCCAGTAATTACAGTTTGCTTGCATACAAAAGATGTTCTAATGCACGGATATATGAATGTTGAGGCATTGAAAAAAACAATAGAGACTAAAGAGGCTCATTATTTTAGTCGATCAAGAAAAGCTATTTGGCACAAAGGTAAGACAAGTGGTTTCACACAAAAAGTTACAGAAATTAGAATTGATGACGATCAAGACTCTATTTGGTTAACCGTTGATATTGGTGATGGAGCAAGTTGCCATGTTGGCTATCGATCATGTTTTTATCGATCTATTCCAATGGGTCCAATTGAAAATGGTCGGAAAGTTGAAATGAAATTTTTAGAGGATGAAAAAAAATTTGATCCTGAAGAAGTTTATAAAGGTCAACCTAATCCTACTAAGATTTAAATGAAAGAAAAACAAAAAAATGTTCTAGGTGAAGATCTAGAAGAATGCTCTAATGATCCATTAACTGGATGGTTTAGAGACGGTTGTTGTAACACAGATGAAAATGATCATGGTGTACATACTGTTTGTGCAAAAGTAACCACCGAATGTTTAGAATGGTTAAAAGAAGCAGGTAATGATTTAATTACCCCTCACCCAGAATTTGGATTTCCTGGTTTAAAGGATGGAGATGGTTGGTGTTTATGTGCTAGCTGGTATGCAAAAGCTGTCGAGGCTGACAAAGCTTGTCCTATTTTCTTGAAAAGAACTCATCAAAATACCTTAAAATATGTTCCAATTGAAACTTTAAAAAAGTTTGCAATAGATTTATCGTAATTTACATATTTCCATATTTAGGTCCACCTCCACCCTCAGGAGTTACCCAAATAATATTTTGTGATGGTTCTTTAATATCACAAGTTTTACAGTGAATACAGTTTTGTGAATTGATGACAAATTTATTTACTTCATTTTCTTTTTGAACTTCATAAACTCCTGCAGGACAATATCTTTGAGCAGGTTCATCAAATTTTTCTAGAGTATAATTAATTGGTAAATTAGGGTCTTTAAGTTTTAAGTGAACTGGCTGATTATCTGCATGATTTGTACCTGTTAAATAAACTGAACTTGTTTTATCAAAAGTTAAAACATTGTCATATTTTGGATAATTTATTTTTGGCATATCTTTAGCTGGTTTTAAGGTTTCATGATCTGCATGTTTATGTTTTAAAGTAAAAGGCATTTTTCCTCTAAATAAAATTTGATCTATACCTGTAAATATTATTCCTAATATTAATCCCCAACTAAAACTAGGTTTGACATTTCTTGCCTCAAACAATTCTTTGTAAAGCCAACTATTTTTAAATTTTTGCTCAAATATAGATAAATCTTTGTTATCTTTTAAATGCTCATTTATAGTTTCAGCAGCTATTATCCCACTTTTCATAGCTGTATGAGAGCCTTTGATTTTTGGCATATTTAAAGTTCCCGCATCACAGCCAACTAACAATGCTCCTGGCATAAACATCTGAGGTAAACTTTGAAAACCTCCCTCAATTAAAGCTCTTGCACCGTATGAAATTCTTTTTCCACCTTCTATAACTTTTCTGATAGCTGGATGAGTTTTAAATCTTTGAAACTCATCGTATGGAGATAAATGAGGGTTTTTATAATCTAAACCTATAACATAACCTAAAAAAACCTGTTTATTTTCTGCATGATACATAAAACTTCCGCCGTAAGTGTTGTTATCTAATGGCCATCCAGCTGTGTGCATTACTAAACCTTCTTCGTGAGTTTTCTCGTCAATTTCCCAAATTTCTTTGAACCCTATTCCATACTGTTGTGGATCTTTTCCTTTATTTAATTCAAATTTTTGAATTAATTCCTTTCCAAGATGGCCTCTGCAACCCTCAGCAAAAACTGTTACCTTACCTAATAGTTCAATACCTGGCTCAAAACTATCTTTTTTATTTCCTTCTTTATCTATGCCCATATCTTGAGTAGCAACTCCTTTTACAGATCCATCATCGTTGTATAAAATTTCACTTGCAGGAAATCCTGGAAATATTTCTACACCTAAATTTTCCGCTTGCTCAGCAAGCCATCTACATAAATTTGCTAAACTAATAATATAATTTTTATGATTTTGCTGAACCGCAGGAAGCAACCAAGTTGGCCAGCTTAATGATTTTGTTTTTCCTAAAAATAAAAATTTTTCTTTTGATACTTTGATTTTAATTGGTGAATTTAATTCTCTCCAATTAGGTAATAATTCATCTAACGCACGCGTCTCAAAAACATTACCACTTAAAATATGTGCACCTATTTCTGAAGCTTTTTCTAGTAAGCAAACATTTAGATTTGGATCTAATTGTTTTAGTTTTATTGCTGTTGATAAACCTGATGGCCCACCACCAATAATAACAACATCATATTCCATCGATTCCCTAGACATAGACTAGTTTTTAACTGTAAGGATTATTTTTGTATAGTGTTTAATTTGTTCAGCTCTTCCATGAACTGTGGAAGTGCTTCAAATAGATCAGCTTCAAGGCCATAATCTGCTACACTAAATATTGGAGCCTCTCCATCTTTATTGATTGCGACAATTACTTTACTCTCTTTCATTCCAGCTAAATGCTGGATTGCCCCTGAAATTCCAATCGCAATATATAAATCTGGTACAACAACTTTTCCAGTTTGACCAACTTGATGGTCGTTACTTATATAACCTGCATCTACTGCAGCTCTTGATGCACCAATAGCTGCACCTAATTTATCTGCAACTTCTGTTATTAATTTAAAATTATCTCCACTCTGCATCCCTCTACCACCTGAAACAACAATTCTTGCAGTTCCTAATTCTGGTCTGTCAGATTTAATTTCTTCTCTCTTAATAAATTTTGTATTAGAAAATTCTTCACCAGCCTCTCCTTTTTCAATTGTTGCAGTTCCACCAGAACTTTCGCATGGTTCAAAAGATGTAGGTCTGATCGTTACACATTTTTTTGCATCATTTGTTTTAACTGTGGCAAAAGCGTTTCCTGCATAAATAGGTCTTAGAAAAGTATCAGGTGATATCACTTTTATAATATCACTTACCTGAGAAGTATCTAAATGAGCAGCAACTCTTGGCATTAAGTTTTTACCAAACGTGTTTGCAGAACAAACAATATGAGAATAATTTTCTGCAAGTTTAACAATTGCTGGTGCAAAGTTTTCAGCTGTAAAATTTTCATAATGTGGTGCCTCTATACTAATTACTTTTTTAACCACTGGTAATTCAGACAGTTTTTTTGCAGCATTCTCGCTATTTTGACCAATAATTACCGCATGAACTTCAGTATCGATTTGAGATGCAGCAGTTGCAGCGTTTAAAGTAAAAGGCCTTAACTCTTTATTGTTATGTTCTGCTATAAGTAATACAGCCATTATATAACTTTTGCCTCGTTTTTTAATTTTTGAACTAATTCAGCAACATTTGCTACTTTAATACCAGCTTTTCTTTTTGGTGGTTCCTCAACTTTTAATTGCTGAACTCTTGGGGTGATATCAATTCCTAAATCAGAAACATTTATTTCCTCTATAGGTTTTTTCTTTGCCTTCATAATATTTGGTAATGATGCGTATCTAGGTTCATTTAATCTTAAATCACAGGTTACAATTGCTGGAATATTAATTTCAACAGTTTCAAGACCTTCGTCAATTTCTCTAGTAACCTCTAAAGAATTATCTTTTACTTCTATATTCGATGCAAAAGTTGCTTGTGGCCAATTTAATAAAGCACTTAGCATTTGCCCTGTTTGATTACAATCATCATCAATTGCTTGTTTGCCCATAAAAACTAAATCTGGTTTTTCTTTTTCTACAATTTTTTGTATAATTTTTGAAACAGCTAGAGGCTCTAAAACACCTTCCGTCTTTACATGAATTCCTTTATCTGCTCCAACTGCTAAAGCTTTTCTAACAGTCTCTTGAGCTTTTTCTTCTCCTACTGTTATTGCAACGATCTCCGTTGCTTTACCTGTCTCTTTTATTTTAACCGCTTCCTCAATAGCGTTATCATCAGGAGGATTAGTTGACATTTTGACATTGTCTGTAACCACACCTGAGCCATCCTCTTTCACTCTAATTTGAACGTTATAATCAATTACTCTTTTTACAGCGACTAAAATTTTCATTATGCTCTCAATAAATTATTTTCTTTATCGTATGGACTTTCTTCTAATACAGTAGCCTCATACATTTCTCCCAAGATATCAACTTGTAATTTGTCACCCACATTTGCAAAATCAGGTTTAACCATTGCTAATGCTATTGATTTATCTAATCTAAAACCAAACTCACCGCCAGTTGCTCTTCCAACAACTTTACTATCTTTATATATAGGGTTATTCCCTAATACATCTGCATCTTTTGTATTATGCACTTCAAGAGTAACTAATTTGTTATCAAATCCCTTTTCCCTCCATTTATTTAAGGCTTCCAATCCAATAAAATTACCTTTGTTAGGATGAATAAATCTATCCAACCCAGACTCGTAAGGTGAATATTCAATTGATAATTCTGTGCCTACAAGTTTGTATGATTTTTCTAATCTTAAACTATTCATAGCTCTTATGCCAAATGGTTTTATTCCTAAATCCTTACCTGCATCCAACAATTTATCAAAAATATGATTTTGATATTCTATTGGGTGATGCAATTCCCATCCTAGCTCACCTACAAAATTTACTCTCATCGCATTAACTGGAGCATAACCAACATTAACCTTTTTAGCAGTTAACCATTTAAAATTTTCATTTGAAAAATCATCAGTGGAAACTTTTTGCATCAAATCTCTTGCTTTTGGACCAGCGACCACAAGTACACCTGTATTATTAGTTAAATCTTCAAATATCACTGAGCCATCAGTTGGCATCCATTTTTGTATCCAATCATGATCCAATCTCAAATTTGCTCCTGCAGAAACAAGATAGTATGAATTTTCTGCCTCTTTCATAATTGTGAATTCAGAATGCACACCTCCTTTAGTATTTAAAGCATGACATAAATTTATTCTGCCAATTTTTTTTGGTAGTTTGTTTGCAACTAAAAAATCTAAAAATTCCTCAGCCTTAGGTCCTCTTATTCTGCATTTAGCAAATGCTGTCATATCTAACAAACCAACATTTTCTTTAACGTTTTGACACTCTTTTTTAATTGCATCGAACCATTTTGATCGTCTAAACGACCAATCATCTTTTTGTTCCATGCCATCAGTTGCAAAAAAGTTTGGTCTTTCCCAACCAAATTTTTGTCCAAAAACCGCACCCAAATTTTTCATTCTTTCATAACAAGGTGCTGTTCTTAAAGGTCTTGCTGCTGGTCTTTCTTCATCAGGATAATGAGTGATAAAAACATGACTGTATGCTTCCTCATTTTTTGCTTTTAAGTATGATTTAGTTGCATAATTTCCATAACGTCTTGGTTCAACTCCCAACATATCAATAGTAGGTTCGCCGTCTACAATCCACTCAGCTAACTGCCAGCCAGCTCCACCTGCTGCAGTAATTCCAAAACTGTGACCTTCATTAATCCAAAAATTTTTTAATCCCCAAGCTGGACCAACTATTGGATTTCCGTCAGGTGTGTAACAGATTGCACCATTATAAACTTTTTTTACACCAACTTCTCCAAAAGCAGGCACTCTGTGAATTGCTCCTTCAATATGTGGAGCTAATCTATCTAGATCTTCTTGAAACAATTCGTACTCTGAATTTTTTGATGGACCTTCAACATAACAAGCTGGCGCACCATCTTCATAAGGTCCTAATATCAATCCACCTGCTTCTTCTCGCATATACCATCGACTATCACTATCTCTAAGAACTCCCATTTCAGGAAGACCTTCTTTTTTTCTTTTTTGAATTTCAGGATGAGGTTCAGTTACAATATATTGATGCTCAACTGGAATTACTGGAATATCTAAACCTACCATTTCACCAGTTTGTCTTGCGAAATTTCCAGAACATGAAATTACATGCTCACACTCAATTGAACCTTTATCTGTTTCTACTATCCAGCCGTGTTTAGTTTGTTTCATACTTGTTACAGCTGTATTTCTATAAATTTCAGCACCTCTATTTCTTGCACCAGTTGCTAAAGCTTGAGTTAAATCTGCTGGCTGAATATATCCATCTTCTGGGTGTTGTATTGCGCCAACTAAATCATCTGTATGACACAATGGCCAAATTTCTTTTACTTGTTGAGGAGTTAAAAATTTAACATCCACCCCAATAGTTTGTGCAACACCTGCATATTGATGATACTCATCCATTCTATCTTTAGTGCTAGCCAATCGAATATTTGAAACAACACTAAAACCAACATTCTTTCCAGTTTCTTCCTCTAAAGTTTTGTAAAGATTAACTGCGTATTTATGAAGCTGTCCGACCGAATAACTCATGTTAAACAAAGGTAATAAACCAGCTGCATGCCAGGTTGACCCTGAGGTTAATTCTTTTCTTTCAACTAAAACAACATCTGACCAACCTTTTTTTGCTAGATGATAAAGAGCACTTACTCCTACAACCCCACCACCAACTACAACAACTTTGGTTTTTGTTTTCATTGAACGATTTCTACTAAATTTTCATTAATTACGAAACAAAAATGTATCAACAATATATCAGATTGAGCTACCTAGAGGTATTGGGTTTGAGACCATAGTTGTGAGCCAGCAGTCCTTTAATTCTCCATCCAGAATGTATTTTTCAACTTGCCAATTAAATTTATGATAAATTTTATTTTTATCCAGAATAATAACCTCAAATTGCGCCAATTTATCATTACTTCTTAATTCGGTTATTGTATGGCTTAAATGGTCAATCATCATTTGGTATGAATTTCCTTTAAGCATTCTTTTAAAGTTATTTAATGGTCCTGTAACTTTTTTATTGTTTGGATGTGCAAAATTCCATGTTTGTTCAATACCACTATCTTGATAATTTAAATCATTTTGCTGAAGTCCAGTTAGTTGAATTTTGACAACTTCTTTAGGTTTAATATTCTTATCAGGATTTAACAAATCAGCTTTGGAAAAACTTGTTAATAGAAAAAATAAAATAAATACTTTAAATGTTATTTGCAGTTTCTTTAACATCTTCTAAAAATTCTTGTCTCTTGGCATCGCTCACAAATGGTACTGCAAAATACCTTCTGTAGATAATGTTATATATGCCACACATGTGAAAAACTCCTCTTTTCAATCTTCGAATAGGCAAATTTAGAAAGAAAGTTGTGATAGCTAATCTTGGAGAGCCATATGTGCAAAATATTATTGCTTTTTTTTGCTTTAAATTACCAATTGGATATCCATAATTTCCAACCAACTTTTTAAATTTAAATGCCCAAGGTGGTGCTAGAACTTTATCAATCCAACCTTCAACAATAGCAGGCATTCTAAAATTCCAAATTGGAGCAATCAAGACAATGATATCAGAATTTTCAATTCTTTTTCTATGATCAAGAACTTCTTGATCAGGTTCCTCACCTGCAAATACTGGATTAAATTTTTCTTTATATAAATCGACTACATCAACGGAATTACCATTTAGTTCTAATTGTTTGATAAATTCATTTTTAATTGCAGCATTAAAAGAATTATCTTTGTAATGACCATAAATTAAGAAGACTTTTTTCATAGATACGTATTAGCTCAAAAATCTAAAAAAACTAATAAATATTTATGAATATTTGTAATAGCTACTCTGCAGTTTTGTATTTGCTGTTGTTAATGATAAAGACAAATAAAATTGGAAGTATTAACGTTAATAAAGTTACCAAAATTAATAAAATCCCAAGTTCAGAATAATCAGCTGTTGTTTGAATTTCACCACTTACTTTATCCTTAACTTCTCTAGTAACTGTAAATATTTCATTTAAATATTTCGTTCCTAACGCACTTGCTGACAATGCAAGGTTGGTGAAGGAGGCAAAAACTGCAAAAAAAGTTGCTTTTAAATGAGATGGAGCATTTTTTGCTATCCAAGCAAGTAATGGAATCATTGATACTTGACCCAAAGGAGACTCGAGAGCTGTATTAATTAAAGCAATAAACTTAGCATCAACCACTCCTCCAGTTAATGAAGATGTCCAATTATGAAAGCCATAGTACATTCCAACACTTGGTAAAAATAAAATTGCGCCTGCAATACTTAAAACAACAATTATTTTGGCAATTGAATTCTTTGCCATAAATGGTCTTAACAAAACAATCCCTGCTAAAGTTAAAATTGATGCAAGTAATGATAGAATTGAAAAAAACTGTTCATTAAATCCAAGTTGATCAATTTCAAACCAAGTTAAACCTGGTCCAGGTCCTGGCATTGCTCTAAAAATAAATATAATTACAGATGTACCAACTATTGTTAATCTTAATTCTTGAGGTAGTTCTTTAATAAGTTTAAACATTAAAAATAAAATAATTATTACTGAGCCTATAAAAACAATCTCTTGTGCAAATGGGACGTTAAAAGATCCTACCGAGAGTGTGAAAATTACAAAAACTAAACTACCACCTAAAATCCACCAGTTTATCTCTGTTTTTTCATTTCCTCTTTCTTCCTTTAATTCTAATCCTTGAGATTTTAAAATTTTTATTTTTTTTTGTCTTAGGTAATTTGCTAAAATTACACCAAAGATCGAAACTAGGGGTATTACAAGAGCGTATAAATAAATTGTTCCATATAAATTTATTTTTTCAGATTGTTCTAAACTTTCAACATCTTTAAATAAAATGACATTTACTAATGCCACGAGAACTGTTCCACCTATTATTGCAAAACGACCAAGAGTTTGCATCGTGGTATGCATTATTTTCACTTGATCTTTACTATAATTTGTTCCCTGTTCATCTAATAAAGGAACTGCTTCAACAGTCATTGCATCTGCAACTACATCCTGAACGACATATCCAACTGGAGCTAAAATGACACTTATTACAAACCAAGTTTCGACAGAAAATATTTCTGACATGGTTTCTGTATGAATAATTAACCCATACATAATCATCAAGCTTAGGGTTATTAGGCTGGCACCTAAATAAACCATGTAGTTTTTTCTTTCCCATATCAGATCAACAAGATGTCCTAAAGGCATTTTTAATGCCCAAGGAATCCCTGCCCAAAATCCAAGTCCTGCAAGGAATGCAGCTGATAAATTTAAATAATCTTTAATGAAGAAAGTTCCAACTATTCCAGTTAAACCTGAAATACCAGCAGCCATATAGACCATTAGTGGCGGAAGATAAGTCAATTTAAATTCTCTTCCTAAATCTAAGAAAGTGCTATCTAAAAATTTTAATACTTTGTTCATTAGTCACTAAGAACTGGAAAGGCTTGTCTTACTTTTAAGAAATGTTTTTGATATTCCATTTTGGTACATTTATTTTCAACATATCCTATATGATTTTTTTCAACTAACTCTTTTGCATTTTCGTCACGTATTCCAAGTTGCAACCATAAAACTTTAGCACCAATTTTCACAGTGTCCTCTGCAATTGCCAATACCTCTTTAGAGGGTCTAAATACATCAACAATATCTATATTTTTTTTTATATCTGTTATTTTAGCATATACCTCTTCGCCCAAAATTTTTTGACCTTTAGCAGATGGGTTAACTGGAAAGACTTTATACCCATATTTCTGCATATACTTCATCACAATGGTAGATGGTTTAGTTTGGTCATTACTAACACCTATCATAGCTATAGTTTTGTATTTTGAGAGAATATCTTTGATCTGACTCATAATTATTTATCACTTTTGATTTGTTCTTCACAAAATTTCTTTGCCTCATCTAAATCGGTAATTTTAGTTTCAGACAATTTTTGGCTCGCAGCTAAACACGCATCCACAGCTCTTTTAGTGTTATAATCATTAAAATTAAAAACTATAAACATCCCAAAAATAATTAAGATTATGATGAAAAAATTTTTTTTATTCATCATTATTTATTTTTCCAGACAGGTTTCCTTTTTTCTAAAAAAGCTGAAATACCCTCTTTAGCATCCATTGCCATCATGTTAACAGTCATCATTTTACTTGTGTGAGCATATGCTTTTCTTAAAGGCATCTCTAATTGTTTGTAAAAAGTTTGTTTACCTATCTTTATTGTTAAATTAGATTTAGATGCTATTTTTTTAGCAATACTAAATACTTCTTTATTGAGTTTTTGTTTTGAGAAGCAGTCATTTATTAATCCTATTTCTTTTGCATAATTTGCTTTTATTGGCTCGCCAGTTAACAACATTTTCATCATTGGCTTTCGATTAATTTTTCTACTTACTGCAACCATTGGTGTACTACAAAATAATCCAATATTTACTCCTGGAGTTGCAAATAAAGCCTCTTTTGTACTATACGCTAGATCACAACTGGCTACTAACTGACAACCAGCTGCAAATGCAGCACCATGAACTTTTGCAATCACAGGTTTTCTGCCTTCTACAATTTGAAGCATAACTTTTGAGCAAAGATTAAAAAGTTTTTGATATCTATCTCTTTTTTTTAATCCTCTTACCTCTTTTAAATTATGACCTGCACTAAACCCTTTGCCAGCACCTTCTATTATTATAACTTTGACTTTATTGTCAGCATCTAATTTCTTTAATACTTTTAATAAGTCGATAAGATTTTTAAATGATAATGAATTATAAGTTTTTGGTTCATTAAGTATTATTGACGAAATTTCACTATTAATTTTTATAATTTTAATATTACTAGTCATTATAGCTATTTTAGTTTGCCCTCTTCTCTCATTTTAGCTCTAATTTTTGTCGCTGAAATTTTTTGCGTTTCTTCATCCAATACTATTTCCTCCATTTTATATCCAACTCCTCTGCCATAACAAATATTGGTAATATTTGGCACTACCATAATTTTAAACCTACCTTCAAATTCTGGATTTAATCTATCTTCTATATTTTTTTTCACTGTCTCAAAATCAAATGGATTATCATCTACACCCTGTACATCTCTTATTTGAATACAAACTTGACCTGTTTTTTTAATAATTTCCTTAAATAAAGTATAATGACCATCATGAAACGGTTGCCATCTTCCAAGCATTTGTGCTGTTGGTTTTTTATTATCCCATTGATATGTCATTTTTTGATCTCCTTAACGATCTTTAAAGCCCAATTTTTAGCATCTTGAGTAGTAACATGGTAATTAAATGTTTTTGGCTTTACAAACATTTGATTTGTGTCATCAAAACGTCCTACTTTAATTGTATCTACCCAAATTATGAAATCTGCTGGAAATAAGCTTCTCGCTTCTGGAGTGGGTGCTATGAAATCTGCAATAACATAATGACCGTCACTCTTTAACTTAAGGGCAAACTCGGCCATTCTTTTTGCTTGTCTAATTCTTCCTTCTTTTGAGAAATCCCAATCATCTGCTGCTTTTCTTACTTCGTCAGCATTTAATCTTTTAGCATTTAAATACGGCGCTATTTCATTTGCTAAAGTTGTTTTACCTGCACCAGGTAATCCCATTACCAAAATTATTTTCATTTTACTTTATACAGTCCTAACCAAGCATTTACATCTTTGCTCGCAATATAATCAGATTTAAAAAATTCTATTTCTTGCCATTTGTTACTTACCTTTAAATCTAATATTTTTTTATCAAAACCATAGTCTTTATAAATTCCTTCGTTAATTGTAAAACAAATTAAACCACCAGGTTTAGTTATTCTTACAAACTCATCTAATGCATGTGATTTCACGTGTCCAAAGGTAAAAGTTCCAACACACATTAAGCTATCATATACATTATCACTTAATTCAATACGTTTGTTTAAATCAATCTTAAATAATTTTTGATATAAATTTTTTGGAACTGTGTCTAACAACTTCTGTGAAAGATCAGCACCATGAAAGTTTTCATAACCAAATTTTTTAAGTTGTTGTCCTACTAATCCAGTCCCACATCCTGCATCAAAAAAAAGTGCGTCTTTATCAGCTAAATATTTTTTTATTACTTCAACAGTTTCTTTGGGGCCTGTATAGTTCCAGTCAACCATATCTCTATTATATTTATCTTTTTCTCCCCACTCATCATAATACCTCATCACTTCCTCTGTAGTCTTGAGTTTGTAAATTGGAACTTTATTTCCTACATCTTTTAGAGCCATAAAATTTATCCTATTAAATTTTGAGCTACCCATTTATGAAATTGATGTGTTGGTTGATCCATTATAGGTGAGAAATTTCCTCCATTATAAACTGGTGAATTTCTACCCTCTTGCATACCTTCAACAGCATTTATGTCCTCTAACATTACATCCTTCCAAAATTTTAAATTTTGTTTTCTCATTTCTTTTAATTGTTCACCGTTTGCACTCTCTTCTCCGACATAATACATTTGCATATGTTCTTTTGTTTTATTCATTGTTAAAGGCTCTAACCAAAAAACATAAAAATGATCTACATGTAAACCAATCATAACGTTTGGAAATAGAGCTATGTATTCAGAATTTTTTAACATACTTTTTTCCCAATTTGGAAATGTATCAAAAATTTTATTACCTTTAACAATTTGATCATATTTTTTACTTCCTTGTCCTGCAAATCGATTTGGTAAACCTTGAATGTGGTAATGATCATTAATGTTAGATATCTTATTTAGATCAGGATGAATTGTTGGTAAATGATAGCTTTCACAATAATTTTCTATAGTAAATTTCCAATTAGATTTTACTTCTAAGCTAAAATATCCATAATCATTTGATTTTACTATTAGCTTTTGATCGTCTTTATTTATGAATTTCGACCATCTTTCCTCAACAGGTTTAATGTACTGGTCAAAATCTAATTCATTTGAGTTAATATTTACAAACACTATATCCATCCAAAGTTTAGTTTTAACTTCTTTCAAATTACTCTTTGTTTTATTAAAATTTGAAGACTGATGATTATTTAAGCCACCAATATGAGGGGTTGCAACTAATTGTCCATTAAAATCATAAGCCCAAGAATGATACGGGCATCTAATAACATTTTTTAACGTGCAGGCCTTGTCCAGAAGTTTAAATCCCCTATGACTACAGACATTGTGAAAAACTCTTACACCCATGTTTTTGTCTCTAATTAATATCAAGGGAATCCCGAGCAGATTGTAAGGTTTGGCATCTCCAATTTTTGGAATAGAGCTTCCAACCCCAATTGCTGTCCATTTATTATAAAAAATTTTTTCCTTTTCGTGAGCCAAATAGTCTTGATTTGTATAACACTCATTAGGTAAGCCATTTGCCACTTCTATTGGCTTGTCTACATTATTGATTTTTTCAATATCTAGTATCTTTGATAAAGGTAAATTTTTAAGATTCTGATCCACAAAAAAAATTATCATTCGTATTAATTTTGGCAATAAATTTCATTAAGATTTATAGATGAATTTCTTTGACAGCTTTTTTAAAACAGATAATGATCTGGAAAAATGAACTTTTCTCTAGAAATTGGACCAAAGACAGAAGTTGATGCAGTCCCAGCATTAAGTGATGTTTACATCACTATGTTGCCTGGTGGAGACTATAGAGAAACTGCAGAGAAGGCTTCAGAACTTGTTAGAAAAGGATTTAATCCAGTGCCCCACTTTCCAGCTCGATCGATGCAAGATGAAAAGCAACTTAAAGATTATGTTTCTAGATGTAAGGACAGTGGAGTTAAGCAAGTTTTAATTATTGGTGGTGGTAGAGAGCCTGCAGGAAAATTTGACAGTTCATATCAACTTTTAGAAACAGGATATTTCGAAAAAATGAAAATAGGAATAGCTGGACATCCTGAAGGGAGTCCTGATATATCCGACTCAGAATTAGAAAAAGCTATGATGGATAAAAAGCCTTATGCTGATTATATAGTAACTCAATGGTTACTTGATCCTCAGCCTATTATAGATTTTATTTCTAAACAAAGCGTACCAGTGCATGTTGGAATTACTGGGCCATTAAAAATATCTAGCTTGATCAAGTTTGCTAATATTGTTGGGGCAAAAAATTCTATTAACTTTCTTAAATCTAATTTTACTAAGGCGTTAGATTTATTGAAACCTAAAGACCCTAATGATTTAATTGGGAAAGTTAAATCGTATACTGATAACTTCCACATTTATACATTCGGCGGCTTGAAGGAAACTAACAAGTGGTTGAAGGAGAATAGTTATGTCTAATGAATTTGACTATACTAAATTAAAACATGTTACTTCTGTTGATCAATCAGACAGAGAAGTGCCGTACAATTTACGACAAAGTGGGCCAACAAAAGTTGAAATGTTAATTTCAACAAGAGTGAGAAAATCACCATATTGGCATTTATCAATGCAGGCAGGATGTTGGAGAGCAACTGTCTATAATCGTATTTATCATCCAAGAGGTTATGTAAAACCTGAAGATGGTGGTGCAATGGTAGAATATGATGCGATTGTAAATCATGTTACTATGTGGAATGTTGCTGTTGAAAGACAAATAAGAGTAAAAGGTCCAGATGCAGAAAAATTTACTGATTATGTAATCACACGAGATGCAACTAAAATTTCTCCAATGAGAGCAAGGTATGTAATTTTATGCAATGCTTATGGAGGTGTCTTAAATGATCCAATTCTATTAAGAATTTCTGAAGATGAATTTTGGTTTTCTTTGTCAGACTCTGATATTGGAATGTATTTGCAAGGTGTAAATGCGGATGGTAGGTTTAATTGCACAGTAGAGGAGATAGATGCATGTCCAGTGCAAATCCAAGGACCTAAATCAAAAGCTTTAATGAAAGACCTTTGTGGAGATCAAGTAGACTTTGATAACATGCCTTTTTATGGATTGGCGGAAGCAAATATAGGGGGAAGAACTTGTGTTATTTCACAGTCTGGTTTTTCTGGGGAGGCTGGTTATGAAATATATTTAAGAAATGCAACTCTATATGCTGAAGATATGTGGAATTCTGTTCTTAAAGCAGGAAAAAAACATAGCCTCATGGTTATTGCACCAGCACACCATAGAAGAATTCAAGCAGGTATTCTTTCTTGGGGACAAGACATGGACCAGCAACATAATCCTTTTCAGTGTAACCTGGGATATCAAGTTTCTTTATCTGGAAAAGGAGAGTGGAATAAAAAAGGAGATTATGTAGGAAAATCAGCTTTAGAAAAAATGAAAGCAGATCTTGTTGATGGAAAAAAACCTTATAAACTTCAATTAGTTGGTTTAGAGTTTGGTGGTAAACCAATTGAAGATTATGCACCTGATTTTTGGCTGGTTTCTCCTGAAAGTGGTGGTGATCCTGTAGGATTTATTACTTCTCCTTGGTATCATCCTGAAAAAAAACAAAACATTGCAATGGGATATGTGCCATTTGATGGAACTCTAAATGCGAATGGTTTTCCAAAAGGTAAAGTTGGAACAAAATTTAAAGTGCACTTACCTGAACAATACTCTGAAAAAGCTGGAGTTCCAGTTGATGCAGTTGTAGTTGATATTCCATTTAAAGAGTCTTTTAACGCTAACACAAGAGAAGTTGTAAAAGGCTAAAAATATTATGGGGAAGTTAAATTTAGCTTCCCCACAAAATCAATGACAAAAGGGTTTTTAATTGTAATTTGCATTACCATTGCGATTGCTTTAATAATATTTCCTTTGATAGTTTCTTATAAAGCACAAAAAAATAAAAAGAATAGAAATTAATGTTTGGAGAATTTTTAAATATAATTGTAAGATCAATAAAATTAGACAAAACACTTTATTCAGATAATAAAAATTTTGCTGAAGCCTCAATTTATTTTGCAGGTATTATAATGATTTTAGATGGTATAGCTGGAGCAGTTGCAGCAAATACAATCATTAAAACTGCAATTGCAATGTCCGGCCTTACTGCAATTATTACCTGGTTGATTTGGGCAATTTTTATTTATGTAATCGGGGTAAAACTTTTTCCAGACAAACAAACTAAAGTTTCATTTAAAAAAGTTTTAACTGCAGTTGGCTATGCGCATGCCCCAGGATTACTAAGATTTTTTGCAGTAACACCGGATTTAATGATACCAATAATTTTTCTTACACAATTTTGGATATTTGCTGGTTTAATTATTTCAACAAAACAAATTCTAAATTTAAAATCTAATTTCAAATCTTTTGGAATTATTCTTTTATCTTTCTTAATTATAGCTTTTTTATCTATTTCATTTGTAATGAGCAGAATGAATATGCTGCCGGTTAATCAAATAAGTTAAAGTGGAAAAATAGTTTTAGAAACCCTACAAGATTTACAAAGTTTAAACCCTATCATTATAAGATTTTGAAATACACTTTCATCCTCTTTTCTACATTCGTCACAGATATTATCTAAATCATTGCTATTATTATCTTTAAAATCTTTATCTAAATCTTTAGTCATTATCTGTTAAACCTGCTCCGGCAGCACCTTTTTTTAGACTATCAGTTTCTTCCACAAAAGTGTTCTCAGATAATCTATATAAACTTTTCCATTCCTCTTCATTAAAGTTATCTTTATTATCAATAAAATTTATCTCTATGTTTTTAGAATTTTTAGGAAATTCTAAATTTAAAAAGTTAGAATAAATATTTACATTTAAATTTAATAAGATTTCTTTCTCATTAAATTTAACATTAATTTTTTTTCCACTAATTTCTGAAGATTTACTCAAAAATGATATAAAAATAATTGGATAGGCAATATTGGAGATATAAATTTTTTCATAATTTTCGACTATTTTTAGTTGATCTAAAAAACTAATTCCTAAAATGATTGGGCAATAAGGATTTGAGGAAGAAGAATTTGACTGATTTATTGAACTTAAGTTCTCATAAGTATTTTTTTTCTTATCATTAAAATAAGAATTTAAATGTTTGATACCGGGTAAACCAAACATTTCTAATTGCCTTATACATTTTCCAATTTCCTCAGCTTCACCCCATGAAAATCCAGCAGCTTTTGATGCTCTTTTGGCAGTTGTTTCAATCTCGCTTAAAGATTTCATTTTTTAATTACTTGACCTATAGACCCACTGTTCATCATAGTTTTTTAATTCATCAGGTAGTGGTGCTCCTTGGAACATACAAATTCTTAACCATTTATCTGATCGTGGATCAAATTTTAAGGCTCCAAAAAAAGATAGCTTTAACCTTAGCATATCTATAGGCATTATATTTTTACCAATAGTATTATCTTGTATCTCAGAGTATGGAAATTTTTCAACAATAAATGCTCTTCTAACAATGTGCCGAAGCTCAGAATTTTCAGACAAAAATTCAGCAACTGTAGAATTATTTTTTGTATCTAACAATTTTTTATGAAGTTTTTTTATATCTCTGGCTATTGCAAGTGGTTGCTCTAATTCAGATCCAGCTTCTTCAAATCTATCAGCGAATCTAGGTTCCTCTTTATTCTTAGAAATAAACCAAAAATTTTGTATGTTTTGTTTCTTTTCAAAGTTTATTTTCAAAATATTTGAATATTTTTTTTCAATAATATTAATTAAATCTTTAACTGTTCTGCTAGTTGGAATAGTGAAATATTTATCCTCCTCAGAACTCATCTGACTTACTAAAGGATTAGTTATTTCATTATAAGGTTCCATCATAATAGAAACCACATACTCAATACACTCCTCACATACTTTCTCTTCTAACCAGAGATATATTTGATTAAAAGGATATTCATCTTCAAAATCAAATTCATGATCGATAAAATGGATAAATATTTTTATGTCTTTTAAAAGGTTTTTAATTTTAATTAGCTGATACTCACTTTCAGTATTCCAACTAGTAATATTTGTTAAAGATTTTTTAATACAATCAATAAACAAACCACTGTCTTTTTTCTTAACTATTTTTATTTCTCTTATTTTTTTTAAAGCGATCTCTCTGCTCATTACCCAATTATTTAATAAGGTTGGATGATTTACAATAAATGGGGCCATACCTAACCCTGTAGAATTTCCAATACCTAAATTTTTACAAATCTTTTTATCTAATACAGCAGCTTTACTAGAGTTTTTATGATAAGCGACGTGGTTTACTTGATCAAATGTAAATTGTCTAACTAAATAAACAAGCATCATTTCCAATCTAAAAGGTCCATTAATTTCTTCTCTGTTCTTAATTCTAAAACGATCTGCTAAGCCAAATTTTCCAGATCCATAAACTGCAGTTGTTCTATACAAATATCCAACATTTGATAGTAATTCTAAATCTGGTTGTTTACCTTCACTTAATCTTTCAACTACATGATTGAATACTCGAACAGATTTATTTGCTCTAGACAATGTTAACTCTTTAAATGAAAGTCTACCAACTTCCTGTCTGGGTACCTCATTTTCAAGTCTATCGATATCTTTTTGAGTAGGAACACCATCATATAATGTAAATGCTGCATCCCATTTTGTTGCAATTACTCTATCTGATCTCTCGTCATCTTTAATTTTATTTGCGAAACACACTAATGAATAAATTCTTTTACCTTTTTTAAAGGAGTAGACTGCTTTTCCATAACCAAATCTATCTAAATTAAATAAATCTCTATTATATTCCCAGTCTTTAAATTCATTAAGAAAGCTTCTTAAAAAAGACAGTTTAGACTGATGAAATGATCCCAATCTTGATAATTTCATTATGGTGTTTGGATCTCTAAGTTGAACTTTCATATCTAAATTAATTTATAGAAATTGTACCAGTTGTTTCCAAGTATTCCATTTGTCTCTTCATCAGAAAATCCAACTTTTTTAAGACCTTTTTCGATATTTGAAAAACCTCTAGCGTCCTCAAACCATTCAGGTTGTTTGGGAAAGCCAGGTTTATTTTTATTACCTTCACCAAAATTTGTACTGTTGGACCATGTTCCATTTCTCATCCATTCAACAACACTATCAGGTTGCTGAAGGCAAAGATCAGATCCGATACCTATTTGTTTTGTGTTCATTATTTCAGCCGTCTTAGCAACCATCTCACAAAAACTTTCAAGGGTACAATTTGTGTTATCTTTCAAATGATGTGGATATAAAGACAATCCAAGAATACCTCCGCTATCACTTAAAATTTTTAACAAATCAGACGATTTATTTCTTTTTGCAGGGTGCCAAAAATTTGGATTTGCATGTGTTATCGCTATTGGTTTTTGACTCAACTCGATTGCTTCAATTGTACTTTTTTCAGCAGAATGTGACATGTCAATTACTACACCTACTCTATTCATTTCCTTGATAACTTCGCGACCAAAATTCGTAATTCCACTATCTATTTTTTCATAACAACCAGTAGCTAATAATGATTGGTTGTTGTAAGTAAGTTGCATAAATCGGCAACCTAGTTCGTATATTTTTTCAACTAACTTAATATCATCTTCTATTGGCGAACAATTTTGAAAACCAAAAAAAATAGCTGTTTTTTTCTCTTTATTTGCTTTTTCTATATCTTTGTAATCCCATCCTTGAAATATAATATCTGAATAATCTTTAAAATATTTTTCCCATTTTTTTATTTCAATTAAAAACTCATTATAATCTTCATGATAAACTATTGTAACGTGAACAGCATCTAGACCTGCTGATCTATTAAGCTCAAAGGTTTCTCTTGACCAATTACAATATTGAAGGTTATCAATTTTAAAATTCATATTAATTTAACTCTAATCAATATGTTTTTTAAATACTATTAATTTTATTGATATTTTGAGTTAATTTTGAAATAAACTAATTACTGAATTTTCATGAAAAAAATTAAAAATTTAAAAGTTTCTATCGTCATGGGTAGCCAGTCAGATTATAAAACAATACAGCTAACAGAAAAAATACTTAAAAAAATTGGTGTTCCTTTTGAAACAAAAATTATATCAGCTCATAGAACTCCAAAGAGAATGTACGATTATGCTCTTAAAGCTGAAAATAATAATATAGGTGTAATAATAGCAGGAGCTGGAGGATCAGCACATTTGCCTGGGATGATTTCAGCTCTGACTTCATTGCCAGTTCTTGGTGTACCTATCGAAAGCAAAAAGTTAAAAGGCTTAGACAGTCTATTGTCAATTGCACAAATGCCAAAGGGAATACCTGTTGGAACGCTTGCTATTGGTGAAGATGGCGCAATCAATGCAGCATTACTAGCAGCATCAATAATAGCAAACCAAGATAAATCTATTAAACAGAAATTGAATAACTGGAGATCTAGTCAAACTAAATCAGTCAAAAAAAATCCTAAATAAAATGTCTGAAATTAATCTTGGTATTATAGGAGGCGGACAGCTAGGTAGCATGCTATCGATTGCTGCAAGAAAATTAAATGTTAAAACTGTAGTTTTTTCTGATGATCCAGATGCTCCAGCACAAAACTTTTGTAATCAATTTATTTCAGGAAATTATGATGATAAACAAAAAGTTATTAACTTTGTTAATCATGTTGATGTTGTAACCTATGAGTTTGAGAATATACCTTTTGAAACACTTAATGAAATAAACAAATTAAAACCAGTTCTACCAAAACCCTCAGTGAATAGAATTATTCAACATAGATTGGCTGAAAAAGATTTTGTTAATAAGTTAAATATTAGAACAACAAGATATGTATCAATTGAGAAAAGGTCAGATTTAGATGCATTAAAAGATTTTTTACCTGGGATATTAAAAACAACAACACTAGGTTACGATGGTAAAGGACAGCATCCTATAAGTTCTATTGAAGATTTAAATTTACTAAATTTAGATTTTACAAGAGGATATATTCTTGAAAAACTCGTTAAACTCAAGAAAGAAATCTCAATAATTATAACTAGATTTAATATTAATAAGTATGAAATATATGAACCTATTGAAAATACACATGAAGATCAAATATTAAAACATTCTAAAATACCAGCTGATATAACTGAAAAAATTTTTAATCAATCTAAAGATTGGGCCATGTTAATTGCTGAGGAATTAAAGTATGTGGGTACTTTGTGTGTAGAATTTTTTATTGATAGAAATGATAACTTATATGTAAATGAAGTTGCACCAAGAGTACATAACTCTGGCCATCTAACAATAAATGCATACAATGTAAGTCAATTTGAAAATCATGTTAGAGCTGTTTGTAGATTAGAACAAATACCATTAAAAAAAATTTCAAATGCAAAAATGATAAATTTACTTGGTGATCAGATATCTTATTATAGAAAAGACCCAAAACTAAAAAAGAATGAATATTTCTTTGATTATTTGAAAAAAGAGATAAAAGAAAAAAGAAAAATGGGTCATATCACAATATTAATTTAGATGTTTGAGTCATTAGAAGATAATTTTGATAATCCTAAAGTCCATCAACTACTCAGTGAACATTTTGTTGAGCTAAGAGCAGTTTCCCCAAAAAGCAGCACTCATGTTTTGGATATTCCTGGTTTAAAAGTATCCTCAATTAAATTTTGGAGTTTATGGCAAAATGAAAATTTAATAGGTTGTGGTGCTCTGAAATTCCTAGAAGAGGGTCATGGAGAATTAAAATCTATACGAATTCATGATGATTTTAGAAATAAAGGTTATGGAGTTCATGTAATTAATCATTTAATAAATAAGGCAAAGAAATTTAGGATTAATAGATTAAGTATTGAGACTGGTGCAGGAGATTTTTTTTTACCAGCAAGAAAGCTTTTCAAAAAATGTGAATTTGAGGAATGTCAACCTTTTGCACACTATAAAGAAGATGTAAACTCTGTCTATTTAACCAAAATTATTAGCACAAATTAAATTTAATTTTTAATAAATGATATATTTTGTTGACAAAACCCTTTAAAATCTAAAGAAAGCTGAAATTACTTAATTATAAGTAATAAATTAATATAACAAAAAGTAAGAAGATAAATATGAGTCTACAAGGAAAAGTAAAATGGTTCAATCCAACCAAAGGTTTTGGTTTTATTGAAAGAGAAGATAAAGAAAAAGATGTGTTTGTACATGTTTCAGCTGTAAGAGATGCTGGTATGAACGGTTTAGATGAGGGTCAAGCTTTGACTTTCGATGTTGAAGATGGTCCCAAAGGTCCTTCAGCAGTTAACTTGAAAACTGCATAATTTCACACTTCCTATTGGCTGAAAACATTTAATTTAATTTAATCTAATTTATATTTTTCAGCCAATACCAAATGTTGAAAACCAACGTTTAAACACAATTTTTAATTATAGAAATTGAAATCAAAATTTATAAATTAATCAGAAACTATGATTGGAATTTTAGGTGGAATGGGAACTCAAGCAGGACTTGACTTTTGTAATAAGCTTGCAATTCTGAATAGAGGAAAAATTGATCAAGAGTATCCTTTATTTTTACTTTACAACAAATCTAATATTCCTGGCAGGCCAGAGTCAATTGGGTCTCAAACAAAAAATCTTTCTAATAAATCAACAAATAAAGATAGTAAAAAAAAATACGAGAGAGTTTTAAAAAGTTTACTTAATGGCTGTAAAATGCTTGAGAAAAATAAATGTAAATTTATAGTTATCCCCTGTAATACAGCTCATTATTGGTATGATGATTTACAAAAAAAAATAAATATCCCAATAATTAATATGCCCAAAGAGGTATTCAAATTTACCAAAAAGAATTGTAAGAAAAATTCAAAAGTAGGTCTTTTAGCAACTGAGGGCACTTTAAAAACTGGTGTCTATAGTAATTTTTTTGATAAAGATTACAATCTTTTGAAACCTACAGAAAGTTTCCAAAAAAATTCAGTAAATAAGGCAATTAAATTTGTAAAAATGGGTAATGTGCGTGCTGCAGAAAAAGCTATTAAACCTGCGATAAAATATTTAATGAGCATGAAATGCAAAAAAATAATTTTGGGGTGTACGGAACTTCCAATAGCAATATTTGCATTTAAATCATTTAAAAATATTAAGTCTTCAAAAATTTTTTTAGATCCCAATCTTATTTTGGCAGAATCTGCTATGGCTAAGTATAAAAACTAATTTATGCAATCAAAGATTGAAAAGCCTTATGTGCTAAGAGTTGCTGAGTTTATTTATTCTAAAATAATTGAAATTAAAAATGAAAATCCTGGAACTACTAATATTCAAGCTTTTGAAATATTTATGACATCAAAAGAATATAAATTAATTAGTTCAGGCGACTTTCACGATAAATGGTTTAGAGAATTAGAGGAGAATAACTATGTTGATAAAATTACAGGAAAAAAAATTACTAGTGAAACTATAAAATTATTAGAGGTACAAAAAGACTCAATGATAAAACTTCTAATGAAAATTCCTAAACTTTATTATACAAAAAGTCATTTTCCCTTAGAAATTTCTCAAAGGGCCTTTGACCATCTATGGCGAGTCTGCGAAAGCTATGAAATGTGGTGCAAAGAGACAAAACAAGAAAAATTGATAAAACTAGATATCTTGAATTAGTTAGACAATAATTTTTGCCTGGTTGTTTTAATTCTACTTTCTATTAACTTCTTTAGTTGCACATGAAATTTTTTTTCTTTATTTTTTTTATCAACTTTATCTTTGATATGAGTCAAAACGTCTTTACCAGTCTCATTTTTTAATGCTGTATTAGCTCCATATTGGAAACCTGCTTGAAGTACATTTCCTGTAGTGGCAATCGTTACTCCAGGACCTAAAAACGATGTTGTTTGAATACATCCTGATAGAATTACAAAATTTAAAATCAAAAATAATATTTTGAATTTTTTCATAAAGATTTGTTTAATTAATACTCATTAAAAAAATCAACTCAAGGTAGAATTATTTCGCATTGAGTATTATTATTGAGACTATGTTGAATAATTAACTATAAAACAGAAATGGTAAAAGTTTTTCCATTTATCTTTATCTTTCTATGGTCATCTGCATTTATCACTACTAAACCAATAATTGATAATAGCGATCCCTTTTCAGCTCTTGCTTTTAGATTTGCTTTGGTTGCTTTAGGGTTTTTTTTATTTTCTATTTACTCTAAAAAAAAAATTATAATTGATAGAAAGAATTTTTTTGAATCTTTCTTCAGCGGTGTTCTTTTTCATGGAGTTTATTTAGGAGGTGTTTTTTTTTCAATTTCAAAAGGAATGCCTACAGGTATAGCAGCACTCATAGTAACTCTACAACCAATACTCACAAATGCATTAAGTGGGCCAATTTTAAATGAAAAAGTTTCTCTAAAACAATGGATAGGGATTCTGTTGGGTTTTTCTGGTGCAGTAATAGTCTTAAGTTTTGATATTGGTAAAGAAATTCCTACTATTGGATTAGTTGCAACAGTGGTTGCGTTAACAGCCATAACAACATCGACTATTTGGCAAAAAAAATTAAGTAATAATTTGCCTTTATCAGTCAGTAATATGAACCAAGCTTTAGGTGGATTTATTTTTCATATAATAATTATCGTTCTTTTTGCGGAACCTTACATTGATTTTTCAACTACCTTCATAATTGCAATGAGCCATCAAGTTTTTTTAGTATCCTTTGGTGCTTTCACAATTTTAATGTTTTTAATTAAAAAAAATTCTGCGAGCAAAACAGTTTCTATTTTCTTTTTAATTCCACCTACATCTGCATTTATGGCTTGGCTTTTTTTAAATGAGAGCCTAAGTAATTTAGATCTTTTAGGTTTTTTAATTGCAACGATTGGTGTTTATATAGCTACAAGAGATTGAATTATTTACCTACAAAACCAAATTCTAAAGATGAGTCTGTTATTGAATGATAAAGAGACTCTCCAAAACTTCTTAAAGCAAAAATTCTAAAAGTATCTGGATTATCGTTTAACATGTCAACAACTATAGACATCCCATTAAATGTAGAATTCAAGCAATTATTTTTATAAAATTCATTAAAATTAAACGGACATCCTTTTTTTAAAACTTCCTTAGCTTGATCACCTTCAAGCTCAATAATTGATTTTGAATGAGAAATATCAGTAACTGCAAAATCATCCTCTTTAAATTTTTTATCAATTTCTGTGAAAATTTCTTTTTTAGTTGTTATGATCAACCAATTTCGTGGCCCATTCCAGAGAATTCGAGTATTTTCATTGTTTACGACAGTCAGTGGTTTTGAACTTATATTAAGATTATCTACTTTAATTTCCTCACATTCAACATTAGAACTTTTGAACTGAACAATCTGAATAATAAATAAGTTTTTTATCTCAGAAATTTTAATTAAATTTTTTTCGTTTTTTCCTTCATAATCCCCAAAATTTCCTTTTTGATGGATGTATTCTAAAGCTGAAATTGAACTCATGACCTAACTCTTTCCCCTTTTGGGTCAACATAATGTGATGAAACTATTTCAACTGGGATTACTTTATTTTTAAGTGGTGACATTACAAATAATTTTTCCCCAATCATATTTTTCCCATCTTTCAAAATTGCAAGTGAAAAAGGATTGTCGTGCTCTACACTCCAGCAGGAGGCAGATATGTGTCCTAATTTTTTATTTGGTAAAGGAGCCTTGGCGTCTTTAACTAAATGAGAACCCTCTGGAATACTTGTTTTTTTATCTAGAGGAACAACACCAACAATCTTTTGCCTATCTTTTGAGGTAAAAGCATCTCTATTTAAAGACCTTTTACCAATAAAATCTTTCTTTTTACTTACTAATCCATCTAATGAAGTGTCGTAAGGAATAGTTCTTCCATCAAGTTCTGATCCTGCTACATGTCCCATTTCAATTCTCAATGTGGATAATGCCTCCGTTCCATAAGGTTGAACTTGAAACTCTTGACCTAGCTCAATGATCTTCTCCCACATAAAGTTTCCATTATCAGACTCAACATTTACTTCATAAGCTAATTCGCCTGAAAATGAGATTCTGAAAATTCTAGCTTTAACTCCAAATAGATCAGACTCCATATACCCCATAAATGGCAGTCCTTCGTTTGATACATCGTTGTTAGGAAATAATTTTTCTAATAATTTTCTAGATTTTGGTCCAGCTATTGCTGCTCCAGCCCATTGCTCTGTTGTAGAAACTACATTAACATTCAATTCAGGCCAAACAAGTTGCAGGTAATATTCTAGATGTGAAAGTACATTTGCTGCTTGTGCCGTAGTAGTTGTCATATGATAATGATTTTCAGAAATTCTAGTTGTAGTTCCATCATCCATAACAATTCCATCTTCTCTAAGCATCACTCCGTATCTTGCCTTACCTACTGGTAACTTTAACCAAGCATTTGTATAAACTCTGTTTAATAGTTCTGCTGCATCAGGGCCCTTTATGTCAATTTTTCCTAAAGTAGTAACATCACAAACTCCAACATTTGTTCTTACATTTTTAGCTTCTCTCTTTGATGCTTCGAAAAGAGTTTCATTTCCTTGTTTATAGTATCTTGGTCTTAACCAAACTCCAGCATCAACAAATACAGCATTATTTTTTTCATGCCATGAATGCATCGGAGATTTACGTGTAGGTTTGGAGTGTTTTCCAACTTCTCTACCTACGATTGCTCCAATAGATACAGGTGTATATGGAGGTCTAAAAGTTGTATGACCTACAGCTGGTACTACTTTATTTTCAATATCAGAAACTAATTGTAATCCATTTAAATTGCTTGTTTTACCTTGGTCAGTTGCCATTCCAAGAGTCGTATACCTTTTAACATGCTCTATTGACCTATAACCCTCTTTCAGAGCAATTTCTATATCTGAAACCGCAACATCGTTTTGAAAATCTAAAAATCTTTTATAATTTTTTCCTTTTGGCAAAGGCACGCACCAAAACTTGTCATGTTTTGAGGATTTCTTTTCTACAACATTTGGAAAAGAAATTTTATTATCATTATTTGTTATTTTTTTTGACAAATCATACCCAGCTATAAATGAATTTTTTAAAGTTTCTTCTAATGTAAAAACTCCATTGGCGGCACCTAAAGTTGTCTCATTCTGCTTAGATACTCCAGGGACGAAGGCATCTATCTCTTCTTTAAATCTAGTTTTATTACCTGATTGTGATGCTAAATGAATTGTCGGTGTCCAAAAACCAGAAACGCAAATACAATCACATTTAATATTTTTAATTTCACCAAGTTGCTTTTTATCATCTGAAATTTTTGCTATATCTGCTGAACTTACTTTTTTATATCCTTTGGCAGCAACGACAACATATGAAAATTTAATTTCAACACCAAGATTTATTGCTTCATTAATTATTTCTGACTTAGGACTAACTCTAGAGTCTAAAACAATTGGGTTAATCCCATTTTTCTTAAATTCAATTGCTGTTTCATATCCACTATCATTATTTGTAAATACTAAAGGATTTTTGCCAACTAACACGCCATATATTTTTAGATACTCTTTAGCTGCTGAAGACAACATTACTCCAGGAGTATCATTATTGCCAAATACTATTGGTCTTTCAATTGATCCTGATGAAATTAAAACTTCTTTTGCCCTGATATACCAAAGTCTCTGTTTTGGATGATATTTATTCGTCTTTGGGAGATGATCACTAACTTTTTCGGACATCACCAACATATTGTGATCATAGTAACCAAACACTTGAGATCTATTTTTAACAATCACATTAGGCATTTTCTTTAGTTCAGAAATAATACTATTAGCCCAATCTTCTCCTGATTGATTTCCAATATTTACATCGTTGGTTAATAAAGATCCTCCAAATCTTGGTTTGTCCTCAGCCAAAATTACTCTAGCACCATTTTTTGCAGCGGCATAAGCACTTGCTAATCCTGATGGACCCGAACCAGCAATTAATAAGTCACAATATTCATATTTATGTTCGTATCTTTCTTTATCATGTTTTGTAGAGGCGACACCTAAACCTGCAGCTTTTCTGATAAATGGTTCATAAACTCGATACCAAAAACTTTTAGGCCACATAAAAGTCTTATAATAAAACCCTGAAGGTAAAAAAATTTTTAAAAAGTTATTAATTGCGCCAATATCAAAATTTACACTAGGCCAACAATTAACACTTTTGGCCTCTAGTCCCTCAAAGAGTTCTTGCTCCGTAGCTTTAATATTTGGCTCAGTTTCATTATTTCTATAAAGTTGAACAATTGCATAAGGCTCATCTACTCCAGCTCCAAAAAAACCTCTTGGTCTATGATATTTAAAACTTCTACCAATTAAATGAACTCCATTAGCAATTAAAGCAGATGCAAGAGTGTCTCCCTCGTAACCATAGTATGTTTTTCCATTAAATTTAAATGACAATTTTTTATCTCTGTTAATGAGTCCACCTTTGTCTAATCTAAATGTTTGCGTCATTTGGAAACTTCCTCATCAGCTTTGTATGTATTAAATATCTCATGAGTAGCAGTGTCTCTTTCAACTTTAATCCATTGTCTACATCCAGACAGATGTTGCCATAACTCTAAATGCTTACCTCTTAAACTTTTTCGATTATAAACAAAATTATCCCATTCTTCATTAGAGATTTCTTTATTAAGCTCTGGTCTTTTTATGCTAGCATCGCCACCATAAGAAAATTCATTTTGTGACCTCATACCACAATACGGACATTTAATATAAAGCATTTAAGATATCCAAGTCTTAGTACCAAGTCCTTTTTCGTCAATCAAATGGCCAGTGCTAAAACGATTTAAACTATACCCAGCATTTAGTTCATGAACTCTATCTTGTGCAATTGTGTGAGCAAAAGTCCAACCAGATGCAGGTGTTGCTTTAAAACCACCATAACACCATCCACAGTTTAAATACAAACCATCTATATGTGTTTTGTCAATTATAGGTGAACCATCCATTGACATGTCCATTATACCACCCCAAGTTCTAAGCATTTTTAATTTGCTTAAAAAAGGCATCATTGCAATACCCTCTGTCAGAACATGTTGAAGAGTTGGTAAATTTCCTCTTTGAGCATAACTGTTATATCCATCAAGGTCTCCACCCATTACCATTTCTCCTTTATCGGATTGACTAATGTAAAAATGACCAGCACCAAAAGTTACAACTCTATCTAAAATTGGTTTAACTGGTTCTGATACGCATGCTTGAAGAAGATGAGTTTCTATTGGTAAAGTCATATTTAACTTTTCAGCTAAAATATTTGTACTTCCAGCAACACATAATCCAACTTTTTTGGTTTTTATATTTCCTCGGGATGTTCTTATGCCGTTAATTTTACCTGCTATAACATCAAAACCTGTTACTTCACAATTTTGAATTATATCAACCCCCATAGAGTCTGCTTGACGTGCATATCCCCAAGCAACTGCATCGTGTCTTGCTGTTCCAGCACTTGGCTGCATTAATCCCCCAAAAATTGGAAACCTTACGTTTTCAGAAAAGTCAGCCATAGGAATTATCTCTCTTACTTGTTCACGGTTTAATAAGATTGCGTCAATCCCATTTAATCTCATTGAATTTCCTCGTCTTGCATAAGCATTCATTTGTGCATCAGAGTGTGCAAGATTAATTATTCCTCGTGGGGAAAACATCACATTATAATTTAAATCTTGACTCATTTTTCTCCACAGATCCATTCCAAACTCACTGAAGAGTGCGTTTTCATCATGCATATAATTTGATCTAATTATTGTTGTGTTTCTTCCAACGTTTCCACCACCTATCCAACCTTTTTCAATAATTGCTACCTTGGTAATATTGTGTTCTTTTGCAAGATAATATGCAGTAGCAAGCCCATGGCCTCCACCACCAATAATAACTACATCATATTCCTCTTTTGGAGTTGGATCCTTCCAAGCTAAATCCCAGTTTTCATGATTAGAAAATGCATTTTTAACTAAATTAAATATGGAATATTTTTGCATGATTAATTTTATAACAAAGAATATAAATAGTTCTTATTTTTTTTATATATATTTTTTAGAAGTTTCCAAATATGACAAAAAAGGATAAGAAGTCTGCAACGACAACATATAATTTATAGAAATAATAATGAGTAATGTTAAATCAGATATTCAAATAGCTAGAGAAGCAAAAATGCAGCCTATAAATGAGGTGTTAGCAAAAATTAATGTTCCAGATGAGAGCGCTTCTTTTAGTCCCATGGGGCGACACATTGCAAAAATTAATTTGGAATATTTAGATACATTAAAAGATAAACCTAATGGTAAATTAATTTTAGTCACTGCGATTACTCCTACACCTGCTGGTGAAGGTAAAACTACCACCTCAGTTGGATTAAATGATGGTTTAAATAAAATAGGAAAAAAATCTATAGTCTGTTTAAGAGAGCCAAGTCTTGGACCTTCCTTTGGAATGAAAGGTGGTGCTGCTGGAGGAGGTTACGCGCAAGTTGTTCCTATGGAACAAATTAATTTACATTTTACTGGAGATTTTCATGCAATTACATCAGCTCATAATTTATTATCAGCATTAATCGATAATCATATCTATTGGGGCAACAAATTAGATATAGATGTAAGACGGATTGTTTGGAAAAGAGTTATGGATATGAACGACCGTTCATTAAGATCAATAAATATAAATTTAGGTGGAGTTGCAAATGGTTTTCCAAGGGAAGATGGGTTTGATATTACTGTTGCATCAGAAATTATGGCAATTTTCTGCTTATCAAATGATTTAGAAGATTTAGAAAAGAGGATAGGTAACATAACTATTGCTTATACCAGAGACAAGAAACCGGTTTACGCGAAAGACTTGAAAGCACATGGTCCAATGACAGTATTATTAAAAGATGCTATCAGACCAAATGTAACTCAAACATTAGAAAATAATCCTGCAATTATTCATGGTGGTCCATTTGCAAACATTGCGCATGGGTGTAACTCAGTTATAGCAACTAAAACTGGATTGAAACTAGCAGACTATGTTGTAACAGAAGCTGGTTTTGGTGCTGATTTAGGAGCAGAAAAGTTTTTAGATATTAAATGCAGAAAATCCAATCTAAAACCAAGTTGTGTTGTCATCGTAGCAACAATTAGAGCTTTAAAAATGCATGGTGGTCTTGCAAAAGATGACTTAAAAAATGAAAATGTTGATGCTTTAAAAAAAGGTCTAGTGAATCTTGAAAGACATATAGAAAACGTAAAAAAATTTGGATTACCTGTTGCGATTGCTGTTAATCATTTTATTAAAGATACAGATAATGAGGTAAAAGCTTTAATTGATTTTTGTGAAACTTTAGGCGTTAAAGCAAGTTTATGCACACACTGGGCAAATGGTGGTGAAGGAACAAAAGAATTAGCAAAACATGTTGTCGATTTATGTGAAAAAAAAGATGTAAAGTTTAATTTTCTTTATGAAAGTAAAACTCCTCTTTTTAAAAAAATAGAAATAATTGCAAAAGAAATTTATAGGGCTGATGAAGTAATTGCTGATACAAAAATAAGAGATCAATTAAAAGGTTTTGAAGTTGCAGGCTATAGAGAATTGCCAATTTGTGTAGCAAAAACACAATACAGTTTTTCAACTGATCCAAATATTAAAGGTGCACCAACTGGTCATGTTTTGCCTGTTAGAGAAATAAGATTATCGTCAGGTGCAGAATTTATTGTTGTTGTTTGTGGAGCAATTATGACTATGCCAGGACTACCTCGTGTTCCTGCAGCAGACTCCATAAAACTAAATGATAAGGGTGAAATCGAAGGATTATTCTAATTAATGTAATTTAACCAATTTTCTAATTCCCTCATCCTAGAAATTTTATCAAGTTTTTTATTTTCTCTTTCAATATGTTCTATATGGTTCATAATTTCCTTTTCATCACTAAAAGCTCCCTTTTTTAATAGCTTCTCTTTTCTAAAAATAATAATGTTAACCATTTTATTGTATGTAATTTCTGGATGATATTGAAGCCCCCAAATATCACAATCATTAACTTTAAAATTTAAACCTTGAACTTTATTTATTGGATTTGAAGCTAATAATAGAGAATTTTGTGGCATGGTAACTACTTCATCAAAATTGAAAGCAGGTGTATTAAATTTTTTTTTTTTATTTTTATAAAGTGGATGATCTAGCCCTCTTTCATTTATTTCAATATCAACTGCTATTCCTTTATGTGAACCTCTAGTACCTTTTTTTACCTCACCCCCTGCAGCTGTAACAGCTACTTGCATACCCCAACATATTGCTAAGATTTTTTTAATTTTTTTTTGACATTCTTTCATAAAGTGGATTTGTCTTCTAATTTCAGGAGTATCATTATAAATATTTAGACTACTACCACCCCAAATAAGTCCATCATAACTGTTTAGATCATCTATATTTTTGTATATATTTTCATCTGATGAAGGATTTACAACATCAGTTGTCAAATCTTTTGTGAAAAAGCCAAGACTATCCCTCAAACTTTCAGTATGTGTTTGTATACCTGCAGATGAAAAATGTTGATTTTCTTCTTTTAAATTCCCTTCAACAATTAATATTTTTTTCATTAAAACAAATTTCCAGAAATGCTTTTTTCATACATTTCCTTTAAATCCTTTTGATTAATTTTCTTTGGGTTTCCAGCAGTAGATGGATCTTCAAAAGCCATTAAAGAAAGCTCATCTAGATTAATATTATTACAGTCCATCACATCTGATAATTTGTGAGGAATATTTAAATCTTTTCTTAAATTTAAAATCCACTCTAAAAAACTATCGAAACTCTTATTAATATTTAAGTAATCACAAATTTCTAATATCTTGTGTTCTATTTCACTTTTATTAAATGATAATACATATGGCATAAATATTGCATTCGATAAACCATGATGAATATTAAACTTTGAATTAACTGGGTGACTTAAGGAATGAATTGCACCAAGACCTTTTTGGAATGCAGTTGAGCCCATTGATGAAGCAGAGAGTAAACTTTTTCTTGCTTCAATGTTCTTTCCATCTTTATAAGCAGCTATCAAATATTTTTTAATTAATTTAATTCCTTCTATTGCAATACCATTTGCCATTGGATGAAAGCCTGGTGCACAAAATGCTTCTAGATTATGTGCTAATGCATCCATGCCTGTTGCTGCTGTTAATCTAGGTGAAAGATCTAAAGTTAAAATGGGATCTAAAATAACAATTGATGGCAACATCTGTGGATGAAAAATAATTTTTTTAACACCTGTATCTTTATTTATAATTGCTGAAGCCCTTCCTGTTTCAGATCCTGTTCCAGCAGTTGTAGGTATTGCAATAATATTTGGGATTTTAGAGCCTTCTGCTCTTTTCCAGTTATCTCCGATATCCTCAAAATCCCAAATTGGCCTTTCCTGACCACACATAAATGCTATAGCTTTACCTACATCAATTGCACTTCCACCACCAATTGCTATTACACCGTCGCAATTGGATTTATTATAAATTTTTACACCTTCATCAACATTCTGACCTATTGGATTTCCTGAAAAGTTTGAGAAAATTTCCAAATTATTAAATTTTTTTTTTAATTTTTGTAAGATATGACTTATCATATTAAGATTTATTAAGTCTTTATCAGTAACAAATAATGGATTTGATATTTTTAAGTCTTGGCATGCATTAGCTAAATCATTAATCCTATTTTCCCCTACCCACATCAAAGTTGGATAATTCCAATTATGACCCATAATAAATTATAATTTTATTTTTCTTTTTTTCTTAGTAAGATATAATTATAGAATTATTAATGATAGGAAAATTTAGATGTCTAAAGTAGCAATTATAGGTGCGGGTCCATGTGGTCTTTCCATGTTGAGAGCATTTGAACATTTGGAAAATAAAGGAGAAAAAATACCAGAAATAGTTTGTTTCGAAAAACAAGATAACTGGGGTGGGCTTTGGAATTATAGCTGGAGAACAGGCTCTGACCAATATGGAGATCCAGTTCCAAACAGTATGTACAGGTATTTATGGTCAAACGGTCCCAAAGAATGTTTGGAGTTTGCTGATTATTCTTTTGATGAACACTTTGGTAAACCAATACCATCTTTTCCTCCTAGAGAAGTTCTATATGACTATATAGTAGGCAGAGTAAGCAAAGGTAATTTAAAAGATAAAATTAAATTTAATACTCGAGTTACAAATACGTCATTTAAAAACGACAAGTTTGAAATTAGCTATCAAGATAAAGCTAACAACAAAATTTTGACTGATAATTTTGATTATATAGTTGTTTCAACTGGTCATTTTTCTGTGCCTTTTATCCCAGAATATGACGGAATGAATTCATTTCCTGGAAGGATCATGCACTCTCATGACTTTAGAGATGCGGAAGAATTTAGAGATAAAAATGTAGTTGTTCTTGGTAGTAGCTATTCTGCGGAAGATGTTGCACTCCAGTGTAACAAATATGGAGCCAAAAGTGTTACTATTGGCTATAGGCACAACCCGATGGGATTTAAATGGCCAAATGGTATGAAAGAAGTTCACTACTTAGATAAACTTAACGGTAAAAATGCAATATTTAAAGATGGAACAAAACAAGAGACGGATGTTATAATTTTATGTACTGGTTATCTGCATCATTTTCCATTTTTAGATGAAAGTTTAAAATTAAAAACTCATAATAGATTATACCCACCAAAATTATATAAAGGAATAGTATGGCAAGACAATCATAAAATTTTGTACTTAGGAATGCAGGATCAATTTCATACTTTTAATATGTTTGATTGCCAAGCTTGGTATGCAAGAGACGTTATTATGGGTAAAATAAAAATGCCAGGAAACGATGAAATAGAAAAAGACATTAGTAAGTGGGTTCAAATGGAAGAAAAATTAGAAAATCCCGATCAAATGATAGATTTTCAAACAGAGTATACCAAAGAACTTCATGAAATGTCTGATTATCCTAAAATTGACTTCGAATTAATTAGAAAACATTTTAAAGAGTGGGAACATCATAAAGTTGAAGATATTTTAACTTATAGAAATAAATCGTTTTCTTCGCCTGTGACTGGTTCTATTGCTCCAATTCATCATACTCCTTGGGAAAAAGCGATGGATGATTCGATGAAGACGTTTTTAAATCAAAATTAATGCTACCAATTAATTTCTAGTTTCTGATTATTGCAAATACATTTAATTATACTAAAAAGAAGAGGAAATTCCTTTTCTTCAAATTCTTTTAAAACTTTTGGTCCTATTTCTTGAGCCAAGTCAGCCCCTTCTACTGTAATATCTTTCATAAATTTCTCTTTAGCCTCTTTAAATAAATGACCTTGACCTAAATAATATCCCATCTTACTATTTCTACCTCCAGCCGAACTAACATATAAATCTCCTAATCCTGCTAAACCGTAGGCAGACTCTTCTTTTCCATTTAATTTTGTAGTTAAAGATCTCATTTCCGCGATAGCCTTGTAGGCTAAGGATGCTGCTGTATTAAGAAAATATTTTTTCTTTATTTCCTTATCAAGTAATTTGCTGCTCAAACCTTCTGAAGCTCCAATTAACATAGAGTAAATATTTTTTGTTGCCGCACAAACCTCCACTCCAATTAAGTCGTCTGAATACTCCGTAGAATAATAATTTGTTGAAATTATTGATCCTATATTTTTTACAACATTAATATTTTCATTTGCTAGCACGACGCTGCTATTTATTCTATTTACTAAACCATTAGCTAAACAAGGACCTGCTACTGCAGAAATTTTAGCATTAACAATTCCATTTTCTACTAGAATGTTATCTAGTTTTTCTGCTAAAGTTTCAAATTTATTTTCAATCAAAGCTAAACCTTTTGTTAATAATAGAATATCAACTGCAGATTTGTAAAATTTAGAAATTTCATTCCCTATCCACTCAATTCCTTTTGAGCTCACCCCAACAACTAAAAGATCAATATTTTTTTTAATTTCGTACTTAAATTCTGAGAATTTTAAGACTTTTATATTTTTTGGTAACTGACTTTTTAAAACAGGATGAAAATTATTTGAATTTTTAATTTTATCTATAACTTCATCCTCTAGAAATGATCCAACTAAAAAAACTTCATTTGAATTATCTGCACAAGGAACAGCAAATGCAGACCCCATTGCGCCAGCACCAATGATTACAATTTTTTTCATAAATTACACGTATCTAAAAACAAATATTGCAAATATTGAAGATATCAAAGTTGCAAACCAAAGATTAAAATCGGTAAGACCAATCCAAGCTAAATGAATAAATGCAGCACTCAATAAAGACACAAAAAGCCTGTCACCCCTAGTTGTATTTAAAGTGAGAACACCTTTCCTTGGGTTCCCTCCAGGGTCCTTTTTTTCCCATATAATCATAATGGTTATACATATAGCAATAAATATAAAAAAGGATGCTGTTTGCCATTTCCAAGCCATCCAAGTTATGAATTCAAAATCAAAAAAACTCTTTTCTTGAGCTTTAGAAACAGAATCCCAACTAGATGCTTGTGCATTTCCAAATATCATACTCTACCTAATGCGAAACCTTTAGCTATATAGTTTCTTACAAAATAAATTACTATTGCCCCTGGAACTATGGTCAAACTTCCAGCAGCTGCAAGCAGACCTAGCTCATACCCAGATGTACTTGCAGTTCTTGTCATAGTTGCTGCAATTGGTTTAGCAGCTACTGCAGTTAATGTTTTTGCAAGTAACAATTCAACCCATGAAAACATAAAACAGAAAAACATTGTGATACCTATTCCAGCGGTAATTGTTGGAATAAAAATTTTAAAGAAAAATTTGCTAAATGAGTAACCATCTACATAGGCTGTTTCATCAAGTTCTTTAGGCACTGATGACATAAAGCCCTCTAAAATCCATACTGCTAATGGAATATTGAATAAACAATGAGATAACGCAACAGCCACATGCGTATCAAATAAATTTATTGATGAATAAAATTGAAAAAAAGGTAATGCAAAGACTGCAGGTGGCGCCATTCTATTTGTTAACAACCAAAAAAATAAATGCTTATCACCTAAAAATTTATATCTCGAAAAAGCATAAGCAGCTGGTAATGCTGCTGCAACCGATATAACTGTATTAAATAAAACGTAATATATAGAGTTTAAATAACCATTATACCAAGTACTGTCTGTAAATATAGTTTTATAATTTTCTAAAGTAAATTCTTGAGGCCATAAAGAATATGTATTTATAATTTCGGTTGTCGTTTTAAATGACATATTTAATAACCAATAGATAGGAAGCATTAAAAAAATAATATACAATGTTGGCACTATCCATTTCATTTTTTTCATGATTGCTCCTCGTTTTTCATCATTAAATTATAAAATACCCAACAAACCAGTAGAACTATAAAGAAATAAATTAATGACATTGCTGCTGCAGGACCTAAATCAAATTGTCCCAATGCCATTTTAACTAAATCAATAGATAAAAATGCAGTTGCATTTCCAGGACCTCCTCCAGTTAAAACAAATGGTTCTGTGTAAATCATAAAACTATCCATAAATCTTAACAAAATAGCTATTGTTAAAACTTTTTTCATTTTTGGCAGTTCTATATATCTAAATACAGACCATCTACTTGCTCCATCAATTTCAGCTGCTTGGTAATACGCTGGCTGAATGGACATTAAGCCCGCGTAAGAGAGAAGAACAACTAAAGAAGTCCAATGCCAAACATCCATCAAAATTGTTGTAAACCAAGCATCACCTATTTGTTGAGTAAAATTATAATCAAATCCTAGACCATTAAGTGTATGTCCTAAAAACCCGATCTCAGGTAGTGCAAAAATATTCCACATCGCTCCAACAACATTCCAAGGTATTAGTAGTGGCATTGACATTAATACTAAACAAACTGATACCCAAGGACCTTCTTTAGGCATTGATAAAGCAATAGCAATTCCTAATGGAATTTGAATAACTAGTATGATCCCAGTAAACAGAAACTGCCTTCCTAAGGCAGCATGAAATCTTTCTGATTGTAAAATTTGTTTAAACCACCTTGTTCCTTCCCACATAAAAACGTTATTTCCAAAAGTTTCTTGAAAAGAGTAGTTAACGACGGTCATTAATGGAATAACAGCGTTAAATGCTACCAGTACGAATACTGGGACTACGAAAAACCAAGCCTTTTGATTTATAGTTTTATTCATTATTCAATTATCCAATCGTCACCATAAACATACGTAAACTTTTTATCAAAAGATATGAATGCTGTATCAGAAGGTATTTCTTCGTTTGATTTCGATAAAATTTTAATTCTTCCTATTGAACATTCTGAGTCTATAATTTTATGCCTTCCAGTGTTGCTAACTTTTGAAATTTTAATTGGGATCCCTCCATTACTAAACTTAATAAATTCAGGTCTAATTCCAACCTCGGTTTTTGAATAATTTTCCTTCTTAGTATTTACAATGCTCGTTTCAATTTTATTACCATCAATAAAAACATTTCCACTTGAGATTTCACAAGGAAGAATATTCATTCCTGGGGATCCTATAAAATGACCTACAAAAGTATGCTTCGGTTTTTCAAATAAAGACACAGGTGTACCAATTTGTACTATTTGCCCTTCGTGCATCACAACAACCTGGTCTGCAAAAGTTAAGGCTTCAGTTTGGTCATGTGTAACGTAAATCATTGTCCTATTTATTTTTTGATGTAGTTCTTTTAATTTAGATCTTAGAACCCATTTCAAATGTGGGTCAATCACTGTTAAGGGCTCATCAAACATTATTACGTTTACATCTGATCTTACAAGTCCTCTACCAAGAGAAATTTTTTGTTTTCCATCAGCCGTTAATCCCGAAGCTCTGTTGTACAAAGTTGATTTTAATTCCAACATTTCAGCAATTTCTAGAACTTTTGAATCAATTTCCTCTTTAGAAATACCTCGGTTTTTTAGTGGAAAAGCTAAATTATCATATACGCTCATTGTGTCGTAAATTACTGGAAATTGAAAAATTTGAGCTATATTTCTTTCGACCGGATTATTTAATGTAACATCATCATCATTAAACAAAATTTGTCCTTTAGTGGGTGTAATTAAACCTGAAACAATATTTAAAAGCGTTGTCTTTCCACATCCAGATGGTCCCAGTAATGCATAGGCACCACCGTCTTTCCAATCAATATTTACATCTCGCAAAGCCCAATCTTCTTTTTTAGACTGACTATAAAGATAGCTATGACTAAGATCTTTAAGAGTTATTTTAGACATGTTTTACCAATTTATTGTTTTGATCAAAATATAAAAACTCATCCACATTCATATACAGTGTTTCTTCTTCACCAATTTTTTTTTGAAATATTCCATTGGATAAAGAGACCCAATTATATTTCCCTTTTGTAAAATGAATTAAACTTTCTGAACCACTTAGCTCTGAAATTAAAATTTTGCCTTTAATCTCTATTGAATTGTCTCCTTCTTTATAAGTAGTAATATTATGAGGTCTAATGCCTACTTTATAATTTCCATCTGACAATTTTGTATTAGAATTTTGCCATTTAAAATTTTCATTATCAATTAAAAATGAACTTCCTATTTTTTTTACATCAGCAATATTTATAGGAGGATCACTAAATACTTTTGCAGAATTCAAATTATTTGGGTTACTATAGACATCCAATGTTTTTCCATATTGAACAATTTTTCCCTCAAGCAATGTTGCTGTATTACCTCCAATTAATAAAGCATCTGAGGGTTCTGTGGTAGCATAAACTACTATACAATCTCTATCTTCAAAGAGTTTTGGCAATTCTTCTCTTAGCTCTTCTCTTAGTTTAAAATCTAAATTAGCTAGAGGTTCATCTAATAAAATTAAGTCAGAGTCTTTAATTAAAGCTCTTGCTAAAGCTGTTCTTTGCTGTTGACCCCCAGACAATTCACTTGGTTTTTTATTTAACATGGCAGAAAGTTTTAATAACTCAGCAATTTTACCAACCTTAGATTTAATTTCGTCTTCGCTAACTTTTAAAATCCTTAAAGGTGATGCAATATTTTCAAATACCGAAAAATTTGGATAGTTTATGAATTGTTGATAAACCATTGAAACATTCCTTTTTTGAACTTTCAGGCCTGTAACATCTTGATCGTTAAAGTGAATTTCACCTGATGTAGGTTTGTCTAAACCTGCCATAATTTGCATTAATGTAGTTTTGCCTGCTAAAGTTGATCCAAGCAAAATATTAATAGTATTTTTTTCGAATTTTATATTTGTCGGATAAATATGAGTTTCTTGCCCAACTTTTTTTTCTATATTTTTTAACTCTAAACTCATTAATTTTGATTATTTTCTTTGATAAATTTAAAAGAGGGGCAAAAAAAATTGCCCCTCAGTTTTAATTTTATAAACCTAATAAATTAATCCCAAGCTTTTGCGTATGGGACTGTTTTACCTTGAGGTTTTTCATTTCTTTTGGCCTTTGGTGAACCAGCCATTTTTAGCCACTTGTCTCCTTCTTCAGGATTCAACCTTGGTCCACATCCACCGTACGTATTGTTGGCTTTATCTGCAGCTTCCATACGAGACATAACAAGATCCATTTCTCCTGCCAGACGGTCCATAGCTTCTTGCGGTGTAAATGCACCAGAGTTTACATCACCAATTTGTTGCCACCAAATTTGAGCCAGTTTTGGATAATCTGGAACATTAATTCCAGTAGGCGACCACTGTACTCTTCTTGGAGATCTGTAAAACTCTACTAATCCACCAAGTTTTGGAGCTCTTTCAGTGAAAGATTTATGGTTAATATCACTATCTCTTATAATTGTTAAACCTACGTGAGATTTTTTTAAAGATACAGTTTTTGATACAACGAATTGAGCATATAGCCATGCAGCTTTTCTTCTATCAACTGGAGTAGACTTAAACAAAGTCCATGATCCTGCATCTTGATAACCAAGCTTCATACCTTCATCCCAATATGGACCTTTAGGCGATGGTCCCATTCTCCATAAAGGAGTACCATCATCTGTTACAGTGTTATTTCCAGAGCTTTTTGGTGCAACCATAGACGCTGTGAAAGCTGTATACCAGAAAACTTGCTGTGCTACGTTTCCTGACGATAAAGCTGGTAGCGACTGATAAAAGTCCATCGCCGCAGCACCTGGAGGAGCGTATTTTCTCAACCATTCATCCCATTTTCTAATTGCATAAACAGCCGCTGGACCATTTGCTGCACCACCTCTTGAGACTGAAGCACCAACTGGATTACATGAGCCTGCTTCCATTCTAATACCCCATTCGTCAACTGGAACACCATTTGGCATACCAACACTTCCTGCACCAGCCATTGATAACCACGCGTCGGTCATTCGCCACCCTAGGTCTGGAGCTCTTTTACCGTAGTCCATGTGTCCGTATACTCTAACACCGTCAATAGTCTTAACATCATTTGTGAAATATTCAGCGATATCTTCGTAAGCTGACCAATTCACTGGAACACCTAGATCATAACCATATTTAGCTTTAAAACCCTTTTTAATTTCAGGTCTATCAAACCAATCTTTTCTAAACCAATATAGGTTTGCAAATTGTTGATCTGGTAATTGATATAAGTCCCCATCAGGGCCTGTTGTAAATGACTTTCCAATAAAGTCATCTATATCAAGTGTTGGTAAAGTAACATCTTTTCCTTCGCCAGCCATCCATTTAGTTAAGTTAGTTGCAAGTTGAAGTCTCGCATGAGTACCGATTAAATCAGAGTCATTAATATAAGCATCATACAAGTTTCTTCCTGTTTGCATTTGTGTTTGTACAGCCTGAACTACTTCACCTTCACCAAGAATTTGATGATTTACCTTAATACCAGTAATTTCCTCAAATGCTTTAGTTAAAGTTTTTGATTCATATGTATGAGTTGGAATTCCTTCAGATAAAACATTTATCTCCATTCCTTTAAACGGTTTAGCAGCATTGATAAACCATTTCATCTCCTTCATCTGTTGTGATTTAGATAAAGTAGATAGTTTAAACTCACCATCAACCCATTTCTTAGCTGCTTTTTCATCTGCAAAAGCAAATGAAGAAAGAGCAAGAAGAGCAACTGAAACAACACTCAATAAAGTTTTTATTTTGTGCATTCTTTCCCCTTTGATTAGTTAATTTAAGTATTAATAGTTAACTAAATTAGAGAGTAGATGTCAAAAATATTAAAAAAAAAAGTGTAAAGTTTTGTGATGAATTCAATTTACAATTGAAAATTATGCAAGTGTTTTTTTAATTGCTTTACTCCAACCCTCAATAAGAATTTTTCTCTTTGTATTTTTAATTTTGGGACTAAAAGTTTTATCTGGTTGCCAATTTTTAGCTATGTCCTTTAAAGATTTATATACACCAATCTGAAGACCAGCCATAAATGCCGCACCAAGTCCAGTAGTTTCATTTACCTTAGGCCTTAATACTTTAGCATTAATCGTGTCTGATAAAAATTGAGAAAACCAATTGTTTAAAACCATACCTCCATCAACTTTAATTAACTTTGGTTTTAACCCATCATTTTTCATTGCTTCGAATAAATCATATGTTTGATAAGCAACAGACTCTATTGTGGCTCTAATAATCTCTTTTGGACCAGTATCTCTTGTTAGGCCTGACAATAATCCACGCGCACTCGCATCCCAATATGGAGCTCCTAGCCCAGTGAAGGCCGGGACTAAATATATTCCATTATTTGAACTAAGAGATTTTGCAATAGTTTCAGTATCAGATGCCTTCGAAATAAATTTTATTTTATCTCTTAGCCATTGTACTCCTGCTCCAGCAATGAAAATTGTTCCCTCCAAAGCATAAGTTGTTTTGCCATTAATTCTGTAGCCAATAGTAGTCAACAATCTATTTTTTGAATAAACTTTTTTGCTTCCTGTATTTAAAAGCACAAATGCACCTGTGCCATAGGTGCTTTTTAACGATCCTGGTTCAAAACAACACTGTCCAATTGTAGCTGATTGTTGGTCTCCTACCATTCCTGTAATTGGATATGAAGTACCTGTAATAGAAGGATCGGTATAACCAAAGTCAGCTGCACAATCTTTAACTACAGGTAGTATTTCTTTAGGAATTTTTAAAATTTTAAGTATTTGGTCATCCCATTTGTTCGTTGAAATATTAAATAGCATTGTCCTACTAGCGTTTGTTGCATCTGTTGCATGATCAACACCTTTAGTTAATTTCCACAACAAAAAACTATCAACTGTTCCGAACAACAATCTTTTCTTTTTTATTAAATCTTTTGCCTTAGGAACATTATCAATTATCCATTTTATTTTTGTTGCTGAGAAATATGCATCAATTAGTAGACCTGTCTTATTATAAATAATAGTTTCTTTTTTTTGTTTAATAAGTTTTTTACAATATTCAAAAGATCTTCTATCTTGCCATACGATTGCATTATAAACAGACCTTCCAGTTTTTTTATCCCACATTATAGTTGTTTCTCTTTGATTTGTAATTCCTATGGTTAATACTTTTCCTTTAAGCGTTTTACTCTTTTTAATAACTTCTTTTAAAACTTTTAAAGTAGTTTCCCATATCTCCTCTGGATCATGTTCAACCCAACCATCCCTAGGAAAATACTGTGTAAATTCTTTTTGTGAAATAAAAATAGGTTTTCCTTTTAAATCAAACAATATTGCTCTACTCGAAGTAGTTCCTTGATCAATAGAAATTATAAATTTTTTCATTTATGATTAATTTATACCTAAATGTTTTTTTCTTTTTTCAACCCAAGTTCTGATTAGATTATCAAAAATTAAACCTATAAACGCCACACAAATACCTAGCGTTAATCCAATACCAGCACCATTTTTGTCTGATAGAGCTTTTAAAATATATTGGCCTAAATCTTCTGTGCCAATAAAAGCCCCTATAATTACCATGAATAACGCAAAAACTATTGTTTGATTTAAACCAAGCATCATATGAGGAAAAGCTAAAGGAAATTCAATTTTTGTTAATCTTTGTAACTTGTTTACACCAGACATTGTTGCTGCTTCATGTAAACCAATTGGAACACTTCTAAGACCTTCAATTGTATATCTAGTTGCAGGAATAGTCGCGTAAACGATTACAGCAATCAATACTGACGTATCTGTTATTCCAAATAACATCATTACTGGAATTAAATAAACAAAAGATGGAAAAGTTTGAAATATATCACAAACACCCAACATAAATTTTGCTGCACTTTTGCTCTGAAAACACAATGTTCCAACCGTGAAACCAATGATGCATGAAACCACAACACCAAAAGTTGCCATATATGTTGTTACCAATGCTCTATCCCACCAAGGACTTAGAGCTATAAATAACGTCAATCCACATACAACTAATGCTGACCTGACTCCTCCAATTAAATAACCAGCGCCAACAACTAAAACTATTGTAGCAACGGCAGGCATCCTTAAATAAAGTGCCCGCATTGGTTGCAGTACTTCTTGAATTAACCAAGTATTAAATGCTTTTATATAAACAAAAAATGTATCAAAAATCCAATCAACACCTTTATTCCAAAAATCTGCTGTGGATATTCCTTTATTATGTGGAATTTCAAATAAATAATTAAACGTACCTTTAAATAAAAATGTTCCTATGTAGGCAAGTATAATCCCTACAGCAAATGACCCAATGAAGAAAATAGTGTTTTTATTCCTCTGCAAGAATGTAAGATTACCAAAATAATCTGTTTGTTTATTTGCCCACGCTAAAGACATTTTATCTAACAAAATTGCGATAAGACTTATGCATAAACCTGCCTCTAAAGCTAATCCAATGTTTAACTGGTTAAGTGCTAACAATAAATTAAAACCTAAACCCTTAGCACCAATAAAAGCTGATATCACTGCCATTGAAAAACAAACCATAATCACCTGATTAACCCCGATCAGTATGTCTCTTCTTGCTGTAGGAATTAATACTTTGAACATTAGTTGCCAATTATTACATCCACTCATTCTGCCAGCCTCGATTACTTCAGGAGGTATGGCTCTTAATCCTAATAAGGTTAATAATATCATTGGTGGAATGGCAACTATCATAGTTATAATCACCGCTGCATGATCTCCAACTCCAAATAAAACTAGCGCTGGAACAAGAACTGCATATTGTGGCATTGTTTGCATAACCAAAAGAACCGGATAAAGAGTCTTTTCAACTCGTTTACTTTTAAATGCAGATATACCTAAAGCTAGTCCAAATATAAATGACAATGGTGCTGCAACTAAAATAAATGATAAAGTTTGCATCGAAGGTTTCCACTGACCAAAAATAGAAATGTAGACCATAGTTAAACCAGCAAAAATGGCTAAACCTTTTCCGCTAAGTTTGTAAGAAAGTATTGTGGCCCCTGCTGCCACTATAGTCCATGGTAACCCTGGTAGCTCTGCCCATGGATTGGCGTCAATAAAATCCCAACTTGTAAATGCTACAATAGTTTCTAAACCACCTAATAAAACCTCTCTTATTAACTCAATTAAAAAAGTCATAAATGCAGTTAAATTTCTACTTATTTGCAATAGTAATGGTCTAGTTTTAAATTCTTGTGTATCTTCATTCCAAAACTCCATAGGCATCCAGTCATTCATCAAGAAAAAAAGGGAGTCATTTATCCAAATAGGCAACCATCCAAGTAACGGAGGCAATCTCCAAAAGACATCAAAAGCATAATACCTTACCTCCTTGCCAGCAAAAACAAAGGTACTTTGATTGGGGTCTTTAACAAACTCTGCCTGACCTCTTATAAATTTATATGTTTCAGGAACTTCAATTGCAAAACATAATGCGAAAAAAACAATTAATAAAAACAACCACTGAAATATTTTTGGGTTTTTTTTTAAAAATTCCATAATTTAATTTCCATTTTTCCTTCCACCAAAAACTGTATTAATTATCTTTGTAGGATTAATAGAGCCTATAATTTTATTATTACTATCTATAACTCCTACAGTTTTTTCTTGAGTTAGAATTTTTTCAGCAACATTCTCGATAATCTCATCTTTTGAAACTCTTAAGTCACCTAAATTATCACTTGTAGATTGATCCATTACATCTTCAATTAACAAAACTTTTTCTCTTGGGACTTCTTCAGTAAATTTCCTCACATATTCAGTTGCAGGATTTAAAACTATTTTAGCGGGAGTATCTAACTGTTCAATAATACCATCCTTCATAATTGCTATACGATCAGCAAGCTTTAAAGCTTCGTCAAAATCATGAGTAATGAACATTATAGTTTTTTGTAATTTATCTTGAAGTCTTAAAAATTCATCCTGCATTTCTTTTCTGATCAAGGGATCTAGTGCTGAAAAAGGTTCATCTAAAAACCAAATATCTGGCTCAACGGCTAATGATCTTGCAATACCTACTCTTTGTTGTTGTCCGCCTGAAAGTTCTCTAGGAAAATAGTTTTCCCTTCCATCTAACCCAACTAACTTAACCATATCCATTGCCTTGTTAATGCTATCGTCAGTATTAATTCCCTTAATCTGTAGGGGAAATGCTATATTTTCAACTACAGTTTTGTGTGGTAACAACGCAAAACTTTGAAAAACCATTCCCATTTTATTTCTTCTAAGATCAATAAGTTCTTTGTTATTTAGCTCCAATAAATCTTGACCTTCTATAAAAATTTTTCCACCTGTTGCATCTGTTAATCTTGAAATACATCTAAGCAATGTTGATTTACCTGATCCAGATAAACCCATTACAACTAACATTTCTCCCTTTGCTACTTCAAAAGAAGCATTGTTAACTCCGACTATACATCCATTTTCTTGAAAAGTTTTTGCATCTACGTTTCCATTAGCTTCTTGGAGCATTTTTTTGGCATTTTCTCCAAAAATTTTGTAAACAGATTTACATTTAATAACTGTATCAGACATAAATTACTATTAAGTTATACGAAATTTAGTTGAATTAATATGTATATAATATTCGTCTCTCCTTAATTAAAAATTTTTGATATAATAAATTCTAGTATCAATACCAGTACTTAAAAAACTTAATGCCTCACCACTTACTTTAATTTCTTCATCTACTCCAACATTGTTTCCACTAACTGTGTAACCTGCAAAACATTTATTTTTTTCTTCATCCCATTCAACAAATGTTTCATCAATTTTGTTGCCATTAATTGTATAAATTTCATGCGCTCTAAAGTTAAGAAAATTCGCCCCCATTATCGCTCTTTGAGGAATAAGTTTTGTTGCTTTACAGACTTTCTCGTAAACATCTACAGATAGTCTGTGATGATCAGTTCCATCAAAAGCAACTAAAATTCCAGATGGTAGACTTGATATTAGTTCATTTAATTTTCTTTCTTCTGCAATTCTTTCTTCTTCTATTTTCATCCTTTTTACTAAATCATCACCTTCTCCAAAAATATTGTTTAAAATAACAAATGATAAAATGATGATTAAGGTAATTACTATTAATCCACCAAACTGTCTAACCTGCTCTGGTAATTCTTTTAATTTGTTAAAATAATTTTCTTGAGACATTATTCTTGTAGTTTTCCATTTTTCCAAATTCCTGATTTTTGCTTTCCATCAGCCCAAGTGAATGTTCCTTGACCATTCATAAAGCCGTTGGCCCATTCGCCATCATAAGTAGAACCATCTGGAAATGTTAATAGTCCTTGTCCACTCCATACACTATTTTTAAATTCACCTTTATAGATATATCCATTTGGCCAAGTTTCTACTCCCTGACCTTGTTTCTTGGTTTCAACCCACTCTCCTTCATAAGTAGTTTTATCAGTATAAACCCATTTTCCATATCCGTTTTCACAATTTCCCTCTTTACATCCAGTACTTCGTGCAAAAACTGATGAACTAATAAAAAAAGTTAAAATTAAAAATAAAAAAATATTTTTCATGGGTTTATTTTATACAAAAATTAAATAAAAAAAAATCCCCCCCAACAAAGTTGGGAGAGATTTATAAGTTTTATATTTTAACCTTAATGATCGTGTGTAAATTCTTCCCACACTTTCTTATTATCGGCTAGCCATTTTTTAGCTGCATCTTCATGAGTCATTTTATCTAAATCAACTAAAGCTGCCATTGCTCCAATTTGACTTGTAGAAAATGACATTTTTTTGAATACTTTAGCTGCATTTGGATGAGTTTTTGGAAAATCCTCATGTGCTGCTTTTTTCAGATAACCATCTGGAGAACCACATTTTCCATCTCCACCATCTTCTGGTCTGCAACCTGCAGTGTATGGAGGAAAGTCAATAAATGTAAAACCAGCACCATCTGTAAAGTTTGGTGTCCAATTGAAAATTATTGTTCCTCTTCCTTCTTTTTCAGCAGCTGCTAATTCAGCCCAAAGCGCATCTGCACTTCCAGCAAATTTAACCCACCAAAGATCTCCTAATCCTAAAGCATCAACCCTTTGAGGTATTAAATCACCATGCCAAGTTTGTGGACCTTCCAACATTCTTCCTTTTCCATCTGGTGAGTCAGGTGTTGTAAAGTTTTTAGCACAGTCAGGATTTTTTAAAGCAGTCCAGTCTGGTAGACCTGGGCATAATCCTTTATCAGTAACCCAGTTTGGATATCCCATATCTTCAAGTGTTCTTGCTTCATGATCACCCATATCTATCAAACCGCCTTTATCTAATGCAGTTGTAAATGATTTACCAAAAGCAGACTCCCACACTTCGTGAGATATAGTAACATCTCCAATTCTAATTGACTCATAAACCGCTTGTGAGTCAGCGTTTACATATTTAACATTATTACCCATACTTTCGAAAATTCCACCAATAACATAGGCCATTACAATTTGACTTGACCAGTTATGAGTTGGGATTACGATGGGTTTTTTGCTATCTGCAGCGTTGGAAATTCCTGCGAAACTAACAACAGAAATCACAAGAGCAGATAATAATGATATTACTTTTTTCATTTTTTTCCCCTCATTTATTAATATTAATTTCAAATTATGTTCTGATTTATAGGTATAGTCAACTCGTTTTCAGTATAATATGGTCACAATAAAAATTATAATAAAGTATTGATCATGTTGGGCATTAGTAAAGAGATAAAATATCCAGGACTTAATATTTTACCACCAGGAGTTGAAAGACATATTATAAATGGTGGTGGTCTTACTGCTGTTCATATTTTCCCTGACGATGAAATAGAGATAATCAATAGCGAGGGAAATCAAATTTGTGAAATCATTTGTTTCAACAAAGATGGAAAATCTGATGTTGGTATTTTAAACCTTAAAAATAATAACGATAAAAATTTTATAAGAGATATTTTAAGTAAAAAAGATGAGAGCATCCTGGCAACTAATTATCAACTTAAAAAACTCAATTTAAACATTTCAGACTCAAAATCCTCAATAGTATTTGATGTTGATAGTCAAATTAATGAAAAAATAAAATTAAAATCTAAAGACAAGTGTTTTGCAATATTTGCTGCACCCGGGCAAGACATGGATATTACAAAACAAAATCCGCCCACTGATTTAATAATTTATATTAAAAGAGCAAATGTTATTGATGACAAAGAATTAAATGTAATTCCAAACCCTGTCTTTGAACCCTCTTATGAAGAAAATATAAGTAAAGCAAGCAGCATATCTTATGAAGTTAAGGAAGGTGACTATATTCAAGTTATAAGTCCAACCGGAAGACAATGTTCAGATTTTGTTGCATTTGACACAAGAAAATTAGAAAAAGGAATTGAGAAAGGATTAGATTGGCAAACAACTAGGACTTTTATGGGCCATACATTTCCAGGACCAGGATTATTTTCAAAATTTTATGATACTGACCATGAGCCTTTAGTGGAAGTAATAAGAGATACTGTTGGCAAACATGATACTTTTAATCTTGCTTGCACTTCAAAGTACTATGAAGATGCTGGTTATTTTGGTCATGCAAATTGCTCTGATAATCTTACAGAGAGTATGTCTAAGTACGGTCTTCAGAAACAAAAAGGTTGGCATGCAATCAATTTATTTTTCAATACATCTGAAGGTGGATTAAACTCCGTAATTTCAGATGAGTCATATTCTCGTCCAGGTGATTATGTTATGTTTAGAGCATTAAAAGATTTAACTATTGGAACAACAGCATGTCCTAGTGATATTGATCCTTGTAATTCGTGGAATCCAACTAATATTTTTGTTAGAACATATGATAAAAAAAAAGAATTTACTAAATCATTTGCATTTAGAATGAAAACAGACTCTGAAAAAAAACTTACGAGAAATTCTGGCTTTTATGAGAGAACTTCAAAACTAACAAGAAACTTTATAGATGCTAGAGGTTTTTGGCTTCCAAATGATTATACAAAACATGGGCTTGTTAATGAGTACAACGCTTGTAGAAATGATGCAGTTTTAATTGATTTATCTTCATTAAGAAAATTCGAAATTATCGGTCCTGATGCTGAAGAATTATTAAATTATACACTTACAAGAAACATTAAGAAATTATCGGTAGGTCAAGTTGTATATTCTGCAATGTGCTACGAAAATGGAATGATGTTTGATGATGGTACTCTTTTAAGATTAAGCGAGACTGGTTTTAGATGGATTTGTGGAGATGAATATGGAGGTGAATGGTTAAAAGAAATTGCAAAAAAGAAAAATTTCAATGCAAATATAAAAAATTCAACAGACCAAATAAGTAACGTTTCATTACAAGGTCCAAAAAGTAGAGAGATTTTAAAAAAGATAATTTTTACACCTCCAACCCAACCTTCAATAGATGAACTTGGTTGGTTTAGATTTAGTATTTGTAGAATAGAAGAGTTGCAAGGAATACCGTTAATTATTTCTAGAACTGGTTATACTGGCGAGCTAGGTTATGAAATATGGTGTCACCCTAAACATGCTACTGAGGTCTGGGACAAATTAATGGATGCAGGAAAACAAGATGGTTTGATCCCTGCAGGATTTGGAGCTTTAGACAAACTTAGAATTGAAGCAGGATTAATTTTATTTGGTAATGAGTTTGATGGTCAACAAGATCCATTTGAAGCAGGTATTGGATTTGCAGTTCCTTTAAAAACAAAAACGGATGATTTTGTCGGTAAAGATGAATTACTAAAAAGAAAAAATAATCCTCAAAAGAAACTTGTTGGGCTTGAGTTAGATGGTAAAGAAATTGCAGGTCATGGTGACTGTGTTCATATTGGTAGATCTCAAATTGGAGTAATTACAAGTGGATGTCTATCCTCAACATTAAATAAAAATATAGCTTTGTGTAGAATGGATATTCAATATACAGAAATTGGAACAGAAGTTGAAGTAGGAAAAATTGATGGTCATCAAAAAAGAATAAGCGCAAAAGTAGTTGGATTTCCTTTTTACGATCCTACCAAGTCCAGAGTAAAGTCATAAATTAAATGCCAAAAAATAAAAAAACTCTTTTAAATTTTTGGGAAGATCAAATGAGACAATCTCATACGTCGAGTAACTATTTTTTTAGAAAGTCACCTTCTCATTATCATATGATGTTATTAGTAATGTCTTCATACAAAGAAAATAGGAAATTATCTGTTGAACAGCTAAAAACTAAACTATTTAAAACATCTAGGCCAAAATCAGCTTTAATTATTAATGAAGCTTGCGAAAAAGGATTCTTTCATTTGGAAAAGACTTCAAAAGATCAAAGAATAAAGAATATTAGACCAAGCGACTCTTTTATTAAAGAGTTTAATGAATATTTAACTACTCTTAAAAATATAAGCTATTAACCACATATTTCAGTTAAGTTTAAAGTGTATATTTTATATATATACTTTTTAGTTCTAAAAATAATTATATTAATTCTACTTTGTAAAAACTAAGGTTTTAATATGTCATTACCCACAAAAGCAAAAGTAGTTATTATTGGTGGTGGAATACACGGTTTAAGTACAGCATGGAAACTATCAGAAACGTATAAAAATCCTGGAGACATAGTTGTTATAGAAAAAAAAGATACTGCCGCAGGTGCAAGTGGCATTGCATGTGGTGTTGTAAGAAATAATTATTTTCAGCCAGCAATGAGAGAATTAATGGCACATTCAGTTTCTGTATGGGAAAGTGATCCCAATGCTTTCAAATATAATGCGGTAGGATATTTACAAATTTCGCCTGAGGTTATGCATAAGGACGTAGCTTCAATTTATGAGCAACAAAAAGCAATTGGTTACGATTCAGAATTTATAGAAGGTGAAAAAGATTGTACTAATTATATGAAAGATATGTTCGATGATTGGCAAGCAAAAGGTATAACATCTATTTTGCATGAAAAAAAAGGCGGGTACGCATTTAATGTGGATTCTATAAAAGCACTCGAAAAAAAATCAACATCAAATGGTGTGAACGTATTTAAAGAAGTTAAGGTAACTGGATTTAAAAGAGGAAGTAATAGTAAAGCTGTAACTGGTGTAGAAACCGATAAAGGCACTATTGAGTGCGAACAAGTAGTTGTTGGCGCAGGTCCTTGGGTAAGAGATTTCTGGAACATGTTAGAACTTCCAAAGACTGCAAATATAAAAGGTAAAGATGGTAAATTATATACAACTGATATGTGGAAATATTGGATGCTGCAAGAAGGTGTTCTAGGTGTTGAGCCAGATTTTTTAAAAATGAACAATGGTAAACAACCCCCTGTTATTCACGTCGACTCCACCGCTCCGTTATATTCTGATTCAACGAAAAAGTTAATTACTGATAAAATTTGGGGAATATATTACAAACCAGACATTGAAGAACTAGGTGTTCAGGGTGGGACATCTCCTTACATAGTTGATAAACATTTTGATCAAGTTAATGTTGATCCATACGGTGTGGAGTCACCTGAATACCAAACAACTGAAGCATTTAATGATATGTGGTGTTCAGCTCTAGCACATTGTCAAAAAAGATTTGAGGGAAAATCTGGTTTGTATAGAAAAGGACCATCAGGTGGTCTTGGATGTATGACACCAGACTCGTTTCCGATCTTTGATAGATTTTTAGAAAATGTTTACATGATCGCTGATGCAAATCATGGATATAAAATGATTGGTGTAGGTGAGCTTGTTGCAAAAGAAATTCTGGGTACTGAAAGTGATTTATTGAAACCGTTTAGATTCAACCGTTACGAGAAAGGTGAACTTCACCCTACTTCGAACAGTCCGTTCCCTTGGAGTTAAACTTCAAGCCTAGACACAAATAAATTTTTCAGCTACGTTTTAGAAAATTATAATTGATTGAGGGAAAAATGACTGATCTAGAAAAACATGTAAACCAGCCAGGAAGAGCAAAATTAGTTAAAAATGTAAGAGAAAAAATTAATGAATTGGGAATTACATATATTTACTATCAATTTATCTCTGTTACTGGAAGAGTTGTTGGAAAAGGTATACCTGCTGATCATTGGGAAAGGACTGCAGAAAAAGGCTTTCAATTAGTTTATGGAGCAACAGCAAATCTATTTTTAGATCGTCACAATAACTACATTGGATATGGACCTGAAGCAATGGAGTTGGTTGGAATTCCTGATCCAGAAACTTTTGTTCAATTACCATGGGATAAGAGAGTTGGAAGAGTATTTGTTACTTGTTTTAGAAATAGAGAAGAGAGAAAAAATCCTGGCGGTCATTTAACTTCTGACTGCAGAGGAAATTTACGAATATTTGCTGATGAGTTTAAAAAGAAACATGGTCTTGAGTTAAGAGTAGGGACTGAACCAGAAATGATGTGGTTGACAAAAAATGAAGATGGAACACCTACAGGGAAAGGATTTTCAAAACCTTTCTGCTATCACATAGATCAGTTTGAATCTTTAAGACCTGTTTTTATGAAAGTAATCGAATATGCTAAGGCTATGGGTCTTGATATGATCCAAGGTGACCATGAAGATGCACCAGGTCAATTAGAGCTTAATTGGACATATGATAACGTTTTAAGAAATGCCGATAGGTTATCCACCTACAGGCAAATTTGTGCACAAGTTGCTAGGGAACATGGTTTAATAGCTTGCTTTATGACCAAACCGTTTATGGGAGTATCAGCAAGTGGATGCCATACAAATATGTCTCTTTGGAAAGGTGGAAAGATAAAAGTTAACAAACTTGGAAATAAAAAATTACCAGGTGTCGAAGAAGTTTTTAGCTATGTAGAGGGTGGAACCAACACTTTCATGCCAGATACTAAAGATATGCAGCTACCAGGAAAAGTAGGACTGCAATCAATTGCCGGAATTATGAAACATTTGCCTGCCTTAACTGCGTTAGGATCATCAACAGTAAATTCTTATAGAAGACTTTGGGATCAAGGATTTTGGGCGCCTGTTTATGCTGATTGGGGTTACCAAAATAGAACCTGTGGTCTAAGAGTTTCTGCACCTGGAAGATTTGAATATAGATCTGTGGACTCAATGCACAATCCATACTTATTAGGAGCAGCATTATTGAAAGCTTGTGATGAAGGTATATCAAAAAAAATGAAACCAGCTGCACCAGAGTCTAGAAACATTTACGAAGCACAAAAAGCTGGTAAAGATGTTAAAAAACTTCCTTTAAGTTTAGGAGAAGCTTTGGATAGATTGGCAGAGGATGAAGTAATTAAATCTGCAATGCCAGATGAAATGTATAAAGTTTTCCATTGGTATAAAAATGATGAATGGGAAAGATTTTTAGGTGCAACAACTCAATGGGATCTGGATACTTATCTTGATTGTCTTCCATAGGTCATAAATAAAAGAAGGGTAAAATATGTGTGGTATAGCAGGTTTAATTCATAGAGGTAAATCTTCAAATGTTGGAAGCGAACTTCAAGGTATGCTCCAAGCATTAAAACATAGAGGTGAAGACTCAACAGGTTATGCCTTATATGGAGATACGGATGGTAAAAATTTTATCATGCGTTTTAAAGTTGGAGAAAATGTTGGAGAAGGTAGTTCCTCAGTTATGGAGGATGTTTCTGTCTATGATGAAAGAAAAAAAGTTGTTGATCAAACTTTAGCTGATATGGGTGCAAAAATTGTCAAAGAAGAAAGAACACTCCCATACTCTTTAAGGTATGAAATTGATTTTGAAACTAAAGATCTGCTAGATTTTTCTCAAAGAATTGAAAGTATCCCTGGAGTAGAGATATTGTCTATGGGAAAATCTTTAGAGGTAATCAAAGACTTAGGAAATGCAAAAATGGTTTGCGACAGATACAGCTTAGATAAACTTGTAGGAACGCATGCTATTGGCCATGCAAGAATGGCAACAGAGTCTGGTGTAGATATTAAATCAGCTCACCCATTCTGGGGTTATCCTTTTAGTGATGTATCAGTTGTGCATAACGGACAACTTACAAATTATTGGAACAACAGAAGAGTTCT
>CACKHN010000008.1 GCA_902599995.1 uncultured Pelagibacteraceae bacterium
TTTGCTTCCTGTATATATCTTCTTACCATTTGTGTTGTTTTGTGACCTGTCATTGCCATAATACTTCTCTCATCTGCGCCAATTTCAGCTGTTGATGTTGCAAATCCAGACCTTAAACTGTGACCTGCGTATTTCGTTTTATCTAACCCAGCTAAAAGTGCATATTTTTGAATTGTTAAAGCTACTGTTTTGTCAGATATATTGAATACTTTACCGTTGTTAATTGAGGCATACTTAATCCATTTTTTTAACGATATAACAGGACAATAGTTTCTATTTTCGAAGTAGGGGATTGCCTTAGTCATTCCTAGACCAGTTTGATCAGTCTTTGACCTTTTAACCAATATTTTTACTCCTTCATTAACAAAATCAATATCTTCATATTCAATAGATACTAATTCTGATCTTCTAAAACCACCTGCAAATCCAATTAACAATAAAGCTCGATTCTGATATTTTTTATATTCAATTTTTTCTTCATCTATTACTTTCATAATTAATTTTAAATCATTGATTAATAATGGTTTTTTAGATAATTGTTTAACTCCCATTTTTCTTTTTATTCCCATTAAATTTTCAGCAATGATAGGATGTTTTGTATCTATATAATGCCCTTTTAATCTGTGGATAACCTTTATTGAGGCCAATCTTCTTTTTAAAGTGCTAAATTTACTAATAGAACTTAAGTGAGTTAAATATAAAGCAACTATTTTTGGATTACTAGGTATAGATGAAAAACCATTTTTTGAGCAAAAGCTTGAAAAATCTTTGAAATCAGATTGATAAGCTCTTAGTGTATTATTTGCTTTTGAATTTTTTAAATTGTTTAAAGTTTCTAATTCGAGGTTTTTAACGTCTGTTATTAACTTATTCATATATATTTCCGATAACCATTAATTATCGGAAATATATATTAGATAAAATTTGTTGTCAATAGCTATAATTTTTTATTTGTATAGCTAAATCCTAAAAAAATTAGGATAATGATGCTACTATTGATGTATTACGAAAAGCTGCAGATTTTTATGAAAAATTATACGAAAATAGTTATAATAATCATTAAATCAAAACAGAATTAACATGGGATCATTAGACGGAGTAATTGAACCAATATATTTCCTAATCACTTCTATTGGTTTTGTAATTTTAAGCTTTGTTCAATATAAAAAAACTGGAAAAACCGTAGAAACGATCTATCTCACTATTTTAGCTGTTTTTTTTATAGTTTGCTTTATTATTTTAAATTTTTATTGATGAAAGGCACAAAATTTCAATTAAAAGTTTGGAAATACCTTAAGACTATACCAAAAGGCAAAGTCAAAACCTATAAACAGGTAGCAATTGGTATAAAAAAGCCTAAATCAGCTCGTGCTGTAGCTAATGCATGTGGAAAAAACCCATATGCTCCTAAAATACCGTGCCATAGAGTAATCCGATCCGATGGAGGCCTTGGTGGATACTCGGGCAGAGGTGGAATTAAGACAAAACTACATTTATTGAGATCCGAAAAAGTTGATATTTAGTGGCTTTTAAGGCCTATTTTATGGTTAAAATCACTTGTAAAATCTACATTTTTTCAATATTTAACCGTATTTTGTATTAAATGTTGCTATACACCCTTCAGTTGTACTATTTATTGAGATATATGAAAATAAAGCGTCTCTATGGCCGTTTAAAACATATATTCTATAACTGCATTGCTCTACTTTTCAATGATAACTAAGCTAATTTTAGAGCCAATTTTCAATGAATTTTTAACTAATTTTTATTCCCCTATTCACTTAACCAAATACAAATTAAGAATCTGTGCTTTCTATGCCTAAAAAACAATTGCTATTAAACGTTTTTAGTTATTATGGTTAATTTTTTCCATTAATCTTGTTACATTTGACTTTATAATTTTAAAAATAATATTTATTAATCGATTATTTATCTTAAAAAATTAACAATTTATGTTAATTTATCTATATATATTAAATTAAATAAATCAATAATTACAACATTTTAATTAAATATATTAAAGTATTACATTATTAATTAGTAACTATTTATTTACTATTTATTTGTACGTGTAAGTAAATGTTCTCTTCTAGAAATATATAAACCACTTAGAACAATAATAAATAGACCTAAATATGTCCAATTATCTGGCAATTCATGAAAGAAATAGTGACTAATTAATATATTTGTAATTATCTCTGTGTAGCCTAGGGGAGCTAATCTCGATGCATCAGCATATTTGAGTGACAAAATTAAGAAAAAATGCGCTATAGCAGCTATAAGGCCGATTAAAGCCATTAAAAACCACTCAGTTAAAGATGGTTTAACCCAAACAGAGGGTGTAAATAAGCTTATTATTGATAAACCTACTAAACTTGTAAATAATAAGGTTAAAAAAGAATTATCAGAAGTACTCAATTTCCTAGTTATAATAAAATAGAACCCATAACAAATTCCGCATGAAACTGCGGCTAAAGTTGCTAAATTTATTTCAATAAAACCAGGTCTAATTACAATTAAAGCACCCAAGAAACCAAATAAAACAGCAGACCATCTTCTAATACCAACCTTTTCGTTTAGAAATATTGGAGAAAAAGCAGTACAAGTTATAGGTGCTACAAATGCTAAAGTTAAAGCTTTTGGAAGTGAAATGATGGAAATTGCATAAAAAAAACATAAAGTAGAAAAGGCTAAAACAAAACCTCTGATCAATTGTAATTTAGGGTTTTTACTCCAGACAAGAGTTCTTCTATAAAAAATTAACATTATAGATAATGTAAAAAGTGCTGAAAAAAAATATCTTGCCCAGACAATTTGAAAAACATCCATCGAACCACTTAAATGTTTAGCAAAAGCATCCATAACCGGAACAATCATCCAAGCTGAAGCATTTAAAATTATAGCCTTCATAAAAAAATATAATTTAATAGAAGTATTTTAAAGCAAAAAACACAACAATTGGTAAGGTTATAAATGACATTATTGTTGAAACTACGATCATACTTGCAATGCTATCAACAATTTTTTTAGGTGAGTACATTGATCCAATTAAATAAGTCAAAACTGCACTTGGCATAGCACATTGTATTAAAAATACACCTGCCGCAAAGCCAGATAAATTAAATATTTTTATAATTGCTAAACCAATTAATGGACCGATAAACACTCTACATATAGAGGAAATAAAAGCAGATGTAAATGAAAAAACTTTCAATCTTGTAAGAGCAATTCCTAGGGACATTAATATTAAAAATATTGCTGTATAAGCAGTAATCATTGTTGTATTCACTAAAAAAACTGGAGTTTCAATTTCATAATATATAAATATAATTGAAATTATTATTGCGTATACAGGTGGACTTTTTAACAAAAGTTTGAAGTCAAATTTTTTGCTTGCTAAAAAAACATTTATAGTGAAATGAAAAAATATAACTAATGAAGATATAGTTGCTGCAATTCCCAAACCTAAATTACCGTAAGCAAATAAGCAAATTGGAAGTCCCATATTACCTACATTAGGTAAAACAAACGGAGGAAGTTCTCGTATAATTTCTTTTTTTAAGAAAATTAAGAAGAACACTCCTACTAAAGCAAAGGCAAAAATTGCAATTAATGAGTACCAAAAATACTCAATAAACATTGAAAATGTTACACCAGTAGTAGTGATAGCATAAAAAACCATTGCAGGACTTCCAATATTAGCTGCAAAATTTGTGATGAAAGAAGTATCTAGCTTGGGGTTTTTTCTACCAATAAAGTAACCAATGCCAACCATAAAAAAAACAGGAAATAAAACCTCAAAAAGTTTTAAATAAATATCCATTAACCAATCACTCTAATAAGTGTTGGTGTTCTTAAAATATTTTTGTTTTTTTTAAATATAGATAAGCAATTCCTAGAATTTATCTCAGAAGTTTTGTGAGTAATTATTACTATTGTTGCTTTATTTGTTTTTTTATCAGGGGTTTGGATAAGTGTTTTTACAGATATTTTATATTTAGCTAAACGGTTGGTAATTTGTGATAAAACACCTGGGCGATCATGTACTTCAAACCTTAAATATAGAGAATTTGTATAATTGTTTATATTATAAGATTTTAAAGTTTTTAATTGCGCAAAAGGTATTCCAAAAGGCTTTTTAATATTCCCTCTAAGTATAGACAATAAGTCAGAAAGTAAAGAGGATGCAGTGGGACCTGGACCTGCACCTTCACCTTGCAAAATACTTTCACCAACTGGTTTACCCTCAAGAATTACTGCATTCATTACTCCATTAACATTTCCGATATAAGATTTTTTGTTAACTAAACATGGGTGAACAGTTTCAAAAAGTTGATTATTTTTTAATTCTGTTATTCCAAGAAGTTTAATTCTTAAATCTAATTGATTAGCAATTTTTATATCTTTTAGTTCAATTTTTTCTATCCCCTCCATTAAACATTTGTGGTGTGAAATTTTATTATTAAATGCAAGTGCAGATAAAATTCTTACCTTTGCAAAAGCATCAAAACCATTTAAATCTAATTTAGGATTGCCTGGTTCAGCATAGCCAAGTTTTTGTGCTTTAATAAGAACATCATTAAATTTTTGATTAGAATGTTCCATTTCAGATAAGATATAATTTGAAGTTCCATTTAATATTCCATAAACCTTTGAGATCTTGTTTGTCGCTAATCCCTCCTTAATTGATCTTAATATTGGGATCCCTCCAGCTACAGAAGCTTCAAATTCTAAATTAACATTATTTTTCTCAGCTAATTTTGCTAAATAATTTCCATGTTTAGAAATTAAGGCTTTGTTAGGTGTAATGACATGAATTTTGCTTTTTAGAGCTTTCTCTACAATCTTTTTGGATATACCGTCAGATAAACCTATTGCTTCAAATAAAATATCTACTTTATGTTTTTTGAATACCTCAAGAGGGTTAGTATAAAAAATTTTCTTATTGATTTTAAATTTTCTTTTTTTTTTAATATTTCTAGCCGATATCGCTACAACATTAATTTTTGTTCCTGTTTTTATTTCAATATTTTTTTTTTTAGTATTTAACTCATTAAGTAAATAGATACCAACCTGGCCTAAACCTACTACTGCAATATTATATATTTTTTTCATTTACTAATATCAGGATATTTACTTTTTTTTGTGTAGTCTTCTATAAATATTTTATATTCATCTAAGGTCATTGACGTTAAATCTTTTGATTTTTTTAATATTTTTGACAAGTCTTTCTGCTTCTCTTTTTTTTTAATAGTATCCTTTGTCCAATAATTAGAATCATGGTTTAAAGAACATTTGCTAGTAAGTAATAATAAAAATAAACAAAATAATAATCTCATATTAATCCAGTTGCTTCTGGAAAGTTAAATCTATTATTTAGACTTTGCACTGCTTGCCCTGCTCCACCTTTTATTAAATTATCTATAGCTGAAAGTATAACTATTTTATTATTAAATTTTGACTTACATACTGAAATAAGACAATTGTTAGTATTAATAACATCATTTGTACTTATTAAAGTATTTAATTTACAAATCTTAACAAATTTTTCTTTATTATAAAATCTTGACAGTAAACTTAAAACTTTTGTTATATTTACATTTGTATTTAAATCTAAATAAATTGTACTTAAAATTCCTTTAAACATTGGTGATAAATGTGGTGTAAAACTGACTTCAATTTTCTTCTTAGAAAATTTTTTTAACATCTGGTCAATTTCTGAATTGTGACGATGATTTCCAATACCATAAGCACTTAAAGAGTCATATAAATTTTTATTTTTATACTTTTTGTGAACACCTCTTCCAGCACCAGAATAACCTGATTTGGAGTCTATTATAATATTTGAAACCTTAACTAAATTTTTATTAATCAATGGTATTAACGGCAGAAGTATAGATGTCGGATAACAACCAGGACTTGAGATAATATTATACTTTTTAAGTTCTTTTCTATTAATTTCAGGAAGTGAATAGATACTTTTTTTTATCATTTTGATTGCTCGATGCTTCTGCTTATACCATTTTTTATATTCTGAAGCTTTTTGGAGTCTAAAATCTGCAGCTAAATCAATTAATATATTTTTTTTATTTAAATATTTGGATATATCTTGGGCTTCTCCATTGGGTAAAGCTGTAAAAATTATATCAACATCATCTAATAATTTTTTATTGAATTTGCTTATTTTAGGTAATTTATATTTTGATAATGACTTTTCATAAAAAGAAATGCTTTTCCCTACTGAAGAATTACCACAAAGATATTTAATGTTTATATATCTATGCTTAACTAATATTTTAGTTAATTGAGTACCGATATATCCAGTAGATCCGGCAACTAACGCATTCAGCTTAGGCATTTTATAGTATAACAGTTAAATGTTAAAAAAAAATTATCTTTTAGAGAATTGAAAGCTTCTTCTAGCTTTTCTTCTACCAGGTTTTTTCCTCTCAACAGCTCTAGAGTCTCTAGTAGTAAGTTTTTCAGTTTTTAATGTGCTTTTTAAATTTTCATCAAATAAAACTAGTGCTTTAGATATGCCATGAACCATTGCACCGGCCTGACCAGTTGGTCCGCCACCTTTAACACTACATCTAACATCATAATCTGTAGACTGATTTATAATTTCAAAAGGTCTTGTAATCTGCATTTTATGTGTTTCATCCGCAAAATAATCACTAAATAATTTTCCATTTACATATATTTTACCAGATCCTTTTTTCAACCAAACTTTCGCGATAGAAGTTTTTCTTCTGCCAGTTGCATATTTACTGTCTTTAAAATCTAATTTAAGTTTAGGAAGTGTTTGAGCGTTTTCCATATCAATTTCTAGCTAGATTTTTACTGTTCAATTTATTTAATTCTAAAACTATAGGATTTTGTGCAGAATGTGGGTGATCATTACCTGTATAAATTTTTAATTTAGTTAATTGTTTTCGACCTAAAACACCACTGGGTAACATTCTTTTAACTGCAAGTTTTAAAGTTTCACCAGGTTTTTTTTCATGTAATTTTTCGGGTGTAGCAATCTTAATACCACCAGGGTGACCTGTGTGTCTGTAATACTTTTTGTCTTGAAATTTTTTCCCTGTGAATTTTACTTGTTCAATATTTTTAACGACTACAAAATCACCATCATCCATATGTGGTGTATAAGTTGTTTTATTTTTTCCTCTTATAATATTTGAAATAACAGTAGCCAATCTGCCAACAACTGCATTAGTTGCATCTATTTCATACCAAGATGATGTTATTTGATCTTTTTTAAGGAATTTAGTCATTGTGCGAGGATTAATACTATTATTAAATTTAATGTCAATTTTATATTTACCTTGAAAATAGGTCTTAATTTGATAAAAGGATTATGCCGATTTGATCCTATTGCGGGCTTTAAACTGCTAAAGAGGAATTTTCATAAAACTATCGGTAGGCATTTGAACTATATTGTGCGCCTTACATAAAGTTGAAGCACTAAAAAAGGAGTATATTATGAGTAACAAAAGAAACAATCCTGAGACTATTGCGGTCCATGGTGGAGATTACAGAAGTGACCCTGCTACAAATGCAGTAGCTGTACCTATATATAGAACTACATCTTATGAGTTTAACAGTACAGAGCATGCGGCAAACTTATTTTCACTAAAAGAGTTTGGAAACATTTATACCAGAATAATGAATCCAACAAATGATGTGTTAGAAAAAAGAATTGCTGCGTTAGAAGGTGGTTTATCTTGTGTTACAGTTTCATCTGGTCAAACAGCTTCAACTTTTGCTGTATTAAATGTCGCTCAAGCTGGTGATAATATTGTAAGTTCAACCGATCTATATGGGGGCACTGTATCATTATTTAATAACACACTTAACAAACTTGGTATTGAAATAAGATATGCAGATCCAAGTAATCCTAAAAATTTTGAAAAATTAATTGACGATAAAACACGTGCTTTTTATGGTGAAACTTTACCTAACCCATATTTAAGAGTTTTTCCAATTAAGGAAGTTTCGGATATTGGAAGAAAATATAATATTCCTCTAATTATGGACAATACTGCTGCACCTGTAATTTGTAAGCCCATAGAGCATGGTGCTGCTGTAGTTATTCATTCTTTAACAAAATATATTGGCGGACATGGAACAGCAATTGCTGGCAGTATAGTAGATAGTGGTAATTTTGATTGGACAGCTGATGCGAAAAGACAGCCATTATTCAATGAACCAGACGCAAGCTATAATAATGTTATATGGGGCAAAGCTGTACCGGAGATGACAGGCGCTAATGTTCCTTTTTCTGTACGTGCAAGAGTTTGCCTATTGAGAGATCTAGGGTCGGCATGTCCCCCAGATAACGCTTTTGCGATTATACAGGGACTTGAAACTGTGGCTTTAAGAATGAAACAACATTGTGAAAATGCCCAAAAGGTTGTTAATTTTTTAAAAAAACACAAAGAAGTAACTAAAGTAATCTACTCGACTGAACATGATAAGCATATATCAGATAGAGCTAAACAGTACCTTAAAGGTGGAAATGGACCAATGGTTGGAATAGAATTAAAAGGTGGAATTGAAGCTGGCAAAAGATTCATTGAATCCTTAAAAATGTTTTATCATGTGGCAAATATTGGAGATGCTAGAAGTTTAGCAATTCACCCAGCTAGCACAACACACAGCCAATTAAATGATAAAGAGCTTGCTGCGTCAGGTGTAACGCAAAGTTATGTTAGACTTTGTATTGGTATCGAACATATTGATGATATCATTGAGGATTTAAATCAAGCTTTAAATAAATCCTCAAAAGGCAAACTTAAAGCAGTAAGTTAGGTCTCTTATTTATAAAGAAAAAATAAATAGAAGAAGTTACTAAAAAAATAGAACTTACTTGGTGTACAGCAGCAATATAAATTTGTGCACCAAGTACAACTGTGGTTATTCCTAGAACAATCTGCAAAATTATAAAAAAACCTAAAATATTAACTGGTCTATATAATTTAATTATTTTATTTTTATATACCTTAAACAGTATAAACACGTAAAATAATCCAATTAAATATGCTAGGTTTCTGTGTATAAACTGAACTAACGAAGGATCACTAAAGGCAGACAATTTAAATAAATTTTCAACATTATTATCATTTGGAAAATAAGTACTACCCATAAGAGGCCATGAATTATAAATTTTTCCAGCATCCATTCCAGATACAAATGCACCAATTACAATTTGTGTTAAAATTAAAAGTAAAAATATAAATGGAATGATTGAATTTATTCCATTTTCAACTTGGTTATATTTTTTTTGATATATTAAATAATTCCAAAAAATTAACGATAAAATTAGAAAAGCGATTAATAAATGTATGGATAGCCTAAAGTGGCTAACGTCTACCCTATCAACTAGACCACTGCTAACCATATACCAACCAATAAATCCTTGGAAACAAATAAGAAAAAAAATAAAATATAAATTTAGGATTTTTGAGATTTTTAATTTGAAAGAGAAATATATGAGTGGAATTAAATAACACAATCCAATTACTCTTCCAAGAAATCTGTGAGCCCACTCCCACCAGAAAATTACTTTAAATTCTTGTAAGTTCATGTTGAAATTTTGTAATTTAAACTCAGGTATTTCTTTGTACAAATTAAAGTATAATATCCAATCCTTTTGGTTAAGAGGTGGAAGAAAACCAGAAAATAATTGCCATTGCGTTATCGAAAGACCAGAGTCAGTTAATCTAGTCAAACCACCAACTACAATCATAATTGAGATGATAATAAACATTGTAATTAACCAAAAAGATAATTGATTATTAATTTTTGTATTTACAGTATACATAGGCGCTTAAATATAATATTTTTTTAATAATCCAAATATATAAATGTCGCCTTTAAAGAAAAAAAAATTAAGTAAAATTAGAATAGAATTAGATAAGCTAGATAATTCTCTTATCAAAATCATAAAAAAAAGAACAAATCTTGTAAAAAAGGTTCTAGAGCTAAAAGATAAAAAAAACCAAATTATTGATCAAAAAAGAATAAATATTATTTTGAAAAATATAAAAAAAAAATCAGTTAAAAATAAAATAGATCCAAAAATAACCAACAGAATATGGAAGAATATGATTTGGGCATATATTGAATATGAAAAAAGGAACTTTAAAAAAAAATAGTTATTTACTGTGTGGTGGTAACTTTTTCTCCACAAACATTTCGTGTTTTCTTGTATCAGGATTATATTTTTTCGCAGAAAGTTTTACCTTAGCCTTTTCACCTCCAGCAGGTTTCTTTACGTAATAAAAGAAAGAACTATCAGGCTTAGCTTCAGGAACTAGTCGAACTTTTACGTGTGTTTTTTTTGCCATTTTATTTTAGTTCCTTTATAATTTTAGAAATCTTAATTAATTTATTTTTAAGATTTTCAGCTTTTATAGATTTATCTGCCATTTCGTCAAGCTCTAAAGAAACTTCACTATCAAGTATCTTTTTAACACCATTGATCGTCATACCCTGTTCCTTTAAAAGGAACCTAACTTTCTTTAGAAGATTAACTGTTTTTTCATCGTAATATCTTCTATTAGAGTTAAATATTTTTGGTTTAATTTGTTTAAATTGTGTTTCCCAAAATCTAATTATGTGTGTTGGAAGCGTGCCTTTTTTATTTACTTGAAGTTTTAAAATTTTTGCAACCTCTCCAATAGTTTTATAGGCGCTTTCAGACTTACTCATTTTCTCTCATATTAATAAATTGCTTAAATTCTTTTGATGGCTTAAATAAAACAACTTCTCTGCTAGATATAACTTTTTTCTCTTTGGTTTTAGGATTTCTTCCTATTCTTGATTTCTTTTGTCTTATAGAAAACGTACCAAATTTTGATAGTTTTAATTTTTTTTCAGACTTAATATTTATCACAATTGTTGCTAGAAAATCATCAATTAGATTTTCTGAGATTTGCTTGGAAAAACCAAGCTGCATATAAACTAAATTAACTAAGTTTTTTTTAGTTAAGTTTATTCTCATTTTAAATATTATGCTTGATCTTTTCTATCAAATTACCTTTTACAATTCTATGACAAACATCAAGTGAATTTGAAAAACCTATATAATCAGTTCCACCATGACTTTTAACTACTGGAGAGTCTAGCCCAATAAAAATTGCACCATTGTATAATCTAGGATCAAGTCTTTTCTTGAATTTCTTTAAATTAGATATGTTTAGTAATGATGAAATTTTACCTATAATATTTCCAGTCATTGTTTTTTTTAGTTCACTGGTAATAAAATTTGCAGTTCCTTCAGCAGTTTTTAATGCAACATTTCCTGTGAAACCATCTGAAACAATGACATTAACAATACCATCCATTAGATGATTACCCTCAATATAGCCTGCAAAGTCATAATTATTAGAATTTTTTTCAATTAATATTTTATAGGTTTCTTTTATTGTTTCATTACCTTTTAGTTCTTCAGATCCAATATTTAACAGTGCAACATTAGGTTTTTCATCAGGATATAGTGAGGTGTATAAAGAAGCACCCATTATAGAAAAATCCAACAAGTTTTTTGAACTACATTCAATATTTGCACCTAAATCTAATACTACACTCATACCTTTTTTATTTGGCCAAAGTGCAGACAAAGCTGGTTTATCAATATTTTCAATCATTTTTAAATTAAGTTTTGCAACTACTAATAAAGCTCCTGTGTTCCCAGCCGATATAACTATATCAGCTTTCTTTTCTTTAACACTCTGAATTGCAAGCCACATACTAGTTTTTTTACCTCTCTTTGCTCCTTCTAAAGGACTATCGGTGCTTTTGATTACTTTATCGGTATGAATAATTTCATAAAATTGACTATCAATTTTATTTTTAATTAATTCTGAGATTTGATTTTGGTCACCAAAAATTTTGAAAAATATATTTTTATTTGATTTATTATTTAGAATAATTCCATCAATAATTTTTTTAGGTGAACCATCACCTCCCATTGCATCAACTGCAATTTTAATCATATCTGACATTTTATTGATATATTATACTATTCTTTTGGGTCTAAAACTTGTCTTCCCTTATACATGCCAGTTTTTAAATCGAGGTGATGAGAAAGCCTATATTCACCTGATTTTTTGTCCTCAACTATATTTTTAGTTGAATACTTCATTGTCTGGGCTCTTCTCATCCCTGTTCTTGAAGGGGTTTGTTTTCGTTTCGGTACAGCCATAATTAGGGTTTATTTACACTTTTTAGATAAGAATTCAAAGTTTTTTTTGATAAATCATCATTAAAATTCTCAAAATAATTAAGTAAATATTCACTATTTTTAAAATCACTCAGAAATATTTGAATTTTTTTTAATTTCTCAGATTTTGATAAATCTTCCCAAAAGTGGATTTCAGAAACCATAGAATGGAATAAATTAATATAATCTTTCATTTTTTTATTAATAGATTGATCACCATAACCAATTTCTCTTATACTTAATTCAAGTTGACGAAAATTAAAATCATAAATTTCTTGTAATAAACTCTTATTTTCCTCATTTTTATAATTTTTCAAAAAAAAAGAAAAATGAAGTAAAAATAAGGTTAATCTATCTGAGAAATTATCCTCTCTGTTCAAATTTTTATATAAATCTTTATTCCTAGTGAAATTAATTAAATTGTTATAAACATATAAGTATTTATCATTCATGCAAAATTTATTATATATAATTTTCCTTTCTTTAATAGTTACTAATTGTTCATTTAAACCAGTTGTCAAACATCATGGTGTACCTTTTTTAGAAAAAAAACAAGCTTTATTAATTATCAATGAGAGCAATAAGAATGATATTAAAAAGATATTAGGGTTTCCATCAACAAAAAGTAAATTCGATGATGATATTTGGATATACATAGAAAGGAAACAAACCCAATCAAAAATAAGCAAATTAGGAAAAATGAAAATTTTTAAAAATGATGTATTGGTTTTACAAATTGATAATTACGGCATCCTTAAAAAAAAAAGTTTTTATAATAAGGAAGATATGAAAGATATTAAAATTGCAAAAGCTTCAACAAAAGATGCTTACAACAGAAATGCTTTTGTCTATGATTTTTTATCTAGCATGAGGCAAAAAATGAATGACCCTCTTGGACAGAGGGCCAAAAAACGTAAAGAAATTAGCCAGCGATAACCGCTAATAAAAGTAAAGCAACTATATTTGTAATTTTAATCATCGGATTTACAGCTGGACCTGCGGTATCTTTATACGGATCACCAACAGTATCTCCTGTAACTGCAGCTTTATGCGCTTCAGAGCCTTTACCACCATGATTTCCATCTTCAATATATTTTTTTGCATTATCCCATGCACCACCACCTGCAGTCATTGAAACTGCAACAAATAAACCAGTTATGATTACACCTAATAACATTGCACCGACAGCTGCTAGTGCAGCAACTTGTCCACCTATAGCTAAAATTATAAAATAAAGTACTACCGGGGAAAGCACTGGCAATAAAGATGGGATAATCATTTCTTTAATTGCTGCTACGGTCAATAGGTCGACTAATTTTGCATAATCAGGTTTCTGTTTTCTTTTCATTATACCTGGGAATTTTTTAAACTGTCTTCTTACTTCAACGACTACAGCACCACCTGCTCTACCCACAGCTTGCATACCCATAGAACCAAATAGATAAGGCAACATACCGCCAATCAGTAATCCGACTACAACATATGGATTAGATAAATCAAAAGTTACAACTATACCTTCAAGTGCTGATCCGGCTTCTTTTGAAAAATGTTTAATATCTTCTGTATAAGCGGCAAAAAGAACTAAAGCTCCAAGACCTGCTGATCCAATTGCATAGCCTTTGGTAACAGCTTTTGTTGTATTACCAACAGCGTCCAATGCATCTGTTGTTTTTCTAACTTTCTTATCCAAGTTAGACATTTCTGCAATCCCACCAGCATTATCAGTAACTGGACCATAAGCATCCAAAGCAACAACCATACCTGCTAATGCAAGCATTGTGGTAACTGCAATTGCAATACCAAACAGACCAGCAATTGAATTAGTAATCAAAATACCAGCTACAATTATTAAAGCTGGAATTGCAGTAGCCTCCATTGACACCGCTAAACCTTGAATTACATTGGTTCCATGACCAGTTGTTGAGGATAAAGCAACAGATTTTACAGGTCTATAATTAGTACCAGTATAATATTCTGTAATCCAAATTAATAATCCGGTAATTACCAAACCAATAACACCACAATAGTACAAATTCATACCATTAAAAGTTTTACCGTTAACCGTATATTCGTTTGAAAAACCTATTACATAATCTGTAACAGGCCATAAAATTATTAGAGAACCAATAGCTGATACAATAAATCCTTTATACAAAGCATTCATAACATTTTTGTTATTGCCAAGTTTAACAAAAAAAGTACCAAGTATTGATGTAAGTAAACATGCTGCACCTATGCTTAAAGGATAAATCATCATTTTCAAATCTCCAATAAAAAATATGGAAGATAAAACCATTGTAGCAACAATGGTTACAGCATATGTTTCAAATAAATCAGCAGCCATTCCAGCGCAATCTCCGACATTGTCTCCGACGTTATCAGCAATTACAGCTGGATTTCTTGGATCATCTTCTGGTATACCAGCCTCAACTTTTCCAACGAGATCGGCACCTACGTCAGCACCTTTTGTAAATATTCCACCACCTAATCTTGCAAAAATTGAAATTAACGATGCACCAAATCCTAATGCAACAAGTGCATTAACAATTTCTCTCTCATCTACTTCAAATTTTAATAATAAATAATAATAAACTGCTATAGACAACAGTGCTAGTCCAGCCACTAACATTCCTGTTACAGCACCAGACTTAAAGGCTATAGAAAGTCCCTCTGCTAGACCTTTTCTTGAAGCTTCGGCGGTTCTTACATTAGCTTCAACAGATACAAGCATACCGACGTATCCGGCTATACCTGACAAAGCGGCACCAATTAAATAACCTACACCTACCAAAGGACTGAAAGCGATGCTAACAATAACTAAAACGACTACACCAACAATTGCAATTGTTTTATATTGTCTTGCCAGATATGCTTTTGCACCAATTTGTATTGCTGATGCAATCTCTTGCATTTTTGAATTACCTGCACTTGAATTAAGAATATTTTTTCCTGTGAAAAATCCATAAACAATAGATAATAAACCTGCACCAATTGTGTATAATAAAATAGTTTCGACTATAGAGCTCATGAAAACCTTAATGTTATTGGTTGTTAAATTTTAAGCTGGCACAATACAAAAAAAGCTAAAAAAGACAATAATTAACTTTTAAAATTGATGAACGTATCCTTTGTTTTTAAGCTCTATTTCCTTACCTTTTTCATCAATGATTACTGATTTTTTTTTATTTGAATAAATTTCACCTATATTAGAAATTCTAATACCTAAACTTTTTGCCGTTTGAGTTATGATTCTTGATTTTTTCTTGCTAGCAGTAAATAAAATTTGATAATCATCGCCATTAGATATTAAATTAATCTTTTTTAATTTTCGCAATTTTATAATTTTTGACAATTTTTCCGAAATTGGTATTTTGCTTAGATTTAACAAAAATGATAATTTTTGATCATTAATCATTTTTTCCAAGTCATCAACTAAACCATCTGAAATATCAATAGCAGAATTTGCAAAATTTAACAATTTTTTTGTTAAATTTAATTGTATATCTGGAAGGTAATATTTTTGAATAAAGTATTTATTTAATTTTTTTAAATTTTTGATTTTATTTTTAAGAATCTGAAGGCCTATAAAACTATCTCCTAAATTTCCAGTAACATATATATCATCATTTAAGCAAGCCTTATTTCTATAGATAATTTTTTTTGAAAAGCCGAGAGATGTGATAGTGAAACTTAGCTTATTAGAAAATGTAGTATCTCCACCACATAAAATAACATTATATTTTTTTTGCTCTTCTTTTAATGCTTTTGAAATTAACAATAGATTTTTTTTTGAAAAGGTTTCTTTATTTCCTGAACCAGCTATAAAATAATATTTAGGAATTACTCCTTTACAAACTAAATCTGAGATAGAAGATCTCAAAATTTTTTTAATTACTAAATCTGGATATTTAAAGTTAACAAAATGATATCCTAATGTATATGTATCTACAGATATAGCTAATCGGTTTTCCTTATCAAAAAAAACATCATCATTTAGATTAAGAGCGTATTTATTATTTTTTGAAATTTTTGAAAAGTAATTTTTGATTAATTCAAATTCATGCATTTTTAGATCTCAATTTTTTTCCTATATTATCTAAAAGTGCATTAAGATATTTGGTTTGAGAATTTTCTAAAAAAAAATTCGATGAATTTAAATACTCTTTTATAATAATATTTATAGATAGTTGTGGTTTATACATAAATTCATAAGTTGCTGCCTTAAGAATTGTTTGAAATACTTTATCAAGATTTTCAAAAACAAAGTCATCACCCAATTTAGTATTTAACTCTTCTAATATTAGATCATTTCTTTCTATAGTGCCTGTTACAATATCTTTAATAAATTTTTTGAAACGATGTTTGGGAAAGTTTAAAACATCATCATCGTTATAAAATTTCCCATATAATTTTTGTATAATTATAACCCGTGGATTATTTTTTGGATTAAAATGAGTTCTCATTTTTGAGATAAAACAGAAATTACAGCTTTTGCAGCTTCAGCACCCTTATGTTTTCTAGCTATAGCTTGTTTCATGTTGATACAGGTAATTATACCGTTACCGATAGGTTTTTTATTAATTATAGACAAGTCCATAATTGCGTTAGTTGATGCTTGTGAAATAAAATCAAAATGAGGGGTTTGACCCTTAATAACACAACCTAATGCCAGGAATCCATCATATTTATCTATATTCTTTGAAATAGTTACTGGTATTTCAAATACACCAGGCACATTAACTATTCTTATCAAATTTGATTTAGGAATTAATTTTAATGCACTTTTCAATAAACCTTCAGAAATATCCTTATAATAATCTGCAATAACTATTAAATATTTCTTTTTCATTAAATTAATTCCTGCTTAATAATCTTTATATCATATCCCTCTAAACCAATAACTTTTTTTGGAGATTTAGTAATAAGTATCATATTTTTTATTTTTAAATCTTTTATTATTTGTGCACCTATGCCATAATTTCTAATTAGTTTATCATTAACCTTTTTTTTTAATCCTTTATTTTTATAAACTTTAAGTGTTTGAGAGACAGATCTAAGATTAGAGTCTTTGATAAATACTAAAACACAATTTGGATATTTTTTAAAATAATTTAGAGTTTTATTAAATGAGTTTGGTAATTTTTGTTTTATTAAATAATTTTGAACTACATTGGACGAAATAACCCTAACTCTAGGTGTAACACCTTTTTTGATTTTGCCCTTGATTAAAGCAAAATGCTCTGCACCATCTAATATGTTTTCATAAATTTTTATCTTGAATTTTTGGTTTTTAACATCAATAAAACTTTGTTTTTTAAATCTGATTAACTTTTCTTTTTTTAACCTATATGAAATAAGATCTTCGATTTTACCAATTTTAAGATTATGTTTATTTGCAAAATTAAAAAGATTATCTCCTTTCGCCATCGTTCCATCTTCATTCATTATCTCACATATAACTGCAGAATTATTTTTTTTAGCTAATTTAGATATATCAACTGATGCCTCGGTATGACCTGCTCTAACTAATACACCTCCGTCTTTTGCAATTATAGGAAATATATGACCAGGTGAAACTATATCATTTTTTTCTGCATTTTTTTTTGAGGCAATTTTGATTGTTCTCGCTCTATCTTTAGCAGAAATACCGGTAGAAATACCTTTTTTTGCTTCTATTGAAACAGTAAATGCAGTCTGATTTCTTGATTGGTTTACTGGTGACATTAAACTTAAATTTAATTTTTTTGCTTGAGAAGTATCTAAGGCAAGACAAATTAGACCTCGTCCATACTTCGCCATAAAATTAATATTTTTTGCATTAGTGTCAGATGTTGAAATTACCAAGTCACCCTCATTTTCTCTTTTTTCATCATCAACAAGAATAAACATACCACCTTTTTTAGCGATACTGATTATTTGCTCAATTTTAGCAAAATTATTTTTTTTCATTAAAATAATTTCTAACGTATTTAGACAAGATATCTATCTCAATATTAACCAAGCTAGATTTCTTTAAAGTAGATAAATTTGTCTCTTTATAAGTGTGAGGGATTATCCAGATTTGAAATCCTTTTTTTGTAACTTTCGAAATAGTAAGTGATATACCATTTACACTAATAGATGCTTTTTCTATTAAATGTTTTCTTTCCTTCCTGGGAATTTCAAAATCAAAAACATATGATTTATCGACCTTAAAGATTCTCAATACCTTGCCAACAGTATCGACATGACCTTGGCAAATATGTCCTGAAATTTTAGTACCATATTTTAAGGGTAATTCTAGGTTTATAATATCTCTAGGTTTTAAAAATTTAAACTTTGATCGTTTGATTGTTTCATTAGAAAGATAAAATTCCATATTTTTTTTTTTAAAAGAAATCAATGTTAAACAAACGCCATCACAGGATACTGATAACCCCATATCTTTATTTGAAACTTTAAGGTCACTTTTTACGAAAATATTAAGCCCCTTATCTCTTTTGACTATTTTAGAAATGGACCCTTGATTATAAATAATTCCGTTAAACATGCGATTTGTTATAAAAGGTTATTGTATCTTTTCCATAGGAAGAATTAAGATTCTGCCTCAATGGATAATTTTTATTTAAGACTTTTAATCCATTAAATTTAACAAAATATGAATTTGTAGGAAGTTTTTTTTGACTTTTGAATAAATAAAATTCATTAAATATTTTATCCTTCAACAGGTTTGTCGTGAGAAGATCGCCTCCCTCAACCAAAGTATTTCTAAAACCTAAAGAATAAAGTTTTTTTATAATTTGTTTTAAATCTAAGTACTTACTATTTTTTAATTTTGTTTTAATTAGTTTGATTTTCTTTTTTTTAAACATTGATACTATTGTATTATTTGCTTTATTATAAAAAATGATAGTATTTTTTTTATTTGCTGACTTAAAAATATAAGTATTTTTATTTAGACTTAAGTTTTTATCCAAAATAATTCTTACAGGAGAAAATTTTTCAAAACCTTTTATTCTGCAATTTAATTTAGGGTCATCAATATTTACGGTTTTACTTGATGTTATAATTGAGTCGTTTTTGTATCGTAATAAATGAGTAAATTTATCAGAATACTGGTTAGTTATTTTTGTTTTAAATTTACTATAAATAAGTTTATTTTTTGAGATAGCTATTTTGCCAGTAATGAAAGGTATTTTGTTTTTTCTGTTAAAAAAATATGGATTATAAAATTTTTTTACTTTATCTTTTAAAAGACCTATCGAAACATTAATTTTATGAGATTTCAAAATTTTAAAACTTTTTTTTCTTACTCTTTTATCAGTATCTTCAATTGCGTAAACAACATCAGAAATTTTTGATTTAATTATTTCATTTGTGCATGGGGGGGTTACACCATGGTGACTGCAAGGTTCTAATGTGACGTACATTTTTGCTCCATCAAGTTTTGTATTACAATTTTTAATTGCATTAAATTCTGCATGGGGTCTCCCATTATAGGAAGTTTGACCAATTGAAATAATATTATTGTTTTTAACTATTACACATCCAACAGATGGATTTGTTCCTGTTAATCCTTCACGAGATCTTGCCAAGTCCAAGGCGATCTCCATGAATAGTTTATCTTTTTTTGAAAATTTATTTTTTTTTGAAGACATCTATCTTGTCCACGAATTGAACAAAGTCTTGTTCTTCTCTGAAGTTACGATAAACAGATGCAAAACGGACATAAGCAACTGGATCTAATTCTTTTAAACCCTCCATTACCATTGTACCAATAGTACTTGTTGAAATTTCACTTTGACCAAGTTCTTCTAAAGCTCTTGAAATTTTACTGATAAATTTTTCAGCAGTACCGGAGTCAATAGGTCTTTTTTTTAGAGCAATATATATTGATTTAGAAAGTTTATCTCTATCAAATGGAGATTTTCTCCCATTCTTTTTAACTACCATCAATTCTCTAAATTGAATTCTTTCAAATGTTGTAAATCTTTCGCCGCATACACACATCCTTCTTCTTCTTATAGCAGTACCGTCTTCAGTAGGACGTGAGTCAACAACTGAGGTCTCACCTTTTTTTTCGCAGGGGCAAATCATTAATTAAAGATTCTTATATATCGGAAATGAAGAAGTTAAAGCAATAACTTCGTTTCTAACCTCATCTTCTATTTTGCTGTTATTATCTGGGTTCTCTGATAATCCTTTAAGAGTTTTTGTAATTAATTCACCCACTTTCTTACATTCATTTAAACCAAAGCCACGTGTTGTAATAGCTTGAGTTCCTAGTCGTATACCAGATGTTACCATTGGCTTTTCTGTATCAAAAGGAATACCATTTTTATTACACGTAATATTAGCTCTTGATAAGCTTTCAGCAGCTAAGTTACCTTTTATATTATAAGGACGTAAGTCAACCAACATAAGATGCGTATCCGTACCATCAGAATAAATTTTAAAACCATTATTTTTTAAAGTTTCTGCTAAAATTTTTGCATTTGCCAAAACGGATTTAATATAGTCTTGAAAATTAGGCTGAAGAGCTTCTAAAAAACCAGCTGCTTTAGCTGCAATGACATGCATTAATGGTCCTCCCTGGTAGCCAGGAAAAACTGCTGTATTAAATTTTTTTGATAATTCTTCGTGATTAGTTAAAATTATTCCACCCCTTGCGCTTCTAAAAACTTTGTGCGTAGTAGATGTGACTACATGAGCATAATCACAAGGATTTGGGTATCCTTTTCCAGCAACCAAACCTGAAAAATGAGCCATATCAACCATTAGATACGCTCCAACTTTATCTGCAATTTTTCTAAATCTTTTAAAATCTATAACTCTGGAATATGCACTTCCACCTGCAATTATCAATTTTGGTTGGTGTTCTAAGGCAAGTTTTTCAACATTGTCATAATCTATAAGTTCAGATTTTTTATCAACATCATACCCTATTGGATTAAACCATTTTCCTGACATTGAAATTTTTAAACCATGAGTAATATGACCTCCTGAATTTAAACTCATACCCATAAAAGTATCACCAGGTTTTAACAGCGCCAAAAATACAGCACCATTAGCTTGTGCGCCTGAGTGTGGCTGCGCATTAGCAAATTTACAATTGAAAAGTTTTTTTAATCTTTCTATTGCTAAATTTTCAGCAACGTCAACGTATTCACATCCATTATAATATCTTTTACCAGGATAGCCTTCGGCATATTTATTAGTTAGGACTGAACCTTGAGCTTCTAAAACTGCCTGAGAAACAATATTCTCTGATGCAATCAATTCTATGTGTTGCTGTTGTCTTATAAGTTCATCTTGAATTGCCTTATAAAGCTCTGGATCTTTTGAAGATAAACTGTCTTCAAAAAAGCTTTTATAGCTATCGTTTATATAATTTTTTTCACTAGACATTATATTTTTTTAATCCTTTTTAAGTGTCTACCACCTTCAAATTTAGTATTCAAAAAAACACTAACACAATTTAAAGCATTTTTTTTTGTTAACAACCTTGAGCCTAATGTAATGATATTTGCATCATTATGCAATCTTGATAATTTCGTTGATTTTAAATTAAAACACTGAGCGGCTCGAATATTTTTATGTTTATTTGCAGCTATATTCATCCCCATTCCAGATCCGCAAACCAAAATTCCAACATTATTTTTGCTAATTTTTACTTTTCGGGCAACTTTATGGGCATAATCAGGGTAATCTACTCTGTTATCAGAAGAAGGTCCTAGATCAAAATAATTTATTTTTTTTTTAATTAAGAGTTTTTTAATGATTTCCTTTAATTTAAAACCAGCGTGATCGGAAGAAATATATATTTTTTTCAAACTAATTAAATTTATAATCAAGAACGCAAGCTACAAGGTGAATTCTATTTTCTTCACCTCCGTTAAATGCATTGTGATATTTAGTATTATTTGTAACCCATACAGAGCCATCTGCAGGCATATGTTTTGCAACATTATCAATTACCATTAAACAACCTGGGTTAGTAATAATAGGTATATGAAGTCTTGGTTCAGGATCTCTATGCCAACTCAATGTGGATCTTGGCTCTTTTAAAAGAATTCTTACCCTGCCCAATTTATATTTTGAAGAAAGCACATCATACACTTCCTTGAAGTAAGTATTATCATAATCTTTAATAAATTCAGAATACTTTGACTCATCGATTTTAATATCTCTTGAAACTTCTTTGCCAGTTTTGTCAGGTTTAGTCCAATAAACCCCTCTTGCCTTACTACCTTTTATTGAGTCTGGATCTCCAGGTATTTGAGTTAGTGAAATGGCTCCAAAGTGAGTTACACCACCACCATCATCAAATTTTTTAATATTTACAATTTGATTGTATGCTTCTTGCAACTTATCGATGTCGAATTTTATATTTTGTTTTTGAAAATCACTGAAATCTAAAATTCTTTCCTCTTTTTTTATATTCAGGTCTACAATATTTGTGTTATCTATAGTCATCGGAATTGTGTTGTACTTATTAATTTATATATTTGTATAATACTTTTGTCGCATTAATAAAGTATATTTGAACATGATTACAGGAAAATATCCAAATTTAAGACTGAGAAGAAATAGAAAGGAATCGTGGGCTAGAAGGCTGGTTCAAGAAAACACACTTAGTCCAAGTGATTTTATATTACCAATTTTTTTAATAGATGGATTGAATAAAAAAGAATCAATATCTGCAATGCCAGGCGTTTTTCGTTACTCAATAAATAGAATTTCTCAAATAGTAGATAAAGCAATTAAAAAAGATATTCCGATGGTTGCTTTATTTCCTAAAACAAAAACAGCATTAAAAAATGATTTGGGCTCTGAGGCATTAAATGAAAATAATTTAGTTTGCAAGGCCATACTTGAAATTAAAAAAAAATATAAAAATCAAATTGGAATTATGTGTGATGTTGCGCTTGACCCTTATACCTCACATGGTCATGATGGATTGATAAAGTCTAACCAAATAATTAATGATGAAACGATTGAAGTGTTAATAAATCAATCTCTATTACAGGCTGAAATGGGATGTGATGTTCTTGCACCGTCAGACATGATGGATGGAAGAATAGGAAAAATAAGAAAAGCACTTGATAATTCTAATTTTAAAAATACACAAATTTTATCCTATGCTGCAAAGTATGCCTCAAGTTTTTACGGACCCTTTAGAGATGCAGTTGGTTCTAAAAGCTCACTTAAAGGAGATAAAAAAACTTATCAAATGGATTTTAGAAATAGTGACGAGTCTATAAGGGAAGTTGCTTTGGATATCAAGGAAGGTGCAGATATGGTTATGGTTAAACCTGGAATGCCTTACTTAGATATAATTAAATCAATAAAAGAAAAATTTAGAGTTCCAGTTTTAGCATACCAAGTTTCAGGTGAATATAGTCTTTTAGAAACTGCTATTAAAAAAAAACTTATACAAAAAAATGCTGTCTATGAAAGTTTAGTTTCTTTTAAACGTGCTGGAGCAAACGCTATTGTTTCGTATTATGCCGATAGAATAGACAAAATTTTAAAATAATTATTTCAAAGTATTTAAAAAAATTATTCTACTATTAGGATAATTTAAATTATTTGGTTTTAAGATCGTTTTATCCAAATAATCTCCAACCAATTTCAATCCACTTAATAAGATATTAATATCTGTTACCTCCAAATCTTTCTCTATAAGAAAGTTAGGGACATATTTTTTTTCAGTATAAGAAGTAGCAAAATAAACAGTTTTGTTATTCACTAAATTTTTTTCTACCAAATTTTCTAGCTCAAGATCGTAACCAAGTAATTTTAGTAACTCTAATTCCCAGAAAATATATTTTTTGAGCCAGTTTTGGTCATTTAGTAAATTAAAAAGATTTTCTATAAGAGAGTAAATTTTTTTATTTGCCTGTGCTTCGGCTGTTAATATTTTTATTAGGTTCATTGCTGAAGTAATACAAGAAAGCTTTTGCTTATGATCGAAATACAATGGACTGTAGGCATTCAAGATTTCAATTTTAAAATAACCCATCCTATTATCATTTTTTGAGTTATAATTAACATGGAGTTTGTTGCCCAATTGAAGATAATTTTTAATTTTTTTTGATGTACCTCCAAATATAATGCCTGAAACTTTACCTCTATCCAAAGTATATAATTCTGCAATTATAGAGTTTTCACTATACCTGCTTTTACTAACTAAAAAACCTTGATCGATCCAATTCATATTTCCTTTAACTTATATTTTTTAGACATTCGATAGCAGCATTTTGCTCCGCATCTTTTTTTGATTTACCTGATGACGTAAAAAATTTCGTATTTGGAAGCTTAACTCCAACTTTAAAAATAGGTTTATGACGTGGACCTGTATTCGATATTACCTTATAAGTTGGTAATAATTTATATTTTTTTAAAGCTAGTTCTTGAAGTTTTGTTTTTGCGTCGATTTGAGTAACTACGCTCTTATCTATATGATCTTCCCACAATTTTAAAATAATTTTCTCAACTACATTTAAACCTTTATCTAAATAAATTGCACCCAAAAGTGCCTCACAACTATCGGAAATTATTTTATCCTCAATTTTGATAATTTTATTTTTAGGATTGAAGGTTTTTACATATTTTTCTAATTCAATTCTTTTTGCAACTTCTAAACATGTCTTTTTATTTACTAAAGAAGCAAATTTTTTGTCAAGTATACCCTCTTTTTCTTTAGGATATATTTTTAATAATTTTTGTGCGATAATTAATCCGAGTACTCTGTCTCCAAGAAACTCAATTTTTTCATTATTTTCATTAGGATTAAAACTTTTATGCGTTAATGATTGAATAAGAAGATTTTTATTTTTAAATTTTATATTTAATTTTTTTTCTAAACTTTGATAATTGATTTTCATTAGCTAATTTTATCAAATGTTCTTTTAAATCTTATAGATTTGTGCCATTTCCAGAATTCAAAAAGACTTCCAACATTACTATTGGATGAAAAAAAAATAAATTGTGCTTTACCAACTAGATTGTCTTTATGAACATAACCAACACTTGTTAAAAATCTACTATCTTTAGAGCAATCTCTGTTATCACCTAAAAAAAAATAATGATCATCAGGAACAGTAAATATATCTGAATTTTGAGGTGTATAACCTTTTAAATAAACGGTATGAAATTTTTTACCATTTGGTAAATTTTCCTCAAATTTAAAAACATCAATAACTTTATTACCACAATAAATACTGCTTTTATTTGTAATTTTTGACTTTAAAATTTCGCTATTATTTAAATATAAATTAGATTCAATAAATTGGATTTTATCACCAGGTAAACCAATAAGCCTTTTTATATAATCAGTCCTGTTATCAGCGGGAGTTTTGAAAACAACAACATCTCCTCTTTCAGGATTTTTAAACATAATTCTTTTGTTAAGGATTGGTGGACTAAAAGGAAATGAGTGCTTACTATAACCATATGAATATTTTGTCACAAACAGTCTATCACCTACTAACAATGTAGGTTCCATTGATGAGGAAGGAATATAAAATGGTTGGATTAAAAGTGACCTAATAATCACCGCAATAACTAAAGCATAAATTAATGTTTTAATATTTTCAGAAAAAAAATTTTTATCTAATTTCATTTTGATTGAATAATAGCAAAAGCAGTTGAATAATCGTTTTCATCAGAAATCGATAGAAAAGAATTAAATTTATTAATTCTATATTTTTTTTTAATCATTTTTATAATTTTTTTACTTTTAACATATTTAGGTTTACCTTTTTTATCATTCACAATTTCAATATCTTTAAAATTCAAGTTTCCTGAAAAACCAGTTCCTAAAGCTTTAGAAAAAGCTTCTTTTGCTGCAAATCTTTTCGAAAAAAAAGCAACTTTATTTTTAGTTTTTTCAGATAATTTAAGTTCTTTGGCACTATAAATACGATTTTTAAATTTGTTGCTCTTAATAAACTTTTGAATCCTTTTATTATCAATGATGTCGACCCCAATTCCAAGAATTTTCATCTTATTTCAATAATCTTTTAAAATTTTTAATTACTTTGGATAAACCATAAAATACAGATTCTCCTATAATGAAATGACCGATATTATATTCCTGAATTTCTTTTATTTTTGTTAGTATTTTAGTGGTTTTATAGTCCAAACCGTGCCCAGCATGAACCTCTATAGCCAGCGAATTTGCAAGTTTAGAACTATTTTTGATTCTTTGAAGTTCTTTGGTATGCTTTTGTTTTAATTTAACATTATTTGATAATTTTCCTGTATGGATTTCAACACAGTCTACTCCAAGTGATCTACAAAGTTTAATATCGTTTAAAGAGGGATTAATAAATAGACTGGTTCTTATTTTAGCTTTTTTGAATTTAAAAATTATTTTTTTTAATTTTTTAAAATTTTTTATTATATTTAAACCACCTTCAGTTGTAATTTCTTTTCTATTTTCTGGTACTATGCAGATGTAATCTGGTCTAATTCTTAGAGCATTAGATATAATACTTTCATTCATTGAAACCTCGAGATTAACTAAAACATTTTTCAAATTACATATTCTTTTTGCATCTTTGTCATTAATGTGTCTTCTATCTTCTCTTAGATGTATTGTTACAGAATCTGCTCCACACTTGACTACATATAATGCAGCACTGATTGGGTCAGGATGTTTTTCACCTCTTGCATTTCTTAATGTTGCAACATGGTCAATATTTACACCTAATCTTTTCACTTGATAAATCTACTTCCTGGTGTTGTTATCGGTTCAGATTTAAGAGACTCTGGTAATTTTTTTTGACTATATACAGGTACATTTATTTTTAAATGAGATACAATTTTAGTATTTATTTTTAAAGATTTTTTTGAAGATCTATCTATGATAGATGCAAATCCTAATAGCTTAGCATTTGCTTTCTTTATTAGTTTAGCACATTCTAAACTTGATTTTCCTGTAGTAATAACATCTTCAACAATTAAAACTCTAGCACCTTTATTAATATTAAAACCTCTTCTGAGTTTAAATTTTCCTTTTACTCTCTCACAAAAAATTGTTTCTTTTTTTAGTAGTCTGCCGATTTCGTAACCAATAATTATTCCACCCATCGCAGGAGCAAGAATTAAGTCAATTTTTTTATATTTTTTTTTGATTTGGTTTGCTAAAGATTTACAAATTTCTTTTGCTAAATTTGGAAAACTTAAAAGTTTTGCACATTGTATATACTTAGATGAGTGTAAACCAGATGATAGTATGAAATGCCCTTCCAATAAAGCATTAGTTTTTTTTAAAATATCTAAGGATTTTTTGTGTGAAAGCATTTCTTTTTTCCTCATGTCTGATTATCTTAAATTTTATACCTTTTTGCTTTAGCACTGCAATAAAATTTGTGAAATTTTTAAGGTTTCTTATGATTAATTTAAATTTAAAATTAATATACTTTGGATTCTTACCTACCATCTCTAAACTAGAGATATTTAATTTGTGACTACCAATAAGTGAACTTATATCTCCGAGTTGTCCTGGTTTATCAGGTAAAGAAATCCACAATGTTGTATTATATTTTTTAATTTTCTCTTCTTTTTGCTCCCCTTTATCATGCCAATAACGTCTTATAGCAGCTCTAGCTTTTCCAGTTTTTGTAGTTGGAATCCAGTGAAGTGATGGAGAATTATTTTTAGAGGTAACAATATTTACACGATCTCCATTACGAAGAATTGTCTGTAATTCACTTTTGTTTCCATTTATTTCGCATCCTGTTGCAGAATTGCCAATTTTAGTGTGAACAGCATAGGCGAAATCTATAGCCGTTGCTTCTTTAGGTAATTTAATCACTGAACCTTTAGGAGTAAAACAAAAAACATTTTCCTGAAACATCTGAAGCTTTGTGTATTCATAAGAATGTTCTGGATTTTCATTTTTTTCAATTATTTCGACTAGATCTTTTAACCAATCATATTCTTTCCAGCTTAATGAATTAAATTTTTCTGAAGATTTATACTTCCAATGAGATGCAATACCTCTTTCAGCAAATTCATGCATTTCTTTTGTTCTTATTTGTATTTCAATAGGTTTCTTATTTGATCCAATTACCGAAGTATGTATAGACTCATATCCATTGATTTTTGGAGATGATATATAGTCTTTAAATTTTCCCGGTATGCAATTCCATTTTTTATGGAAAATTCCTAATGTTTTGTAACATTCATCAATATTTCTTAAAATTACCCTAAATCCAATAATGTCGGTTACCTGTTCTAGTGAAACTCTTTTTTTCTGAACTTTTCTCCATATTGAAAAAGGTGTTTTTTCTCTTCCAAAAATTTCAGCATTTAAATGATTTTCATTTAAAATAGAACTTAATTCAAAAGAAAGTTCCTCGAATAAATTTTTCTTGTCTAATTTAATCTCATCTAATCTTTTTTTAATTAATTTTCTCGCATCATTATTTAAAATTTCAAAAGACAAATCTTCAAGCTCATCTCGAATTCTGTGCATACCCATCCTATCTGCTAAGGGTGCATAAATTTCCATTGTTTCTTGAGCAATTCTTTTTCTTTTGTCCTCTTTATTTATCGCTTTGATTGTCCTCATATTATGCAACCGATCTGCAATCTTGACTAGCAAAACTCTTATATCTTTTGAGGTAGCTAAAATTAATTTTCTAAAATTTTCAGCTTTTGAGTTAAAAGTGGCTGTATTTTCAAAAACAGAAATTTTTGTAACTCCATCTACAAGGTCTGCTACTTCTGGCCCAAATTCATTTTTGATTGTCTCATATGTAGCATAAGTGTCTTCTATTGTGTCATGCAGTAATCCAGTAGTAATTGTGGCACTGTCTAGTTTTAATTCTGTTAGAATATTAGCAACTTCAATTGGATGAACAGAATAAGGATCTCCAGATGCTCTTTTTTGATTTTTATGTGCCTTAACTGCAAAGTTGTATGCTTTATCTAATCTTTCATGATTAAGAAATTTGTTATACACTTTAACTTTGTTAATAAGCTCGTTAGAATTCAGCATATTGCATTATATCATTAAATTAAATTTGTTTAATAGATGTAATATCGTCCAAAGGAAGTAATGAAATTAAGGTCTTAATATCTAATTTTTTTGATGGATGTTCCCATTTTTTTTCAATCTCAAACAAAGGAATCAAAACAAAATTTCTTTTATACATTCTTTTATGAGGTAAATTAAGTTTGTTTTTGATATTTATTTTCATTCCATCATAATCAATAATATCAATATCACATATTCTTGGAGTATTTTTTTTTGTTTTTTTTCTACCTAATTTAATCTCAATATCTTTACATATTTCAAGTAATCTTAGAGGATCGTGATCGCACACCGTCTTCAATATTATATTTAAATATTTTGGGTATTTTGAGTTGGGCCAGGATAAAGTTTCATAATATTTTGAAATCGAAATAAATTTTATATTATTTTTATTTAAATTAAATTTAGCTTTTTCAATATTCTCCTTTCTGGTACCAAGATTTGATCCAATACCTAAATATACTATTTTAGCTAGATCTTCTGATGTATCTTGATTTTTCACGGTTCCAATCTCTATTTTTTTTTGTAGCTCTTTTATCGTATTGTTTTTTACCTTTAGCAACTGCTAGTTCAATTTTAACTTTACCTTTTTTAAAATACATTTTTGTAGGTACAATGGTAAAGCCGTCTCTTTGCATTTTTCCAATAAGTTTATTTATTTCTCTTTTGTTTAGTAGAAGTTTTCTTTCATCTGTTGGATTATGATTTGAATAGCTTGCTTGTTTATATGGAGAAATATGTGAATTAATAAGAACTATCTCACCTTTTTTTTCAACAGCATATGCATCAGCTATATTAACTTTACCATCTCTAATAGATTTTATCTCTGAACCTTTTAAAACTATTCCCGCCTCCAAAAGACCTTCAAAAAAATAATTAAAACTTGCTTTTCTATTTAAACAAATGATCTTTAAACCAAGATTGGTTTTTTTATTCATTAAATAAGTTTTACGGTCTCTAAAGCTTTTTTTACAATTATTTTAGTATCTTCTGTAACTTTAACTAATGGTAATCTCACCTCATCATCACACAAATTCATTATTTTAGCTGCATATTTAACTGGACTAGGATTGCTTTCTACAAACATTGCAGTGTGAACTGGTTGTAAAATATTATCTAACTCTTTTGCTTTCTTGAGATCTTCTTCATTTTTAGATATTGAATTTTTTTGGAATTCTGAACAAAGTTTCGGTGCGATATTTGCAGTCACACTTATAGTGCCTACTCCTCCTCTTTTATTAAATTCAAACGCATTGTCATCATTTCCAGTTAATTGAATAAAGTCTTTACCCATTTTATTTAATTGTTGATTAACTCTGTTTAAATCACCAGTAGCATCTTTTACACCAACAATATTTTTTAATTCATATAATCTTGCCATAGTATCAACCGACATATCAATAACTGATCTGCCTGGAATATTATAAATTATAATAGGGATCCCACATTTATCATTAATTGCTTTGTAGTGTTGGTATAGCCCCTCTTGTGTTGGCTTGTTATAATATGGAGTTACAACTAGGGCACCATTTGCTCCTGCCTTTTCTGCATGAGAGGTTAAGGATATTGCCTCCTCTGTAGAATTAGATCCTGTTCCAGCGATAACCGGTATTTTTCCATTACTCTCTTTAATACATAAATCAATTACACGTTCATGTTCAGCATGACTAAGAGTTGGAGACTCTCCGGTAGTGCCTGCTGGAACTAGCCCAGACGTGCCATTATCAATATGAAAATGAATTAGCTTTATATATGCAGCTTCATCTAAAACATTATTTTTAAATGGAGTGATTAAAGCTACATTTGATCCTTTAAACATAAATACTTATAACATAGTTTACAGATTCATATACTAAAAGATTATGTGCAAAAAAATATTAATTATTATTGGAATTGTTTTATTTATTTCTCTTAAAATAAATAAAGTACATGCAGAGAACTTACAAATTATTCCTCCTCAAAAACCGACTTTATCATCAGAACAGATAATTAAAAAAATATCAAAAAATATTATTACACCTCCTAAAAAACCTTCAAAATTAAAAAAAGTTGAAAAAAAAATTATTGTAAATGAAATCAAAGAGAAAAAGTTAAGTTTTAAAGTCCCTAAAAAAAAACCAATCGTAGCAGGAGTAAAGACCCGTAAAAACTTTAAAATATCAAAATATTATAGCAAAAAGGATATTAATTTAGCAAAAAAAGCGATATCTGAAATGCAAAAAAGTAAATGGAATTCAGCTCTAAGTATTTCCAAAAAAGCTAAGGATAAATCTATTTATAATTTTATTCAATGGAGACATCTATTAACAAAAGGGAATCAAGCCTCTTTTTATGATTACAAGGTTTTTATAGATAGTAACCCTGAATATCCAAGAATAGATAGATTGAGATATTTAGCTGAACATAAATTATCTACAGCTAATGTTTCACCTAAGAAAATAATAAATTGGTTTGGGACAAAGGAACCATTTAGTGGATTTGGCAAAATGATATTAGGTGAAAGTTTCTTACTAATTGGTGATAAATCTAAGGGTACAAAGTTAATTAAAGAAGGGTGGATTACTGCTAAATTATCTAAAAATGATTTAAAGTTTTTTAGAAAAAAATTTAAAAAAAATCTAAATGCCAATGATTATATTAAAAGAGCAGATTACCTTGCATGGAATGGAAAGCATTGGGATCTTAAAAGACTAACAAGATATTTACCAAAAGATTACGAGCTTTTATATACTGCTAGACAAATATTAATAAGTAAAGGATATGGGGTTGATCAAGCAATCAAAAATGTTCCTCAAAAATTAAAAAATGATGCGGGTCTTAATTATGACCGTTTAAAATGGCGAAGAAAAAAGGGTCGAGTAGATTCTTCAACTGAAATTTTACTTAAGATTAGAAATGACAAAGATTATTTAAGGATGCCAGAAAAATGGTGGAAAGAGAGAGAAATAATATCACGAGCTTTAATTTATAAAAAAAAATATGAAATCGCCTATAAAATATCAAGTAATCACGGTATGACTGAAGGGCCAGACTTTGCAGCTGCAGAATGGATGAGTGGCTGGATAGCTTTGAGTTTTTTAAATGATCCTTTAACCGCTAAAAACCATTTTGAGAATTTTTATGATAATGTAAATTATCCAATTAGTACTTCCAGAGGAGCTTATTGGCTTGCTAGTGCTTATGAGAAACTTGGAGACAAAGAACAATCCAATAAATGGTATTTAGAAGCATCAAAATATTTAACTACTTATTATGGTCAATTAGCATTTTTAAAGATCAATCCAAATGAAAAATTTGAACTTAATAAAGAAATGGAAGTTGACAAAAAATATCGACTTATTTTTTTCAATAAAGAACTAGTTAAAATTACTTATCTTTTAGATGAACTTAAAAAGGATAAATATACTAAATTTATTTTAAGGCATTTGGCTAATGATAATATCTCTAAAGGAAGTGAAATACTAGCAGCTGAACTTGCAACAAATATAAATAGGTACGATTTTGCAATTCAAATCTCTAAAATTGCTTCTTATCAAAAAAGGTTTCATAATAAATTTAATTACCCTATTATAAGTACCCCAAAAAATATTAATGGAAGAAAAATCCCAGATAGTGCTTTAATTTTATCTATTATAAGACAAGAAAGTGAGTTCGATTTAGAAGCTAATAGTCACGCAGGAGCAAAAGGGTTGATGCAACTAATGCCCTACACTGCAAAATTGGTTTCTAAACAAGCTAAATTTCCTTATTCAAAATCAAGATTAACTACTGATCCTGAATATAATATTAATCTCGGTTCTCATTATATTGCAGGACTTATTTTGCAGTATGATGGCGCATACCCTTTTGCTGTTGCTGCTTACAATGCAGGACCAAACCGAGTTAAGTATTGGAAAAAAATTAATAAAAATCCACAAAAGAAAGAAATTAATTATGTTGACTGGGTTGAGTTAATAAAATTCAGGGAAACGCGTAACTATGTTCAGCGTGTCATGGAAAATTATAATGTTTACAGGTACATTTTAGAACAAAGACCAATTCCAATGAGAGATTTCTTTAAAGACCGTCCTCTTTTTTAGTGGCGGAAGAGGAGGGATTCGAACCCTCGGTACAAGTTTCCTCGCACGGTCATTTAGCAAACGACTGGTTTCAGCCTCTCACCCACTCTTCCGTATGACATTGTGTAATAAGTGATTGTATTGAAAATTCAATGTTTATAAAGTAATTATTCAATATTATGAGAAATAAGTACTCTATATTTTCTTTGTTCAAAAATGCTTTGTCATATCATGAAAATTGGCAACGAGCTTGGAAAGATCCGACACCCAAAAAAGAATATGATGCTGTAATCATCGGTGGTGGTGGTCATGGTTTAGCAACTGCGTACTATTTAGCAAAAAAACATAATATGCAAAATATTGCTGTAGTAGAAAAAGGTTGGATTGGTGGTGGAAACACTGGTCGTAATACAACAATTATTAGATCAAATTATTTATGGGATGCTAGCGCTGGATTATATGATCATGCACTAAAAATCTGGGAAGGTTTATCTCAAGAATTAAACTACAATGTTATGTTTAGTCAAAGAGGTGTAATGAATCTTGCTCATAATTTACAAGATGTGAGAGATTTAAAAAGAAGAACTCACGCTAATAGATTAAATGGTATAGATGCAGTTTATTTAAATACTGAAGAGGTAAAGAAGTTTTGTCCAATTATAAATACATCACAAGATATTAGATATCCTGTTTTGGGTGGAACTTTACAAAGAAGAGCTGGTACAGCAAGACATGATGCTGTTGCATGGGGATATGCAAGAGGTGCGGATGAAATGGGGGTTGATATTATTCAAAACTGTGAAGTTAAAGGTATAAAGAGAAATGGTGATGCAGTTGATGGTATTGAAACAACAAAAGGATTTATTAAAACTAAAAAAATTGGTGTAGTGGCAGCAGGACATTCTAGCGTAGTTGCTAATATGGCAGGTTTAAAACTTCCACTTGAAAGTAAACCCTTGCAAGCTTTAGTTTCTGAACCTGTGAAACCAATTATTGATACTGTTGTTATGTCAAACGCTGTTCATGCATATGTTAGTCAATCAGATAAAGGTGAGCTTGTAATTGGTGCTGGAACAGATGATTATATCTCTTATTCTCAAAAAGGTAGTCATCAAATCGTAGAAGGAACTTTGAATGCAATTTTAGAATTATACCCAATTTTTAGTCGTATGAGAATGTTAAGACAATGGGGTGGTATTGTTGACATATGTCCAGATGCAAGTCCTATTCTTAGCAAAACCTCAATCAAAGGATTATATTTTAATTGTGGTTGGGGTACAGGTGGATTTAAAGCAACACCTGGTTCTGGAGATTTATTTGCTCATACTATTGCTAACGACGAACCTCATAAACTGAATGCTGCATTTAATTTAAATAGATTTGTAAGTGGTGACCTTGTAGATGAACATGGTGCTGCAGCAGTTGCACATTAATGTTTTTAATTAATTGTCCGTATTGTGGAGAAAGAGATCAGCAAGAATTTAAAGCTGGTGGAGAAGCTCACATTGAAAGACCCAAACAACCAACTGAATTAAGTGATGATGAATGGGCAGAATATTTATTTATGAGAAAAAATATTAAAGGTGTACAGTTTGAAAGATGGAACCATGCCCATGGTTGTCGTAAATGGTTTAATATGGCTAGAGATACATCTAATGATGAAATAAAAGCAATTTATAAAATGGGTGAAAAACCACCAACTCAATAAAATGACACAAAATCTAAGAGTAAAATCAAGTGAATTTATAGATGAGACCAATAGAATTTCATTCAAGTTTGATGGAAAAACATACTACGGTTTTAAAGGAGATACTTTAGCATCTGCTTTAATAGCAAATAATGTTCATTTAGTTGGTAGAAGTTTTAAATATCATCGACCAAGAGGAATTATGACTTGTGGTTCTGAAGAACCGAATGCAATAGTTCAAGTAAATCCTAATTCAAATATTACAGAACCAAATGCAAGAGCAACAGAAATAGAAATTTATGAAGGTTTAGAAGCATCTAGCCAAAATTGTTGGCCAAGTGTTCATTTTGATATAGGGGGAATAAACAATTTTCTAGCTCCCCTCTTTCCAGCAGGCTTTTATTATAAAACTTTTATGTGGCCTAAAAGTTTTTGGGAGAAGTATGAATTTTTCATTAGACATTCTGCTGGCCTTGGCAAATCTCCAAATACAAGAGATCCCGATATATATGACCATAGAAATATTCATTGTGATGTATTGGTTGTGGGTGCAGGTATATCTGGAATATTAGCAGCAAAAAATGCAGCAAAAAATAATTTCAAAACACTACTTTTAGATGAAAATAATGAACTTGGTGGATCAACAATATTTGAAACAAATGAAGACAATAAAATTAACCATAATTCAGCTTCTGAATGGTTAAAAAAAGAAATTTATGAACTCAAAAATATTAAGAATCTTGAGATTAAAAGTAGAACAAGTGTAGCTGCATATCATCAATACAATTATTTACTTGCTAGAGAAAATTTAACAGATCATTTAAACAAAAAAGATAAGAAAAATAAAATTAGACAACGACTTCTTAAAATTAGAGCTAAAAAAGTGATTTTAGCAACTGGTGCATTAGAAAGACCTTTAATTTTTAATAATAATGATAGACCTGGTATCATGCTATCTTCAGCTATTAAAAAATATAGTAATTTCTATGGTGTTGCATGTGGAACTAGAAATATTTTTTTCACAAATAATGATAGTGCTTATGAAAGTGCTTTATCATTGCATAATAAAGGAATTAAGGTTGAGGCAATTATTGATATCAGGGAAAATTCTGATGCTAAGATAATAAAAAAAATTAATGATGCTGGTATAAAAATATACTGGTCACACACAATTGTTGATACCAGAGGGTACAAACGATTAAGTGGCGTATCTATAATGAAACTTTCAAATGACGGTACATCAGTTACTGGTAGTAAAATTTCTATTTCTTGTGATTGCTTAGGTATTGCAGGCGGTTGGACACCAGCCGTACATTTATACACACAATCAGGTAGTAAACTAACTTTTGATGAAGATAGAAAAATTTTTATTCCTAAGACAGATACTAAAGAACAAATTAGTGTTGGGTCCTGTGGGGGCGACTTTGAGCTAGACCGAATAATTACAAATTTAAATTATAAGTTAAAAAATTTTTTAAACATCGACAAAACTGACTTTGAGGATATCGCTTTAGAAAATGATCATGAAACCTCAAAAAGAAATATTTGGCTTTTACCCTCTGATAGGAGTATCGGTAAAACTAAGTCTTTTGTCGATTATCAAAATGATGCTACTGCAAAAGACATAAAACTCGCATTAAGAGAAGGTTTTAGATCAATCGAGCATGTTAAAAGATATACAACAACAGGAATGGGCACTGACCAAGGTAAACTTGGAAATATGCATGCTTTAGGAATCATTGCAGATACAGCAGGTGTAAAAATGGGAGAATTAGGGACGACAACTTTTAGACCCCCATACACTCCTTTAACATTTGGAACTATTGTTGGAAGAAATGTAGGAGAATTTTTTGATACATTTCGAAGAACTCCTATGAATGATTGGCACATTAAAAATAAAGCTGAATTTGAAAATGTTGGACAGTGGAAAAGACCTTGGTATTACCCTAAAGAAGATGAAACAATGCATCAAGCCGTTCAAAGAGAAAGTAAAGCAGCTAGACAGAGCGCTGGAATATTAGATGCTTCTACTTTGGGTAAAATTGATATTCAGGGAAGTGATGCATCTGAATTTTTAAATAGAGTTTATACTAACGCATGGTCAAAACTTGCTATTGGTAAATGCAGATATGGACTGATGCTTAATGAGGACGGTATGGTTTATGATGATGGTGTTACGACAAGACTAGGTGAAAATCATTATATTATGACTACTACAACAGGTGGTGCCGCGAATGTTTTAGGAAAACTTGAAGATTACCTTCAGACTGAATGGCCCGAGTTAGACGTATATTTAACTTCTGTCACAGATCATTTTGCAACAGCTAGTCTATGTGGTCCTAACAGTAAAAAAATTTTAAATAAAATTATTCCTGATTTAGATTTATCAGATGACAATTTTCCACACATGTCATTTAAAGAGGTATTAATTGATAAAATCAAATGTAGAGTTATGAGAATAAGTTTTACGGGTGAGCTAAGTTATGAGATTAATGCACCAGCAAGTTATGGCGAGGCTATATGGCAAAAATGTATAGAGGCTGGAAAAGAATTTAATATTACTCCCTATGGAACAGAGACAATGCATTTATTAAGAGCAGAAAAAGGTTTTATAATTGTAGGTCAAGATACAGATGGAACAATGACACCTATTGATCTTCAAATGGACTGGATTGTAAGTAAGAAAAAATATGACTTTATTGGAAAAAGATCACTTTATAGATCTGACACAATCAAAGAAAATAGAAAACAATTAGTAGGTTTATTGACTGAGGATCCAAATATTGTTTTGGAAGAAGGTGCTCAAATTGTTTCTGAATTAAATCAAAAACCAGTTGAAATGCTCGGTCATGTAACATCAAGTTATTTCAGCCCAAATCTTAATAAATCAATTGCTCTAGCAGTTGTTAAAGACGGAAAAAATATGAGAGGTAAAAAACTTTTTATTCCAATGGAAAATAAAAATATTAGTGTCACAGTTTCAAATACTATTTTTTTTGATGAAGAAAATAAGAGGATAAATGCCTAATTATAAAACAGCTACGAGTGGTGAAATTAATTACAACGGCATCGTTGTGAAAGAAATTTCACCTACAATGAAATTAAATTTAAGAGGTAAAAAAAGAGAATTCTTCACAAATATAGGTAAAAATCTAAATATGCTTCTTCCAACAGAAGCTAATACCTCAACAATCAGTGATATATTAACAGCTATTTGGCTTAGCCCTGATGAATGGATGATAGTTACTAACGAAGTGGTAAAAAAAGATACAAATGAATATGAATTAAATAAAATACTTTTTAATGATATATCAAAAATAAATTTAGGTTCCGTAGTTGATGTAACAGAACAATTTGTTCAATTAGAAATTAAAGGAAAAAATATCTACGAAATATTTTCAGCAGGAAGTCCATTCAATTTTAATGAATTTAGAGATAAAAAAGGTTCATCTGTGCAAACAATTTTGAATCATATAGATGTCATAGTTCACAATAAAGGAGATCAAATAGTTAATTTATTCGTTAGAAGATCTTTTGCTGAACATCTTTGGTGCTGGATTAATGACAGTGCTTCAAGATTATAAATTTAATTTTTTCTTCTAAAATCCCAAGGCATTTCAAATTTACCCTGCCAAATTCCAAGCTTATTATTTTTTGCATTTATTTCGTCTGAAATATATTTTTTAGAATATTTTCTATAAGCAACAGCATAACCATTTGATACTAACCAAGAATTAAGATTTTCGTTTCTTTTATAACATTCTCCAATAAGCCTATTATATCTATCAACATCCTTTATCTTACATTTTATAATTTGATTATTTATTTTTTTAGTTAATTTATTAGTAGAAACTTGTCCACATAAGTAGCTCTTAGTGAATGAAAAAACACTAATTGTTAGGTAAGGCTTTTTACATGTTTGTTTTATTTCTGGAGCATCTATTCCGTGTAACCTAATTTTTTTATTTCTTATTTTAATTGTATCTCCATCAATAATTTTTGCAAAACCAGTAATTTCCTTAATTTCATTTGACTTAACATCATTGTAAGTAAATATAAAAACAACTAAACAGATTATAATCATTATTAAAACTTTTTTTTTGGTAAAAAACATCTTTAAGTAATTTAAATCAAATTATGTGGTGACTAATTTATTTTTTATATAATATTTAACGTAAAAGAATAAAATAATTGATATCGACCATTGAAATGTGGCCCAAATATAAAAAAATGTTTTGAAATCTGCATTAATATATGTGGCAATATTAAATGACAATATGGGCACTATAACGTTTCTTATAATATTATTTAACATAGCTTTTTCTGATTTTTTTAAAGCCATAAAAAAGCCATTTGAAAGAAAGAATATTGGATAAGCTGGTAAGATGAAGGCTGATATTTTCAAGTATATTGAACCATATGCTATTACTTCAGAATTAGAAGAGAAGAATTTTGGAACAATGTCAGCACTTAAATATATAAGAACACCAGAGAATAACATTAAATACAAACCGTATTTTACTGATGTAAAATATGATTGTTCAACTCGCTTATAATATTTAGCTCCAATATTTTGAGCAATTATAGAAATAATTGCTGTATTTATTCCTAAAATAGGAAGTAAAACAACCTGTTCAATTCTAGTTGCGGACCCATAACCTGCTACTGCATATTCGCTAGAAAAACCAACATAAGTAAAAACAATAGCAGCAGCTACTGAGTATCCTAAAATAGCAACTGTTATTGGCATAGATTGAAAGAAAATATTTTTTAGAAAAAAATATTTTACTTTAAAATAACTAAAAGTAATTTTCTTTATTCTTTCATTAGTTAGAATTTTTCTAAGTACAATTAAAAGAGAAACAAATTGAGCAATTAGAGTTGCTACGCCAATTCCTGATATTCCTAAAGCTGGTATAAATAAAAAACCAAAAATAAGAATAGGATTTAAGATTATATTCAGGAAAAAGGATAAAATTAAAGCATTTCTATATGTTATTGTGTCTCCTTCTGCATGTAAAAAAGAATTTAGTGCTACAACTAAAATAAACAATATTGTACCCAAGAAAATTATATTAATATATTTTAGACCTAGACTGGTAACCTCTGTCGTTGAATTCATTAATAAAAATACTTTTTCACCAAATGTAAAACCAAGTACTGATACGATTAATGAAATAATTATTGTATAGAAAATAACGTTTACAAAATAACCTAAAACATTTTTTTCATTTTTCTCTCCAATACTGCTACCAATCAAAGATGTACCAGCTACTGTAACACCAATAGATGTAGCAATTATTATAAAGAAAATTGGAAATGACTTACTTAGAGCAGAAAGAGCTTCAGGAGATATTTTTCCAGCATAAAAAGTATCAACTATTGTATATAGGGTTTGAAAAAGCGTTCCTATACTAGCTGGTATGGCAAGCTTTCTAACTAAAGTTGAAACTTCGTCTTTTAATAAATTCATCTAGTTTGTTAAATGTTGTTAATATTCTTTTTGGAAGATATGTCTTTTTCCAACTTTTTTAGCAAGGTTAATTTGCTTTTGTCTCATTCTAAATCTTGTTTTTTGTTGATCTGTTAATTTATCGTGACAATTTGGACATGAAACGCCTTCTTCATATTTTTTTGAATTTTTAATCTGTGGAGAAATTGGTTTTCTACAACCACTACAAATTGAATAAGAACCAGATTTAAGACCATGTTTTAAACTAACCCTGTTATCAAAAACAAAACATTCACCTTTCCATAAACTTCTTTTTTGATTAGTCTTTTTTAAATAATTTAAAATACCACCTTTTAATTGGTACACATTGCTAAAACCTTTTTTTTCAAGATAGACTGAAGCTTTTTCACAACGAATTCCACCAGTACAAAACATTGCGATAGTTTGATTTTTTTTAAGATTTTTTAAATATTTTGGAAAATCCCTAAAATTATCAATATTTGGATTCGTAGAGCGTTTAAAAGTACCAATATCATATTCAAATGGTTTTCTAGCATCAATAACAAGTGTTTCTTTATCTCTTATTAATTTATTCCATTTATTTGGTTCAACATGACTGTCTTTTTTTTTGATCATTTGACTAAGTTTTAAGTTCATAGGAACAACTTCAGTCTTAATTTTCACTTTAGGTTTATGAAACGGTTCAAACAAACTTTTTGATTTATTGAAACTATTAAAATCCTTAAATTTTAAAACTTTTTTTAACTTATCAATAGTAGTTTTAATATCTGGTCCTTTACCAGAAATAGTTCCATTTACACCTTCTTTTGAAATTATTACTGTTCCTCGAATATTATTTTTTATTAAAACTTCTTTTATCAATTTCTTATTTTTTTTTAAATATTGAATATTTAAAAACCTATAGAAACCAAATACTTCGTACATTACAACTTCCTACATATAGTCATTCCATCCCCTAGAGGAATTATGGTTTTCTCTACTCTTTTATCTTTAGAGACAAATTCGTTAAAGTTTTTAATGCTCTTAGTAATTTTGTCGTGGTCGTTTTTCTTTACTACTTCTCCATACCATAGGACATTATCAATTATAATTAAGCCACTTGTCTCAAGCAAACTCAATGATCTCTCATAATATTCTTTATAGTTTCCTTTATCGGCATCTATGAATATAAGTTCAAATTTTTCTTTAATTTCGTCTAAACTCTCTAGAGCTGGTTTAATCAAAGTTGTAATTTTATGATCCTGTTTTGCTTTTTTAAAAAAATTAATAGCAACTTTATTTGTTTGCTCATTTTTATCTAATGCAATTATTTTACCATCATCAGGTAATGCTAGTGACATAGATAAAGTACTTAAACCTGTAAATGTACCAATTTCTAAAACTTTTTTTATGTTAGAAACTTTAATAATTAGATGAAGTAATTGAGTTTGTGAGATTGATATCTGCATTCTTTTTAAGTCACCAAGTAATTTATTGTATTCAATGATTTCTTTTTGGACTGGGTGAAGATTATGTCCATGTTCTAAAATATAATCTTGCAGCTCTTGTGTAATATTAAGGTCTGAACCCATAAACTTTAAAGTTTCTTCTTTAAAATCTCATTTACTAATTGAGGGTTGGCTTTTCCAGCTGATACTTTCATTACTTGTCCAACAAAAAAACCAAATAATTTTACTTTACCTGATTTGTATTCAGTCGCTTTTTCTCGGTTATCATCAATAACTTTATCAATTAGTGCTTCAAGAGCTTTGGGATCACTTTCTTGTTTTAATCCTTTTTCTTCGACTATTTTTTTTGGGTCTTTGTCACCCTCCATCATGTGTTCAAAAACAGTTTTAGCTATTTTCCCAGAAATAGTTCCATCTTTAATTAAATTTATTAATTTTGATAAATTACCTGCACTTATCGGGCTTTGAGCGATTTCTAAATTTTTTTCATTTAAAGCAGCAAACAGCTCACCAATTATCCAGTTAGTAGCAAGTTTCACATCTGATTTTTTAATTACATTTTCAAAATAATTAGAGGTTTCATTATCTGAAACTAAAATGGTTGCCTCATACGGAGATAATTTGAATTTTTCAATAAATCTTTTTTTCTTTTCATCAGGTAACTCTGGAATTTCTAATTTTAACTTTTCTATAAAATCATCTGAAACCTCTAGAGGTAAAAGATCTGGATCAGGAAAATATCTATAGTCATGTGCATCTTCTTTTGATCGCATTGATCTTGTCTCATTTTTTTTGGTATCAAAAAGTCTCGTCTCTTGATCAATAGATTGACCATCTTCAATAAGATCTACTTGTCTATTAGCTTCGAATTCAATAGCCATTTGCATAAATTTTATTGAGTTTACATTTTTAATTTCACATCTAGTTCCAAATTCTTTAGATCCTTTTTTTCTAACAGAAACATTCACATCAGCTCTTAATGAACCCTCTTGCATATTCCCATCACACGTTCCAAGGTATCTCATTATTGATCTTAATTTTTTTACATAAGCATTTACTTCATCTGGTGATCTTAAATCTGGTTTACTAACAATTTCCATTAAGGCAACACCTGATCTATTTAGATCAACAAATGTATTTTTTGGGTCTAAATCATGTATACTTTTACCAGCGTCTTGTTCTAAGTGTAATCTTTCAATACCAACCTCTTTTTGACCGCCTGGCATATCTAAAATTACCTTACCCTCACCTACAATTGGATCTTTAAATTGAGATATTTGATATCCTTGGGGTAGATCTGCATAAAAATAATTTTTTCTATCAAAAACAGATCTTTTATTTATTTTGGCATTTAATCCTATACCAGTTTTTATAGCCTGTTTTACACAAAATTTGTTTATAACTGGCAGCATACCTGGTAAAGCAGCATCTACTAAACTTACCTGAGTATTGGGTTCTGCACCAAATTTAGTTGATGATGTTGAAAATAGCTTTGATTCAGAAGTAACTTGAGCATGAACCTCTAAGCCTATTACAACTTCATATTGATTATCTTTTCTATTGATTAGATACTCTGATTTATTTCTACTCATTTTATCCACCAATCAGTAATTTTATTTTTAAAATTAATCTTTTCTTCCATTGCATATGCGATATTTAATAAATTTTGTTCATCAAATGCTTTTCCAATTATTTGTAGTCCTAAAGGGTAACCGTTTGTATCATGACCAGCAGGTATCGAAATTCCAGGCAAACCTGATAAATTTACCGGAACTGTAAAAATATCATTTAAATACATCGAAACAGGATCATTTGTCTTTTCACCAATTTTAAATGCTGAACTTGGAGTTGATGGAGTTAATATAGCATCAACTTTTTTATAAGCTTCATCAAAATCATTTTTGATAAGCTTTCTTACTTTTTGAGCCTTAAGATAATATGCATCGTAATATCCTGATGATAAAACATAAGTACCAATCATTATTCTTCTTTGGACTTCTGCTCCAAAACCTTCAGATCTAGTTTTCTCGTACATATCGATCAGATTTTCTCCATCAGCTCTAAATCCGTATTTGACACCATCGTATCGCGCAAGATTAGATGAAGCTTCTGCAGGAGCTACAATATAATAAGTAGGTAAGGCATAATTAGTGTGGGGTAGTGAAATATCTATAATTGCTGCACCACAATCTTTTACATAATCAATACCTTTCTTCCAAAGATCCTCTATTTCCTTGGGCATCCCATCAACTCTATACTCTTTAGGTATTCCTATTTTTTTTCCTTTAATATTATTAGTTAATTCCTTAACGTAATTATTTCGTTTAAAATCTATGGAGGTAGAGTCTTTTTCGTCATAGGAACTAATGACCTCGAGTAATAAAGCACAATCTCTTACATTTTGAGCCATTGGTCCTGCTTGATCTAAAGAAGATGCAAAAGCTACAATTCCGTATCTTGAACAACTTCCATAAGTTGGTTTTAAACCAACGATACCTGTGAAGGATGCAGGTTGTCTAATTGAACCACCAGTATCTGTTCCTATTGTAATTGGTGTTAACTGTGCTGCAACAGCTGATGATGAGCCACCTGAGGATCCACCAGGAACTAAATCTTTATCAATTGGGTTCTGCACACAACCAAAAAAACTTGTTTCATTAGAAGATCCCATAGCAAACTCGTCACAATTTAATTTTCCAAGAAGAATAGCGCCTTCATCCCAAATATTTTGAGTAACTGTAGATTCATAAGTTGGAGTGAAATTATTTAAAATTTTACTCCCTGCAGTGGTTTTTACATTTTTTGTACAAAATAGATCTTTAACAGCTATTGGTATACCAGGTAATTTTAAATCTAGATTGGGGTTTTTATCAAACTTTTTAGCTTTATCAATTGCAGCTGAAAAGTCTTCGGTTACGTACACATTTAACTCTTTGGATTTTTCAGACCTTTCTACAAATGCTTTTGTAACTTCTGTAGATGAAAGTTTTTTATCTTTAATATTTTTAATTAATTCCGAAAGTGATTGTTTTGTAATATCAGACATTATTCAATCACCTTTGGCACAACAAAATAATCCTCATTTTCCTGAGGGGAATTTTTAATTATTTGCTCTCTTAAATTTTTACTTTTTACCTTGTCATCTCTTAACTTTAATGTTGTTTCTGCAACCGAAGTTAAGGGTTGAACATTATCTGTCTTTAATTCGTTAAGTTTTTCAATAAATTCAAAAATTGAATTCAAATCTCCCACCAGTTTCTCTGCTTTTTTTTCATCCACAGAAATTCTTGATAATTTGGATATGTGCTTTATTGTTTTAAGATCGATACTCATATGATAATTAAATATGTCGCAAACTATCACTTAAGTCTAAATTATACAATATGATCACTATAGAAGAGTTTAAAAAAAAACAGTCAGAAACATGTAGATTAATTGGTCTAGATCTTGGCTCTAAAAGAATTGGAGTTTCAATCTGTGATGAAAATCAATCAATAGCTACACCATTAAAAACATTAAATAAAACTAGTGCAGATAATTTAATCAATGAATTAAAAATCATTATTGAGGAAAACACTATTAAGGGAATTATAATAGGATATCCTATTAATATGGATGGAACTTTAGGCAGATCTGCCCAGTCTGTTCATGATGTCTCTAACAATATTGATAAGAAATTAGATATTGATGTTTGTTTATGGGATGAAAGACTATCAACCGTAGGTGCGTTCAATTTATCTAGTCAATTGGATATAAATGTAACTAAAAGAGAAAAAAATATAGATCAGAATGCTGCTGCATTCATACTTCAAGGAGCAATAGATTTTTTAAATAATTAATGCTTGCCAACTAACTGTATTATAGTTATAGAGTTAATTTTAATGGCATTTAAAACCAATAAAGCTATTAAAATCTCTCAAAAACATTTGTTAGGTATTCAAGATTTGTCAGTTAGTGACATAAATATTATTCTTGATGAAGCTCAGACCTTTATAAAAGTAAATCGAAGTAAAAATAAAAAAATTGACGTTTTAAGAGGTAAAACTCAAATAAATCTCTTTTTTGAGCCCTCAACCAGAACTCAAAGCTCATTTGAATTAGCAGGGAAAAGATTAGGAGCTGATGTCATGTCAATGAATATGGGAAATTCAGCAATAAAAAAAGGTGAGACTTTAATTGATACAGCCATGACTTTAAATGCAATGCATCCAGATATTATTGTTATTAGACATCAAGACTCAGGAGCATGCAACCTTCTTTCCCAAAAAGTTAATTGTGTAGTATTAAATGCTGGAGATGGACGTAGAGAACACCCTACTCAGGCTTTACTAGATGCATTAACAATAATTAATCGAAAAAATAAAATCCAAGGATTAAAAATTGCAATATGTGGAGATATTTTACATTCACGTGTAGCTAGATCGAATATTTACTTATTAACTATGCTTGGAGCTGAAGTAAATTTAGTTGCTCCTACGAATTTGATGCCAAAAGAAATAGAAAAATTTGGTGTTAATACTTTTACAGACATGAATAAAGGACTGAAAGATTGTGATATTGTAATGATGTTGAGATTGCAAAATGAAAGAATGACCAGTTCTTTCTTATCATCTAATAGAGAATATTATGAATACTATGGTTTAACACCAGACAAACTAGATCATGCAAAATCTGATGCCCTTATAATGCATCCAGGTCCTATGAACAGGGGTATCGAAATTGATACCAGGTTAGCTGACGATATTAACAAGAGTGTTATTAAGGAACAGGTTGAACTTGGTGTTGCGGTAAGAATGTCATGTTTAAAAATATTTTGTGAATAAATGAAAAAACAATACTTTATAAATGCAAATATTATAGATCCTTATAATTCATTAAACGAAAATGGTGGATTAATTATTGATGAAAATGGAAAGATCGAAGCAATAGGTAAAAAAGTAAACAAAAATAATCTTCCATCACGAGAAAAACCAATCGATTTAAAAGGAAAATATATCTTCCCTGGTCTTGTGGATATGAGAGTATTTGTAGGTGAACCAGGTTACGAATATAAAGAAAATTTTAGAACTTTAAGTAATGCTGCTTTATCTGGTGGTGTAACCTCTGTTGTAACGATGCCTAATACAGATCCAATTATAGATAATGTCTCAATTGTTGATTTTTTAAAAAGAAGAGGAAGAGATAAATCTAAGATAAATATTTTTCCATGTGCTTCTTTAACCCAAAATATTGAAGGGACTAACATGACCGAATTTGGTCTTTTAGCCAAAAAAGGAATAATTGCATTTACTGATGGCGTGAAAACTATTCAAAATACAAGATTAATGTCCAGAATAATGAATTCAGCAAAGGACTTAGGTTGTTTAATTATGCAACACGCTGAAGATTTACATTTATCAGAAAACGGTATGATTAATTCTGGAATAATTGCTTCAAAGCTAGGGCTGTCTGGAATACCAGATATTGCTGAAAGAATTATAATTGAAAGAGATTTGACGTTACTTGAAAAGGTTAGATGTAGATATCACATTTCACAACTTTCCTCTTTAAAGTCAGTTGATATTATTAAACATAGAAAAGAAGACATAAAATTTACATCAGGAGTTTCAATTAATAATTTATCTCTGAATGAAAATGATATTGGAGATTTTAGAACTTTTTTAAAATTATCCCCTCCTCTCAGAAAAGAAGAAGATAGAGAAGCATTGGTCCAAGGATTAAAAGATGGCGTGATTGATGTAATTGTTTCAGACCATAAACCTGAAGATGAAGAGTCTAAGAGATTAACATTTTCCCAAGCTGCAACTGGAGCATCAGGTATTGAAACATTATTGTCATTAAGCTTAGAATTATTTCATAATGGATCTATTAAACTGGATACTATAATTCAAGCATTGACATCAAATCCTGCAAAAATATTAAATATAAATAAAGGAAACTTATCTATTGGAAATGAAGCTGATTTTTGTATTGTAGATATAGACAAACCTTGGGTTGTTAAAAAAGAAAATTTAATCTCAAAGTCAAAAAATACATCAATAGAGAACAAGAAATTACAAGGAAAAGTAACCAATACGTTTGTAAAAGGTCAGGAATTATTTAAACTATAAAAATGGAATATTTAACTATAGGTATAATCGCGTACCTAATAGGGTCTATACCTTTTGGATTTATATTAACTAAAACATTTTTAAAAAAAGATATTAGAGAAATAGGATCTGGAAATATTGGTGCAACAAATGCATTAAGAACAGGTAATAAATTTATAGGTTATTCGACACTTTTACTAGATATTCTTAAAGCTGTACTTCCTGTAATTTATATTAAATTAAATTATCCAGAATTAATTTTTATTACGTCTCTTTGTGCTTTTTTGGGCCATGTTTTTCCAGTTTGGTTGAAGTTTAAAGGTGGCAAAGGTATAGCAACTTATGTTGGAATATTATTCAGTATAAATATTTTATTTGGTTTAATTTTTTGTGTTTCTTGGATTATAATTTTTTTAATATCGAGATATTCATCTTTGTCGTCATTAGTTGGTTCACTTACAATACCAATATATATTTTTTTTTATTATGAAATAAGTAATGCATTTTTTTTTGGAATTATGTTTGTATTGATATTATATACACACAGAGAAAATATTAAACGACTGAAAAACAAAGAAGAAAATAAGACAAAAATTTATTAAATTGACTATCAATTACATTTAAGTAGTTTGTTTAATTATGAATCTAGTCATAGTTGAAAGTCCAGCAAAAGCAAAAACAATAAATAAATATTTAGGTGACAATTATACTGTTTTGGCTAGCTATGGTCATATTAGAGACTTACCATCTAAAAATGGATCGGTCGATCCTGAACAAAATTTTAAAATGGAATGGGAAATTGATAACTTTTCAAAAAAATATCTTAAACAAATAGCTGATGCTGCAAAAAATTCTTCTAAAATAATTTTAGCAACAGACCCTGATCGTGAAGGGGAAGCTATAGCATGGCATGTAAAGGAATATTTGAATGAAAAAAAACTGCTTAAAGATAAGGAAGTTGAAAGAGTTGTTTTCAACGAAATTACCAAGAAAGCTGTAACTTTTGGAATTGAAAATCCAAGGCAAATTGAGCCCTTGTTAGTTGATGCCTACATGGCACGAAGAGCGCTTGATTATCTTGTCGGTTTTAATATTTCACCAATATTATGGACTAAACTTCCTGGATCAAAGTCAGCAGGTAGAGTGCAATCGGTCGCTTTAAAATTAATAACAGAAAGAGAGCATGAAATTGAACTATTTAATCCAGAAGAGTTTTGGACTTTAAGCTTAAAATTTAAAGATGAAAAAAAAAATATAATTACTGCAACTATCACTCAATTAGATGGACAAAAAATTGAAAAATTTTCCTTTAAAAAAAAAGAAAATATTGAAAAAGCAATCTCTGAATTAAAAGATAAAAAATTTAATATTAGTGATATTTCTTCAAAAACTATAAATAGAAGTCCATCAGGTCCATTCACAACTTCTACACTGCAACAAGTTGCTTCTAGTAGATTGGGATTTGGTGCTTCTAGAACTATGCAAATAGCACAAAAACTTTACCAAGGGGTTGAAATTGATGGAGATACAGTTGGTTTAATAACCTATATGAGAACCGATGGTACAAACTTATCAGTTGATGCAATTAGTGATTTTAGAAATTTTATTAAAAATAGTTATGGAGAAGAGTATATACCTGAAAAAGCTAACAATTATTCTGGTAAAAAAGCCAAAAATGCACAAGAAGCGCATGAAGCAATAAGACCCACAGATATTATTAGATCCCCAGAAGCTGTGAAAAAATATTTAAGTACTGACCAAAATAAATTGTATAATTTGATATGGAGTAGAGCTCTATCTTCTCAAATGACATCTGCTAAGTTTTACAGAAATACAATAACTATTGAAGCTGAGGATAAAAATACCGTTTGTAAAGCTAGTGGCTCGGTTTTACAATTTGACGGTTTTTTAAAAATTTATAAAAATTCTAATTCAAACAATAATGAGGAAATACTTCCAGAGGTTAAAAAAGGACCTATAAGTATCGAGTCCTTTTTAGACGAACAGCATTTTACACAGCCACCTCCAAGGTATTCTGAAGCAAGCTTAGTTAAAAGATTAGAGGAACTTGGAATTGGACGACCGTCTACATATGCAAGTATAATATCAACAATTTCTAATCGTGGATATGCTGAAATAACTAATAAAAGATTTTTTCCAACTGATCGTGGAAAATTAATTTCTGCATTTTTAGAAAAATTATTTTCTAAATATGTTGATTATAATTTTACAGCTGGATTAGAAGATCAATTAGACGAAATTACAACTGGAAAAGAAAGTTGGATAAGAGTTTTAGAATTATTTTGGAAAGACTTTAATAATAATGTTTCTGAAGTAAAAGAGAAAAGAACCAGAGAAGTTCTGGATTTACTAAATGAAAGTTTAGGTGCTCTAATTTTCGATAAAGATGACAGAGGTAAAATTGTTAGAAAGTGTCAATTATGTAATACAGGATCATTGAGTTTAAAAAATAGTTTTAGAGGTGGAGCATTTATAGGTTGCTCTAATTATCCAGAATGTAAATTTACCCGACCTTTATCAAAAGCAAAAGCAGCAGCACAGGCCCAATTATCTGAACCAAAATATTTAGGCAAACATGATAATGGAAATGATATCTTTCTCAAAAATGGAAGATTTGGACCTTATTTACAATATGAAAAACTTCTAGAAAGTATTGAGAAGGAAAATAAAAAAAGAAAGAAAAAAACAAAAAAAACCAATAAAGAAGTAAATGAATTATTAAAAAATGTCTCCATTCCCAAAGGAATTGAATTAGACAGTATTGATATTGAAAAGGCGAGATTTTTATGCTCGCTTCCGAAATCCTTAGGTATCCATCCAGATAATCAAAAAGAGATTTCGTTAAATACAGGAAGATTTGGCCCTTATTTAAAATGTGATAACAAGTCTGCTAGATTAGAAAATGTTGAAGAAATATTTTCAATAGGTTTGAATAGAGCAATAACATTAATCGCAGATGCAAAACCAGGTAGAATGTCTTCCTCAATTATAAAAGATCTTGGCGAACATCCAGAAGATAAAAAGCCAGTAAGAATCATGAAAGGTCAATACGGTCCTTATATAAAATATAAATCTATAAATGCAACAATTCCAGAGGAAAAAGATCCTACAGAGCTAAATATGGAAGAGGCTCTTATCCTTATTGAGAAAAGACGTGAATACGATAAAATTAAGAAAACTAAAAAAAAGAAAAAAAAATGAAAATAATAAGAACTATAATTTTATTGATATTTTTTATTTTAATGAAATCAACAATTGTTTTAGCAAAGGAATGCAGCAAATTAGATAAATTAAGTAAAGAATATGCTGAATGTAATGCAAAGGTATTAAAAAAAAATGTAAAAAATTTGAAAAATAAAGCTTCAGATAAAATCGAAGAAGGAAAGAAAAAATTTAATAAATTAAAAATTAAAGATAAATTATTGAAATTAAAAAATAGTAAATCACTTAAGGATCTTTTAGAAAATTAATTATGTCCTTTGAAGAAAATATTAAAAATTTAAAAATAATTTTACCAGATGCAAAGGCACCTGTAGGATCTTATGTTGCAAGTAAGATTGTTGGGAAACTATTATTTATATCTGGACAAATATCTATTAGTGAGAAAGGAGAATTAATAAAAGGGAAAATCGGTAAAGAGTTAACAACCGAAGATGGTTATAACGCTGCAAAAAGATGTGGTTTGAGTATTATATCTCAAGTTAAAAATGCCTGTGATAATGATTTATCAAAAATAAAATCATGTATAAAATTAACAGGTTATGTAAATTCTACTGAAAATTTTACAGAACAACCTAAGGTAATAAATGGTGCTTCAGATATTATAGCATCAGTATTTGGTGATCCAGGTATGCATACTAGAGCAGCTGTGAGTACTAATAGTTTACCGTTAGGAGTATCAGTTGAGGTTGATGCAATATTTGAATTAAATTGATTTACCTTCCAACACTAAAATAGTCAATTTTTAATTTTTTCATTTTAAAAGGGGAATACATATTTCGCATATCGTATATTTTAAATTTCTGTTTTTTTATTAATTTTTTGAAATTCAATAATTTAAAATCATTCCACTCTGTGTGTAAAATGATCAAATCTGACTTTAAACAGGCAGAGGAGATCGTACTACAATAATTAACATTTTTTAAACCTTTAAATTCATTTTTTTCACCTGAAGGATCAAAATATTTAATTTTACTATTTTTTTTACTAAGATATTTAATCATTGGTATGCTGGATGCCTCACGCATATCATCTGTATTTGGTTTAAATGTTACTCCCAAAAAAGTAATAATTTTATTTTTTAAATTACCACTTAGAATTTTTTCAACTCTCTTAATTAGTAAAGTTTTTCGTTTTTCATTAGAATTAACAACGCTTTTAACAATGGATAAATCGGTTTTGAATTTGTTTCCAGTATCAACTAATGCACGAGTATCCTTTGGAAAACAAGATCCACCATAAGCTGGACCTGCCCTTAAAAACCTATCACCTATTCTTTCGTCTGAACCCATGCCTAAGGATACATCTTTAATATCAACTCCTGCTTTTTCACATAAATTCGCTATTTCATTAATAAATGATATCTTTGTCGCTAAAAAAGCATTGGAGGCGTATTTAATAAGTTCTGCACCTCTTCTTGAGGTATTAAAATATCTACTTATTTTTTTAATAATTGGTAAATAGAGTGATCTCAATATCTTGTTAGCTTTAATGCTGTCTGTTCCAATAATAACTCTATCAGGATAAATAAAATCTCTTATAGCTTCACCCTCTCTTAAAAATTCAGGATTGGATACAATATCAACTAATTTTTTTTTCTTTAGGTTAATTAAAATCTTCTCAATTTTGTCTCCTGTTGATACAGGTACTGTAGATTTAGTAACAATTATTTTATATTTTTTTATTATTTTTTTTAAATCTTTTGCAACGCTAAAAACATATTTCAAATCAGCTGAGTTAGTATTTTTTTTTGTAGGGGTCCCAACACAGATAAAAATTATATCTGAATTTGTTATAGCTTTTTTTAAATCTGACGTAAAAATTAATCTTTTTTGTTTAAAATTTTTAATTAAAATTTCTTCAAGACCTGGTTCAAAAATAGGTACTATACCTTTGTTTAATTGATTAATTTTTTTTTGATCTTTATCTACGCAGTAAACTGTATTTCCAACATCAGAAAAGCATACACCACTTACAAGACCAACGTAACCAGTACCTATCATGCAAAGTTTCATAATTTACTTATTTCAATATTAGATTTTATAAATCCATTCATTGTACCGCAGTCCAAATATTTGCCTGTAAAATTGTGAGCAATAAATCTTTCATTTTCGTTAATTAAAGATTGTATTGCATCTGTAATGTGAATTTCACCAC
>CACKHN010000009.1 GCA_902599995.1 uncultured Pelagibacteraceae bacterium
AAATATTTTAATCCAGTTTTAACTGAAAGTAGGTCATATTGATTAGGTTTTTGTTTTGTATAATTTCCAGATCTTAAGGCTAATTCTGGATTAAAGTATATTGAACTCATTACTTTTATACCTTCATCATTTAATATTTTTATTATTGCTTTAATTATGGCTGCATCACCTTTTTTGGATGCTTTGATCACATTCGGCATATAATAAACTCCTTTTAAATCTAATTTTAATGATGAAAATTTAGGTTTTGCAATTTTACCAGCAAAAAGAACTTTTTTTGATTTTTTTTCTCTTATTAAATTTAGAATTTTACCAATTTTACCTATACTTATACGATTATAGTGACTATCCTTTTTAAATTTAGCATTTTTTGAAAGATCAATAATAAAATATTTTTTTTTTAATTTTTTAATTTTGTTCAGGACTGTCTCTGAAAAATCAGTATCACCTAGTAACAATCCAATCATTTTATTTTAAAAATGGAGTACAAATTGGTCTTTTTTTACCTTTATCTATAAAATTAATCACTTCACTTACCAATATATTATTTTTTAGCTCTATGTCTAAATTTGCTAAATTTTTGGTCAAATTTTTATTTTTAAATATTTCTTTATATGCCTCACTTAAAACCAAGATGTCTTGATTAGGAATATTTTTTCTTCTCAACCCAATTATATTTATTCCTTGAAGTATACTTCTGTTTCCGTGAGCTATACCGTAAGGTATTATATCTCTATCAACACCGCACATTCCTCCAATCATTGCGAATTTTCCGATTCTGGTAAATTGTTGAACAGCAGAGTTTCCTCCAACAATTACATTGTCTTCTATATTTGCATGGCCTCCTAAAGGTACATTGTTAGCTAAAATAACATTATCACCAACAAAACAATCATGAGCTATATGAGATGAAACCATGAACAAGCAATTATTACCTATTTTAGTTAATCCTCCTCCACCATTTGTACCAAGGTTTATGGTAACATACTCCCTTATTTTATTATTGTTACCTATTTCAACTTTAGTTTCTTCACCTTGAAATTTTAGATCTTGTGGATCATTTCCGACAGATGCAAATGAATAAATTTTATTATTTTTTCCGATTTTTGTATTACCTATAATACTAACATGAGATTGGATCTCTGTATTTTCCTCTATCTCTACATTTGCTCCTATGATTGAATAAGGTCCTACCTTAACATTACTATGAATTTTAGCTTTTGGATCAATTATTGCAGTTTGGTGTATCATTTATTTTCTCTTAAAAATTGTCTAATATTTTTTGCGGGATATCCCATCACTTTTGAATTATCTGGAACATTTTTTATTACACCACTTCCACCAGCAATTTCTACATTGTCTCCAATTTTTAAATGTCCCGAAATTCCAGCTTGACCACCAATTTTAACATTTTTTCCTATCACAGAGCTTCCAGCAATTCCGACTTGCCCTGCTATAATTCCATTATCTCCTATTTTTACGTTGTGGGCTATATGAATTTGATTATCTAAAAAAGTATTTCTACCAATAACTGTATTTGACATTGATCCTCTATCAATTGTTGAACCTGAACCAATTTCACAATTATCTTCAATTTTAACAATACCAATATGCGGGTATCTGATATTTTTCTTATTATTTGGAAAAAAACCAAAACCATGTTTGCCAATTACACAATTATCTAAAATTTTTACATTATTACCAATTAGAGTATTTCTAATTATAGAATTGGATCCTATAGAACAATTGTTACCTAATGATACATTTTTCTCAATGATTGTATTATGACCGATCGAGCAATTAGATCCCATTGATACATTATCTCCTAACAAGACATTTTTACCAAACTTAACTTTTGCTTTAAATTGTGTTTCGGAAATATTTGTTACATTTTCATCAAAATTATCATTCACTGACTCAGGATAAAATTTGGCCGTTACTAGTGACGTTGAAAATAGAACATTTTCAACTATTAAAGGAATACATTTTTTAGGTAATTCATTTTTTAAACTATTTGTAGTAATACAATAAGAAGCTTTTGTTTGATTAGCTATATCTTTGTATTTTTTTGAATGAAAAAAAGTTAAATCTTTTAAAGATGAACTAGATAGATCTTTTATATCAATAATATCTTCTTTTTTTCTTATAGTTTTAGAATTTATATTAAGTAATTTTAAAATTTCAAAAATGCTAAAAGGCCCATAGTTTTTAAAAAAAGAAAAAGACATGAATGCTTTTACCAAAGCAATTATTAAAAAATTATCAATAAATATTGCTATTTATTTCTTGTCAACAATTGTTGCTGACCATATAGCATCAGCCATCTTAGTTTCATTAACAAAGGCCTCTCCCTGGTATTTCCAAACGCGACCATGAGATCTAATTGCTTTAATTTTAAGAATAAGTTTGCAGTCAGGTATTACAGGATTTCTAAACCTTGCTTTTTCTACCCCCATAAGAAAAACCAATTTATTTTCATAAGTTGATTTATCTAAACTATAAGCTGTTAAAGCAGCAGCAGCTTGACCAAATGCCTCGACAATTAAAACTCCTGGCATAACTGGATTATCAGGAAAGTGACCTTGTACAAAAAAACTTTTTTTTTTAACATATACTACTGCAGTGGCAGATTTTAGATCAACAATATCATACAATTCATCCACAAGTAGCATAGGTTCTCTATGAGGAAGAAGATTTCTTATTTGATCTTTGTTTAATAAATTCATAAGTCTAATTAAATTTTTTATTTATTTCTTCAATTAGAGTGGCAGTTATATCTGAGCTTTTTTTAGACATAAACACATTTTTTTGATCAAGTAAAATATCTATAGAGTTATTATCCATGTAATTTTGTATTACTGGACTAATTTTTATAAAAAATTCTTTAAGTTCTTTATTTTTTTTGTTCTCTATTTCAGATACAAGCCTATTTTTTAAATTATTAAATTTTTGAATATTTTGTTTTAAACGATTTACTTCTTTATCAAATTCATCTTTTGATATTATATTTTGTTTTTTTTTTATTTCACTATCTAAAGATTTTAGTTCGTTTTCTTTTTTCTTTAATTGTAGAATATTTTTTTCATTTAGTTGTTCTATATCTTTTAAAATTAATTTTCCAACATTCGTTTCTTTGATAAGTAAATCTAGATTTACAAAGAATACTTTGTCGTTACTTTGAACTAAATTTAGGTTAAGAAAAAATATTATAGTTGTTAAAAAAATAATTTTTATTAATTTCATTAAAAGGTAGTACCAATATTAAATCTAAAAGTTTGAGTTTTGTCAGAACTTTCTTTCATAATAGGCTGAGCAAAAATAAAGTTTAATGGACCGATTGGCGTCATCCAATCAATACCAACACCAACTGAACTTCTTAGTGATCCATCATCATCTATTGAAGAATCATAGTCCACGCCCCAAATATTAGCTGCGTCTAAAAACATTACTACATCTACCTGTTGAATATTGCTCAGTATCTGAGGGAGTGTAGTTGATAAATTGGCAGTTGTTACAAAGTTTCCACCTATATAATCCTCACCATCTTTAGGTCCAACTTTACCTCTTTCGAAACCTCTTAGCTTCCTTCCTGGGATATATACTCTTTCAGATAATTTAACATTATCTCCAGAAATTGAGTTTGCAGACTGTAAAAAAATAGATGCATTCGTTACATTATCTTCAAATAATTCTTTATAGTAATTGTATTGATAGGAATTAACCAAAGTGTTGGTATCACTCACTAATGGAATATCTATAGAGTAGTAGCTTCTATAGCCGGCGGATGTTTGGAATTTTTGATTTCTTTTATCCTGATCAAAATCAAGTTTTAGAAAAGAATCCCAATAATTTCCCTCTTGAGTTTTTTGTAAAGCTGATGCACTAGAGTCTGTTGTTATCTTTTCATAAAAATTACTTAAACCTAAACCAAATCCAAAATCATCTAATACTTCAAAGTCTGTTCCAAAAGAAAATCCTGTTTTATTTGTTTTGTAACCAAATTCAGTAGATCGATCGATTTCTAGCGCTTCAAAATTAATATAAATAGATTTATCACTATTCTTATAGTTAGGATTTTTAACTGAAAACTTCCCCTTTAGAGTTTCTTCAGTCAAGGTACCTCCAGCTGTAAGAGCTATTCCTTTTCCTAAAAAATTATTTTCTTTAACGCCTGCGCTTATAGTTGCGCCATCTGTACCAGCACCAGCACCTGCTGATATCTCACCTGTTGCCTTTTCTTCAACACTAATATTTATAATTTTAGAATTATCATCTTTTATATCTTGAATTTCTCCAGTAGCATTTTTAAAAAAACCTAAACTTTTAATGTTGTTTATAGTTTTATTAAATAAAATTTCATTGTATGGATCTCCCTCATCAATTTCAAATTGATTTCTAATCACATTTTCTTGTGTAACATTATTTCCAAAAATATTAATTTTTTTAACAAGAAATTTTTCAGACTCTTCAACTTTAAAAGTTAAATTAATTTTATTATCAATTAAATTTTCGAATGTTAAAACATTTATCGACTCGAATTGTTCTCTTAGAACAATATTCTCTATTTTTGTTATAATATTTTTTATGTCATTTATAGAATAAGGCTCTCCCTTCAATTTTACCAAATAAGAATTTAAATCAGAAAAATTGTCCTCTTCATAGTCTATGGCTAAGTCTAGTTTAATGTTATCAAAATAGTACTTTTTATTTGCATTTATGTTGTAAATTAATTCAAATTCATCATCATTTATTAACTTTGCAAATGAAGTGTTTATTTCAGCCTGATAAAAGCCCTTATTTAAATAAAAATTTTTTAATAGCTTCTTATCGAATTCAATTATATTTTCATTTAAAAATTTTCTACCAGATAAAAATTTCCAGAATTTATATTCTTCACTAATAATAATATTTTTTAATTTCTTATTTTTGTATATTTTATTACCAACAAAAGTAATTTTCTTAATTTTAGATTTCGATCCAAGATCTATTTTATAGATTAAATTTAGATTTTGATTTTCTGTATCCTCTGTAAAGTTTTCAACATTTACAAAAAGATATCCTTTATCTCTTAAAGTGTTTAGAATAGTTTTTACATCTTTTTTTAGAACATTCTTATCAAAAGATGATTTTGGTTTTAAAATCCTATTAGTCTTTATTTCCTCTAATATCGTTTTAGATTTTATACCTTGATACTCTATATTTTGAATAATTGGTTTTTCTTTGACATAAATATTGAGAATATTATTTTCAAAATTAACTTTTACGTCGGAAAAAAAAGTTGTGTCATATATGTTTCTAAGAATTTTATCGATTTCATTAAGGTTTATATTTTTTTGATTTTCAATTCCTCCAAACATCTTAATAGTTTCATCGGGTATTCTTTGATTACCTTCGATATTTATACCTTTTACTATTTCACTTTTAACCTGTAACGAAGTGAAAAAAATTAAGAATATCAACAGGTATATTAGTTTAAAATGCTGTTTTAACATCGCCAAACTTATACAACTTTTTTTAAGAGTTTTAAACGGACATAATTATTCAAATTTAGAATATCTTCTAACTTTTTTGGAACCTTTTTCTTATAATTGATAAACTCCTTTGAACGAATTAGCTTAAATAATTCTTTTTGGATATTTAAAAATCCTATTTTTTTTTTTAAAAAAAGTTCGACCAAACAATCATTTGCTGAAACAATCACAGTTTCGAATAATGAGGACTTAATTGGCAAAAGTTTTAATAACTTAATCATTGGATATCTTTTTGCATCAGGTTTTTTTAGTTTTAAATTATTTAAGATATCCAAATTTAAATTATTTGATCTAATTATTTTGTCTTGATTGAAATAAATAGTATTAAAAATAGGAATTCTCATAGTTGTATCATGGGCAATTACTTTAATTAATCCATTTTTAAATTGAAGGATTGAGTGAACATAAGAGTTTGGGTGTAGTAAAATCTTTATATTTTTATAATTAATATTAAATATATTTTTTGCTTCTATTACTTCATAGATTTTATTAATCATTGTAGCAGAGTCTATTGAAATTTTTTTTCCCATTGTCCAATTAGGATGATTTAAGGCTTGTCTGAGTTTTATTTTTTTAAAATTTTTAATGGGAAGATTAGCAAATGGTCCACCAGATGCTGTTAGGTATATTTTGTCCAAGTTATTATAATTAGAATTACTTAGTCCATACCAAATAGAGAAATGTTCCGAGTCTACAGGGATAAAATTTGTTTTATTTTTTTTTAATTCTTTCGAAATCAAATTCCAGGCTATGATAATGGACTCTTTATTCGCTATTGCTATATTATTTGTATACTTTATAATTTTTAAAGTTGGTAAAAGACCATCTATCCCACTTATTGAGCTCATTACATAATAAATCTTTTTTTTAAATATTTTTTTAAAACTATAATAATTATTAAATAAATTTATTGATTTATTTTTTTTTATTTTATTTTTTAAAATTTCAAAACTTTTATTGTTGGTAATTACAAGATTTTTAACCTTAAATTTTTTTGCTTGTTTTAATAGTTCATTATGATTTTTTTCAGCCGAAAGAAGTACTATTTCAAATGATTTTTTATCTCTTTCAACTATTTTTAATAAAGTTTTTCCAATTGAACCCGTAGAACCTAATATTGCTATTTTTTTTTTAGGCATTAAAAAAATATTTTATCTGTTAAATAAGCTGCTGGAATAACAAAAATAACACCATCTAATCTGTCGAGTAATCCTCCATGACCTGGTAAAATTGAGCCAGTGTCATTTACTTTAGCCTTTCGTTTAAGATAAGAAATAAATAAATCACCCAATTGACAAACTAAACAGAGAAATAAACAAACTGGTACTATTTTTAAATAATTATCAGTTTTAAAATTTAAGTTTTGAGTAGCGTCAAAAAATAAAAAGAAAATTAAAATTGGAAAAAGTGAGAATATAAATGAGCCTATACTTCCTGATATGGTTTTATTAGGACTTATTTTAGTTAATTTTTTTCCACCAATTAATTTTCCTACGAAGTATCCACCGCTATCAGAAAAAATACAAATTAATATTATAAACAGCAACCCTGTCGGAGGTTTGTTGTAAATTTCATATGAAGTAAAAATAAGTAGTACTAAATATATTAAAGAAAATATACATATATTTTTTATTGTATTCTTTTTTTTCCGCCATATTTTTTTTGCTAGATTATTAAACTCAATAAATAAAATTAATGAAGCAATTATGATTACAAATAACCATATATATTTGTTGTAAAATAAACTTAGTGAAAGAATAAACAATAATACAGCTGAAGTAATAATTCTTTGTGATAAATTGTTCATTATATTTTGCCAAAATTTCTTTTGATATTTTTAAATTTTTTAATTATATAATCAAAATCTTTCTCATTAAAATCTGGCCATAGTTTCTTAACAAAAAAAATCTCAGAATATGCTAACTGCCATAGCAAAAAATTACTCAATCTTTTTGTGTTTCCTGTTCTGATCAATATTTCAGGATCAGGAATATTTTTAGTTAAAAGATATTTGACTATATTTTTTTCATTAATTTTTTCTTTATTTTTTTGTACATTTTCAAATGCGTTTATCAATTCAATTTTGGATCCATAATTAAGAGCTAAATTAATTTGAATCTTTGTATTAGAAGATGTTTTATTTTCAGATGATGATAACAATTTATTCAATTTTTTTGAAAAATTTTTTTTACCGATTATCTTGAGTTTTATTCCTTGATTGTTTAATTCAGTAATTTTGTCACTTAAAAAACTTTGTAAAAGACTAAATAAGTAATTTATTTCTTTTTTTGGGCGTTTCCAATTTTCTGTAGAAAAAGCGAATAATGTAAGAAATTTTATTTTATTTTTTATTGAAGATTTAATAATCTTTTCTACTGTGCTTAGACCGGCTTTATGTCCAGCATTCCTAGAATTTTTATGTTTTAAACCCCATCTACCATTACCATCCATAATAATGGCTACATGTTTTAAAGGGTTCATATGGTCATTATTTCTTTTTCTTTTAATAAAACTTTTTCATCCACTGACTTGATGTGATCATCAGTTATTGTTTGAACTTTTTTTTCATGTGTTTTTTCCACATCCTCACCAATTTCCTTTGACTTTAAAAGCTTTTTTAAATCTTCATTTGCTTCTCTTCTGATATTTCTAATTGAAACCTTACATTTTTCACCAACTGACTTAATTATTTTTTTAAGTTCGGTTCTTCTTTCTTCATTAAGTTCTGGAACTGGTAATCTAATCAGTTGTCCATCTATTTGTGGATTTAATCCTAGATCTGATTTTTTTATTGCTGCGTCAACTAATGTAACATTGTTTAGATCCCAAACCTGAATATTTATCATCCTGGGTTCTGGTGTTGTTATACTTCCTACTTGATTAATTGGCATTTGCTGACCATAAACATCAACTTTGACCAAATCTAACATTGCTGCGTTTGCTCGACCTGTTCTTAGTGAAGATAATTCTTTGGAAAATACCTCAAGGGCTTTATCCATTTTAAGGCTGTAAGATTTTTCATCAAACATTTATTCTCCAATTTTAATTCTGTAAAATTCTCTAATTTTTAGATCAGCTATAGAAAGTTCCTTTAAAATATCCTTTACTTTTTTTTTGGGCTCCATAACCCAAGCTTGGGTTAAAAGAGCATTTTCCTCCTTAAACTTTTTCATCTTACCTAAACTTATTTTATTTGCTATTTCCTCAGGTTTTCCAGAATTTTTTAATTCCTCTGTAACCAGCTCTTGTTCCTTGTCAATAATAGCCTGATCTATAAGATTTGACTCTAAAGCTAAAGGATTAGACGCTGCTATATGCATAGAAAGCTGTTTACTAAAAGTCTTTACAGCTTCAGACTTTTCATTAGTTTCAATTGATACTAAAACTGCTAGTTTAGCTACGTTATCCTTTACAACTGTATGTAGGTAATGATTGTTAACACCATTTGTATTTTCAATTGTTTTAGATTTACCTATTGTTATTTTTTCACCAATTTTTGCAATTAAAGAAACTAAGTTTTCATCTACAGTTTGACCGTTATTCATCTTTGATTTTTTTAGTTCATCAATATTTGAATTAATTTGATTATTTAATTCACTAAGTTCTTTCACAAAGCCAATGAAGTCTTCATTCTTTGCAACGAAATCAGTTTCACAATTTACTTCAATAATAGACGTTTTCGTCTCATTTCCACTTACAACAACAACACCTTCTTTAGCGTCTCGAGACATTTTTTTTGAGGCCTTAGAAATCCCTTTTACTCTTAGGATTTCAATTGCCTTGTCTAAATCTCCATCAGACTCCTTTATAGCAAGATTACAATCTTTGAAACCTGCGCCAGTAGCTTCTCTTAATTTCTTTACATTCTCTATGTCACTCATATTAATTTAAATTCTCCTTAGTTTCTTTTGAGAATTTTTGGTCTAACTTTTCTCTGTCTAATTCTTGGATTGTTTTTGATTTAACTTCATCTTTTTTATCATCTTTAATTAAATCTAGTTTTGTCTCTTCGATTGGGATAGTGCTTTTAGCACTGTTTATAGTTTCCTTTATTAGATTGCAGTATAAATCAATTGCTCTCCTAGCATCATCATTTCCAGGAATTGGAAAATCAATATTTTCAGGATTTGAATTACTATCTAAAATTGCAATTATAGGTATCCCAAGCTTAGCCGACTCTGCAATCGCTAAAGATTCATAATTTGTATCTATAACAAAAACTAGATCAGGAACTTTTTTCATCTCAGCAATTCCACCTAAAGACCTTTGAAGTTTGTCTTTTTTAACACTCATTTTTAAAAGCTCTTTTTTTGTAAACCCTCGATTTTCAGCAGACAGGTCTATTTCTAATTTTTTCAATTTTTTAATTGAATTTGAAATTGTTCCCCAATTAGTGAGCATTCCACCTAACCATCTATAATTAACAAAATATTGATCTGTCTCTTTTGCTACTTCTGCTATTGCCTCTGAAGCTTGTTTTTTAGTAGAGACAAATAAAATTTTTCCATTATTAGCAATTGTACTGTAAACCTTTTCTAAAGCCACTTTTGTTAACTCTAATGTTTGAGTTAAATCAATAATATGGATTGAGTCTCTTTTTCCAAAAATGTATTTCTTCATTTTTGGATTCCATCTCAAAGTTTTATGACCAAGGTGTACGCCTGCTTCTAATAATTGTTGAATTGTAACGTTAGGTATTTTCATATTTATTCCCGGTTAAGCCACCACAGTAATTCCAAATAAGGACCGGAGGTATAAAACCAACAACTGTGTGCGTGTTAATTTAAAATTAGTTTTATTTACAAATATTTTATTAAATTAACAAGTTTTATTTATGAGATAGTGGCCTTTATTTGCTGTTTTCTTAACAAATTTAATGATTTTCTATCCAGTTTTTTTTTATTTTTGAGCTTAAATTGAAGAATATTATCCCCAGTAACTAAATTAAGTTTTACTGATGTTTTGCCATCCTTTTCTAAAATTTTTGATACCACCTGGACCTGGTCTGTAGAACTGACCTCAAAACAAACTTCATTTATTGGGCTATTAAATAATTCTTTTAATGAAGATATTTTTTGAACATTAATTCTTTTAAAACGATTTTCATCATCAGTTATATTTTTAACTAAATTTAATATTAAGGAATTACCCTCTTTCAAAATTTCTCTGTTTAATTCAAGCATATCAGAAAATATAAATAACTCAAAAACACTAGATAGATCTGTTAATTTCAACACCGCATAAGAATTTCCTTTTGCTGTTTTTCTCTCCTGTAATTTAAGCAAGGTAGCCGCTATATTAGAATTTTTCATTTCATCGTTCGATATAAGTTTGCTATATTCATTTATTTTGTAATCATTAAATATTTCAGTAAATTGATTTAATGGATGATCTGAAATAAAAAAACCTACTGCTTCAAATTCTTTGGCAAGTCTTTCTTCAAAGTTCCAATCTTCAATTTTATTTATTATATCGTCCTGGATAACTTTATCCTCAGAAAATAAATCAATTTGATTTGCTGACTTACTTTCAAATATATTTTTACTTTTAGTTATAATATTAGGTATTGACTCAAATATAGCTTTTCTATTTGAATTTATATTATCGAAAGCACCTGCTTTTACTAACCCTTCTAATTGAAGTTTGTTTATATCTTTAGGATTTACTCGGTTTAAAAAATCATTAACTGACAAAAATTTTCCATTAGCAATCCTTTCTTCAATAATATTTGAAATTGCTTCATAACCCACTGCTTTAATACCTCCCAAAGCATAATAAAACTTTCCATTCTTAGTTCTAAAATCAGCATAGCATTGGTTTATATCTGGTCGAACAACTTGAACATTCAGTCTATTTAATTCTTCGTAGAACTCACTTAATTTATTTTGATTAGAAATATCCATAGTCATTGATGCAGCAATAAATTCTTTTGTATAATAAGTCTTTAAAAAAGCTGTTTGATATGAAATTATTGCATAAGCAGCTGCATGACTTTTGTTAAATCCATATTCTGCAAAAGGTTCTATTTTTAAAAAAATTCCAGCTGCAACATCTTTTGCAATTCCATTTTTTATCGCTCCATCGATAAAACCTTGTTTTTGCTTTTCAAGTTCAGCCCTTTTCTTTTTACCCATTGCTCTTCGAAGTAGGTCTGCTTGACCAGCAGTAAATCCAGATAACTTTTGTGCGATTTGCATTACTTGTTCTTGATAAATAATTACTCCATAAGTAGGTTTTAAAATATCCTCTAATAATGGATGTAAATAATCAGGTTTTTGCTTCCCATGCTTACAATCATTATAAGTTGGAATGTTGCTCATTGGTCCTGGTCGATATAAAGCTACGAGAGCAATAATATCTTCTATATGATTTGGTTTCATTTGTATCAAGGCTTCTCTCATTCCAGCACTTTCAATCTGGAATAACCCAACAGTTTTACCGCTTGATAATAAATCAAAAACCTTTTGGTCCCCAAAATCAATTTTTTCTATATCAAAATCCTTATAATTTTTTTTGATTAACTTTTGAGTATTGTTAATTACAGTTAAAGTTTTCAAACCCAAAAAATCAAATTTTATCAGACCTGCATTTTCAGCTGAATACATGTCAAATTGAGTTGAGGGTAATAACAAATTTGCAGATTTGTCTTTATATAAAGGAACTACTTCAGTCAGTTTTCTATCAGCAATAACTACTCCTGCTGCATGAGTTGCAACATTTCTATTCAGACCTTCAAGTTGGAGTGATAAATCAGTTAATTTTTTAACTTTTGGATCTTCTTTGATTAGTTTTTGAAGCCTTGGTTCTCCAGCTATACATTGTGTTAAGTTTTGTGGTCTCGAGGGATCAAAAGGTATCATTTTAGAAATACTGTCTACAAAACCATAGGATAATCCCAAAACTCTACCGACATCGCGAATGACCATTCTAGCTTTTAATTTTCCAAAGGTGATTATGTGAGCAACACTATCTTTGTACTTTTTTGTTAAATACTCAAAAACAAGATCTCTTTTATCCTCACAAAAATCGATATCAAAATCAGGCATAGATATTCGATCTGGATTTAAAAATCTTTCAAATATTAAATTAAATTTAATTGGATCTACATCTGTAATAGATAAACACCAAGCAACTAAAGATCCTGCACCTGAACCTCTACCAGGACCAACTGGTATGTCATTATTTTTAGCCCATTTGATATAATCTGACACGATTAGAAAATAACTTGCATATTTCATTTCAATAATTATCGAAAGCTCATGATCTAATCTTTTTTTGTAGTCTAAATAACTTTTTTCTGTATCAATATCATTAATACTGATTCTGAATACTTTTTCAAATTTAGTTCTAAGACCTTCTAAAGATTCTTTTTTTAAAATTTCATCAGCGTCTCCTCCTTTATCTTGACTTATATTTGGTAAAATAGGATTTGAAAACAAAGGCCTAAAATTGCATCTTAAAGGAAAATTATAATTATTCTCTAATGCTTCAGGTAAGTCGGCAAATAATTCTGACATCTCAGAATTATTTTTAAAATAATGTTGATCACTTAATTTTAATCTATTTTTTTCATTAACATAAGTTTTGTTGCCTATGCAAATCAATGCATCATGCGCTTCATGCATATCTTTATTTAAATAATATACCTCGTTTGTTGCTATTATTGGTATCTCTAAATCTGAAGATTTATTTAAATTAAATTTTTCAAAGCCGGTTTCATTAAGATCTTTGTGCCTTTGTACTTCTATATAAAAACGATCACCAAATTTTAATTTAATTTTATTATATAAATCATGTATTTCAGTAAATTTTCCCTTATCAAATAGTTTTCCAAACAAACCAAAAACAGTTCCGGAAAACAATGCAACACCTTCAGAATTATTTAATAAATAATCAAATGTTACATGCGGATCAGAAAGTTCATCATTTCCCAGATAGGATGCTGATGATAAATTGATAATATTTTTATAACCTGTTTCATTAAGAGCATATAAAGGTAGTAATCCAATTGTATCATGAATTTTAAAGTTAATTTGGGTTCCAATGATAGGTTGAGTTCCAGATTTTGATATTTTTTCAGCAAATTCTAATGCTCCACATAGATTAGAAGTATCACAAAGACCTAATGATTTTATTTTATTACTTTTTGAATACTCTTTAAGATCATCGATTTTAATAGCACCTTCACAAATAGAGTATTGTGTATGAATTTTAAGATGATTAAAGTTTTGCGGTAAAGACTCAGCCATTAGATGCCTTTATATTACCATCTAATATCTCCAATAGGCAATCTGCCTTATTACCAAAAAATCTATTATGAGTTGCAAATATAATTAATCTGTTTGATCTCTTTTGATCCTTTAATAATTTAAATATTACTTTTGCTGTTCTCATATCCAAACTACCCGTTGGCTCATCAGCTAAAATTATCTCTGGATCATTAATTATTGCCCTTGCAATAGCTATCCTTTGAGCTTCTCCGCCAGATAGTTGGGAAGGATAATGATCAGCTCTGTTTGATAAGCCTATTTTTTTTAACAATTGTTTTGCTTTTGAAATTGCTAAATCTTTATCATTGTTAATTGATAAACTTGCTAAATAAATATTTTCCAATGATGTAAAGTCAGGCAATAAATTATTTTGTTGATAAACAATTCCAATTTTTTTTGCTCTAAATTTATCATTTTTCTCTTTTTCAGCATAATTAATTTCATGATCATTAAATTTAATAGAACCATAAGAGGGATTATCTATTAAAGAAATTAGATTTAACAAAGTGGACTTACCTGAGCCAGAAGGACCCATTAAGGAGTAAATTTTACCTTTACTAAAATTATATGACAAATTTTTTATAACTTTTAGCTTTTTACTGGTTTCAAAAGTTTTTGAGATATTTTTTAATTTTAAAAATTTATTCATATTTCAATGCTTTGATTGGATCAAGTTTAGCAGCTTTTAGAGCAGGAAATATTGAAACCACAATTGTTATAAATATTGAACAGATCGATATAATCAATATTGAGTTTAAATTTATTTCTGAAGGCATTTTACTTAAAAAATAAATTTCCTCCGGGAATAAGCTTATGTTAAAAGTTGAGCTTAAAAATTGTCTTAAATTTTCAACATAGAGAGAAAATGTTACCCCTAAAAAAATCCCAAAAATAGTAGCAGAGGTTCCTATAATTATTCCAATTAAAAAGAAAATTTTGACGATTGATTTATTTAATACTCCAATTGATTTTAAAATAGCAATATCTTTCGTTTTATTTTTAACTAAGATTGTCAAACCTGAAATAATATTAAAAGCGGCAACAATAATAATTAAAGATAAAATTATAAACATAACGTTTCGTTCTACTTTTAATGCTGAAAATAGAGAGCTATTCATATCCGCCCAACTATAGACAAGTTCTTTATCATAAACCTTTTGAAATGCGAATTTTTGTTTTTCTATGTTTTTTGGATTTTTTAAATAAATTTCTAAATTTCTTTGCTCTTGCTGAAAGCCAAAAAAATCTTCAAGAGTGGATAAATTAATTAATGCAATATTATTATCAAATTCTGCTAAACCACTATTAAATATTGATGTAACTAAAAACGTTTTTTGTTTAGGCATGCTTCCAATTATAGTTTTTACACCACTAGGTGATAAAATTTTTATCTCATCTCCAATTTTAAGATTTAAGGAAAAACTAAGTTCATTACCTATCGAGATAGAATTCTTTTCTAAATTGATTTTATTCCCTTTAAAATTTTTTTTTTTTATAATTTCTAATTTAGAAAAATCGTCACTTTGATAACCTCTTAAAACAATTCCTTTTGAGGTTTCATTTTTTAAAATTATGGCCTCACCAGAATTACTAAATAATGCACTTTCAGAAATAGATTTTAATGCACCATTATCTATTTTACTTTTATCGATTATTTGATCATAAGATTTTATAGTCAAATGAGAATTAAATCCGACTATTTTATTGATTAGCTCGGTTCTAAATCCATTCATTACTGACATCACAATTATAAGAACAGCAACACCAAGACTAATACCAATGAATGAAAAGATGGATATAACATTTAAAAACCCGTCATTTTTACGAGCTTTTAAGAACCTTAGTGTAATTTCTTTTTCTAAATTAGAAATCAATTTGAATTTTTTTGTTTTTTAAGAATTTCTATAATTTTGGCTAAAGATAAATTTTCGGTTTCTTTTCCCGTTTCTTTAAACTCTAACAAATCACCCTCTGATTTTTTACCAATAATGATTTGATAAGGAGCACCAATTAAATTCATTTTTTTTATTTTTGATGAAAAATTTTCTTCAGTATCATCAATTAAAGAATCGATATTATTTTTAATTAATTCTTTATTAATATTGATCGCTTTATCTAAAGCTGATGTGTCATTTTTATTTATCATCGGAACCAAAGCAATATCATAAGGAGCAACAGACAATGGCCATTTCATGATTTCATTTTTGTCATCATATTTAGCCTCAACAATCGCTCCAACTAGTCTAGATACACCTATTCCATATGAGCCCATTTTAACAAAGTCCTTCTTACCGCCAGGTAAATCTACTGAAGCACCCATGGCTTTTGAATATTTATCTCCAAAATAAAAAATGTGTCCTACTTCAATTCCCTTTGTTATCAATCTATTTTCTTCAGATACAACTTTTTCAAATTCCTCCTTGTTGAATTTTTCATCTGTTACAGAATAGTATTGTTCATATTTTTTTCTCATCTGTTGTAAGGATTTTTTTTTCAATTCTGTATCATTACTATTTAAGTCAAAAATTCTTTTATCAGTAAAAATTTTACTTTCACCAGTATCAGCTAAAATAATAAATTCATGGGATAAATTTCCTCCAATTGGTCCTGTATCAGCTGCCATTGGAATAGCGATTAAAGATAATCTTTTAAAAGTTCTTAGGTAAGATAAAAAAAATTTGTTATAAGAATAGAATGCTTCTTCATCAGAAACATCAAAAGAGTAAGCGTCTTTCATATAAAATTCTCTACCTCTCATTATTCCAAATCTTGGTCTAATTTCGTCTCTAAATTTCCACTGAATATGATAAAGAAGTTGTGGAAGAGATTTGTATGATTTTAATGAAGATCTAAAAATTTCTGTCACTTGCTCCTCGTTAGTTGGTCCATAAAGCATCTCACGATTTTGACGATCCTTTATTCTAAGCATTTCTTCACCATAATCTTCATACCGACCACTTTCTTTCCAAATTTCACTTGATTGAATTGTGGGCATTAAGATTTCTTGTGCACCAATTTTATTTTGTTCTTGTCTTACTATATCCTCAATTTTTTTCATTACTTTAAAACCTAGAGGTAACCATGAATAAATTCCTGCCGAAGCTTGTTTAATCATTCCTACCCTCAACATTAATTGATGCGACTTAATTTTAGCTTCAGAAGGATTATTTTTTAAAATAGGGATAAATGATTTAGATAATAACATCTCAGGTGATCATATTTCTTAAATTTAAATATTCAAATTTAATTAATAAGTAAATTATTACAAAAATAATAGTAGTTATTCCGGTGCAATAGAGGAATTTTTTAATCATTTTAGGATTTTCTGGTGATCCAGGATCTTCTCCATCAATTTTAACAATTTTTGTTCTATTTACATCTATTGGTAAGATTGCAAAAAAAATTATCCACCAGATTATTACATAGATTATAGCTAATCCCGTTCCACTCATTAAATCCGAACTAAGTTAATATTCGTAAATGGTTTTTTTCCAGTTTTTTCTTTTGAAAATTTTCTGCAAGCAATTTTTAGCGCATCAATAAGATTGTGCTCTTGTTGTCTACTTCCAACTCTGAAAGACCTTGAAGTTTTTTCAATCTCATCTTCTAAACCGTAAACAAATTCGTCCTTATCATCAACAGGTAAACCTCGAAAAGATAAAACAGGATTGCTATGAATATTACCCTTTGGTGTAATCATCAGCGTAACCTCTAAATAACCATTAACACTAAGGTTTTTTCTATCTTTGATTGACTGAGACTCAGGATCAACACTTACATTTCCATCTAGGTATAATCTGCCACTTGGCGCCTTATCATAAACTTCGGGCTTATCGCCTGGAAAAAGTTTAACAATATCACCATTTTCTACTTGAACAGGGTGTGGAACTTGCATCTCTTTTGCAAAATTAATGTGTTCAATCATGTGCCTGTGCTCACCGTGAACAGGAATAACACATTTAGGTTTTACCCACTGATACATATCTTTAAGATCTTCTCTATTCGGATGTCCTGAAACATGAACGAATTCAGTCTCCTCTGATATTACTTCTATACCATCTTTAACTAGTTGATTATGAAGTTTGTATAGTTTTTTTTCATTTCCAGGAATAATTTTAGATGAAAATATTACAGCATCACCCTTTTCAATATAAACATCTGGGTGAATATAACTGGAAATTCTCATCATAGCCCCCATAGGTTCGCCTTGGCTTCCAGTGCATAAATAGACTATTTTTTCTCGAGAAAAATTTTTAGCTTCACGAGGGTCAATAGGTTCAATAGTACTTTTTAAATATCCACATTGACGAGCTGCTTTATAAATACGGTGCATAGATCTACCTACAAGAGAAATTTGTCTACCTGTTTGTTCGGCACAATAAAAAGCTGTTTCCATTCTAGCTACATTTGAAGCAAAGGATGTGATAATAATTCTCTTTTTTAAGCGCGACATTACATTTAACATATTTTTTCTAACATCTAACTCAGACCCTGATCTACCAGCACTAAAAACATTTGTTGAGTCGCATATCATGGCAAGCACACCTTCGTTTCCAATTTCTTTTAATCTTTTATCATTTATGTTGTCACCAATTAGTGGATTAGGATCTACTTTCCAATCACCAGTATGTAAAATAACTCCAGCCGGCGTTTTAATTCTAAGACCATTTGGTTCCAAAATTGAGTGAGTTAAAGTGATGTATTCTATTTCAAATGGTTCTAAATGTATTGACCCGTTCAACTCTACAATCTGTAAATCATTTGTTATATCAATTTGCTTTTCTTTAAATTTTTCTCTGATCAATAGAGCTGTAAATGGTGTTGCAAAAATTTTACATTTTAATTTAGGCCATAAGTGAGCAATTGCTCCAATATGATCTTCATGTGCATGAGTAACTACAATTCCAAGCAAATTATCTTTTCTCTCAACTATAAATCCTGGATCAGGATAAATTAAATCAACACCTGGAATAGTATCATCTGCGAAAGTAACTCCTATATCAACCATTATCCATTTATGATTACTTGGTTGACCAAAGCCAAACAAATTCATATTCATTCCAATTTCACCAGATCCACCTAATGGACAGAATAATAGTTCATCTTTCATATTATTTAATTAACTTTGAAATTTTAATTAGACCTTTAATTGTAATATCTTGATTTTGACTAACTTTCGTTTTTATTGAGTTTTTAAATAAACCTGAAAATCCTCCAGTTATAATTACTTTAAAAGTTTTTCTAGTTTCTTTCTTAATTAAATTAATAATATTGTCAATTAAACCTGCATATCCCCAGAAAAAACCTGATCTCACGGCTGAGATTGTATTATTTCCAATAACTTTGGTTATTTTTTTCAAGTTAATCTTTGGAATCAGTGTTGCCTTATCTGAAAGAGAATTAAGAGATAATTTTACACCGGGTGCAATTATTCCCCCATAGTACATATTTTTGATTATAACATCAAATGTTGTAGCTGTTCCAAAATCTAAAATAATAAAATTATTTTTACCATTCATTAAGCTAATTGCATTAGTTACTCTGTCCGAACCTATTTGTTTGTAGTCAACTTTAACTTTAATTAAAGATTTTAAATTTAAACTTTTAACTTCATAACATTTTCTATTAGTTTTCTTAGATAGAAATTTTTTTATTAAACTAAAAGTTTGTGGTACAACACTACAAAAAAGAATTTTTTCTATATACTTAAGGTTAAAATTGTTTTTTTTAAATATTTTCGATAATTTATTATTTGTTATTTGTATTGATGAAAAGTTTATTTTTTTTATAATTTTATTTTTTTTTGAAACTAACCAAATTTTTGTTTCAGTATTTCCTATATCACCTAAAATATACATTAATTATTAACCTTTGGATTATATATTTTTATTAAATTGTTTTCAAAAATTTGCTTCAATGATTTTTCTATTTCATTAATTTTAATATGCTTATTTGTTAACTCATTTAAATTGGTAGTTGGACAATTTTTTATAGAAGGACTTTTGTTAATGTTTATACCTATTCCCGTAATAAGGTATTTTTTATTCTGCATAAAAATTATTTCTTGTAAGATTCCACATATTTTTTTCCTATCAATCAAAAGATCATTCGGTTTTTTATAGAAAATTTTTTTATTAGTATATTTCGATATTAATTTTTTTATCAATAAACAATTTAATTTTGTAATTGTTGCAATGGATAATTTAATTTTATTTAATTCATGAAAGAAAGTTACAAACAAATTTCCTTTATGTGAAATCCACTTTCTGCCATATTGACCTTTGCCATTTGTTTGAGACTCTGAAATTATCATTCCATATTTACAATGTGTTTTTTTAATAATTCTGATAGCAGTATAGTTTGTGCTTTTAACCCTCTTGAATTTAAACTTTTTAAATTTCATTAAATAATAATAATTCTTGAAACAACCTCAATTAATTTACTTGGAAAAATGAAGTACAAAAGAATTAATATTGTTGAAAAAGTAAGTGAAAATTTGAGCCATATTCCATGATCAGAGTCATATTTTTCTTTTTCTTTATCAAAATAAATTATTTTAATAATTCTTAGATAATAAAATGCTGCAATTACAGTTGATAGCAATCCAACTATTGCTAAGAAGTACATCGATTGTTCAATTACAGCTTTAAATACGTAGAATTTTGCAAAAAAACCAGCCAAGGGTGGTATCCCGGCAAGTGAAAATAATATTATTAATAAAGATAATGACAACACTGGGTGGTTTTTTGAAAGGCCTGAAAGATCATCAAAATCCTCATAATATTGGTCATTTCTTTTTAACATCAATAAACATGAAAATAGAGCTAAATTCATTACCACATAAATAGAAATGTATATTATTGAACTTTGAATTCCGTCATTAGAGCCAGTGGCCAGACCTGCTAAAGTATATCCAACATGTCCGATTGAACTATATGCAACAAGTCTTTTAATATTAGTTTGACCTATTGCTGCGATTGCTCCAAAAATCATAGAAGCTATAGATAAAAAAACAATAATCATCTGCCATTGATCAATTAAATTTAAAAATGGAACATATAAAAATCTTATAAACACAGTAAGAGCTGCAATTTTGGGTACCATTGTAAAGAAGAGTGTTACTGTTGTTGGGGACCCCTCATAAACATCTGGCGCCCACATATGAAATGGAACTGCAGAAATTTTAAATGCTAAACCAACTAATATAAAAACGATTCCAAAAGTTAAAGCATACTCATCTGATGTAAGTTGATTTGCAATTATATCAAAATTTGTTGATCCTGAAAAACCATAAATTAATGAACAACCATACAATAATAAACCAGATGATAGTGCACTTAAAACAAAATATTTTAATCCAGCTTCAGAAGACTTTAATTGGTCTTTATTAAAAGTTGCTAAAACATAAAGAGCTAGAGATTGTAATTCTAATCCCATATAAAAAACCATAAGATCATTAGAGCTGATCATTATCATCATTCCTAATACAGAGCTCAATATTAAAATTGGATACTCAATTTTAAAAATTTTAAATGATTTGAGATAAGTAGATGAAATACCTAAAACTAAAAAAGCACCTATCAATGTTATTATTTTCATTAATGAAGCCATTTGATCAATAACAATACCTCCATTAAATAAAGTAATTCTATTAAGTGAGAAAGTTTCGTTAATAGTAAGAATTATTGCAACTGAAATTGTGACTAAAGATAGATTAAAAGTTAATAGTGAACTATTTTTTTTAAAAACACCTAAAATCAATAAGAACATTATTGATAATGAAACTAATATTTCAGGTAAAACTAGATTAAGATTGTCCATATTACTTGCTCGCTATGTTTAAATTATGCATATTAATTAAATCTGTCACTGATACTTCTATAGTGTTAAATAATGGTTCTGGATAAAATCCAAAAAATAATGTTGGTACTGCTAAGCAAGTTAACATTAAGTACTCAGATCTATTCAAATCTACCATTTGTTTTAAGTCTTCGTTAACTAATTTTCCAAAAATGACTCTTTTATATAACCACAACATGTAAGCAGCTCCTAAAATTACTCCAAAACTTGCAATTACTGCTACCAAAAAATTATCTTTAAAAGTACCCATTAATATTAAAAATTCACCGACAAAACCAAAGGTACCAGGTAAGCCTAGTGCAGCTAATGTAAATAACATAAATAAGATCGAGTACTTAGGTATGATTGTAACTATACCGCCGTATGTTTTAATTAATCTTGAGTGCATCCGATCATATACAACGCCAACACATAAGAATAATGCTGCTGAAACTAGTCCGTGGCTCAACATTTGAATTATACTTCCTTCTAAACCTTGTTGTTGGAGAGTAAAAATTCCAAGAGTAACGAAACCCATGTGTGCTACTGACGAATATGCAATTAGTTTTTTCATATCTTCTTGCATTAAAGCTATGAAAGACGTGAAAATAATTGCTATCACACTTAAAGTATAAACTAATGGTGTAAAAACTTCTGATGCAACAGGAAACAATCCAATAGAAAATCTAATAAAACCATAACCTGCCATTTTAAGTAATATCGCAGCCAATAGAACAGATCCTGCTGTAGGTGCCTCAACATGTGCATCTGGTAGCCATGTATGAACTGGCCACATTGGTGTTTTCACAGCAAAAGAACTAAAAAATGCGAGCCATAATAGATTTTGGTATTTTGCATCAATGCCTAGTTCGTAAAGTGCAATTACATCTGTAGTACCTGATATCCAATAAATAGATATTATTGCAATTAACATCAAAACAGATCCTAGCAAAGTGTATAGAAAAAATTTGAATGCCGAGTAAACCCTTTTTGGACCTCCCCAAATACCTATTATTAAAAACATTGGAATTAATCCAGCTTCAAAGAACAGATAAAAAACAACTAAATCAAGAGCACAGAAAACTCCAATCATGAAACTTTCCATAATTAATATTGCAATTAAGAAATCTCTTAATCTATTTTTGACTGTATTATTTACAGAAACAATACATAGAGGTGTTATAAAAGTCGTTAATAAAATAAATAAAATTGAAATTCCATCTACTCCGACTTTGTAATTAATAAAATCTTTTATCCAAACTCTTTCCTCAACAAATTGAAAGGAAGAGGTTGTTTGATCAAAAGATATCCACAAATAAATTGAAATAAAAAAATTTACAATTGTGGTAAATAAAGCAACATATTTTGCTGTTAAATTATTTCCTTCTTTATCTTTTGTGAAAAATAAAAATAGTGCTCCAACTATTGGTAGTAAAATTAGAGATGATAAAATAGGAAAGTTCATTATCTTACAATTAAAAAAGTTAAAAAGGCAGAAAAACCTACAAGCATTACGAACGCATATTGATAAATAAATCCACTTTGAAATTTATTTGCTTTAATCGA
>CACKHN010000010.1 GCA_902599995.1 uncultured Pelagibacteraceae bacterium
GCTTCTTTAAATAAGAATGCTGCAGAAAATAAATTTTTCAATGAAGTTTATACTTCAATGAAAAACTTTGCTGATATTGCTGTTCCTTTTTGGAGTGGTGCTCAAATGTCAAATGCTAAGCTAGGAATGGCTCACGCAGCAACATTAAAGTAATCAGTAATTAATCTAAACTATATAATTAGAGCGGACTATGAAGTCCGCTCTAATATTTTAACAAATTTCATATGGCAGACGAACCAACTAAATTAGATATATCTGATGAAATGATTGCTGAAAGGCGTGGTGGTTCAGGTAAAATGCCAGAGGATATGCCGTCATGGATGGCGAGTTCTATAGTTAACATTGATAAATTCAGTAAATGGGTTGGTAATGTTGTTTGTTGGATATTAATGCCATTAATTTTTGCGATGACTTATGAGGTTCTTGCAAGAAAATTATTTTTAGCTCCAACAATTTGGGCGTACGATATAAGTCGATTTTTGTATGGTGCATTATTTATGTTGGGTGCCGCATATGCACTTTCTAAGGGAGTGCACATAAGGGCTGATTTTTTATATAGAAATTTTAAAACCAAAAATCAAGGTAAGATAGATTTTTGGTTGTATCTTTTATTTTATTTCCCAGGATTACTAGTTTTCTTATACATGACCATTGGTTTTGTTGGAGAGTCTATTCAAAGAGGCGAGAAGGGTATGGATACTACATGGATGCCATACATGTGGCCTATTAAGACATGCTTATTAGTAGGAATTATTTTTTTATTAATTCAAGGAATTTCAGAGTTATTTAAGAGTTATTGGGCTGCAACTAAAGGTGAATGGCCTGGAGAAAAAAAATGATTGCGGAACTTATTGATCCAGCCATTTTAGGTTTCATTCTTGTAGGGGTAATGCTTTTTGCTATATTCGTTGGTTTTCCGATTTCCTTTACATTAATTTTTTTAGGTTTTGTTTTTGGATATCTTGGTTTTGGAAAACTTGTCTTTTATTTAATGACACTCCAATTTTCAATGGTAATGACTGAACAAACACTCGCCGCCGTCCCGCTCTTTGTCTTCATGGGCATTATGATGGAACAGGCAGGTTTGATGGAAAGATTATTTTCTGCATTTCAAATGATGCTTGCAAAAGTTAAAGGCTCTTTATATTACGCAGTTTTATTCGTTTCAGTTATATTTGCTGCAGCTACAGGTATTGTTGGTGCATCAGTTACAATTTTAGGAATTATGGCTGCAAAATCAATGAACAGATCTGGATATGATGTTAAACTTGCAGCAGGAACTATAACTGCTGGCGGCACTTTAGGAATATTGATACCTCCAAGTATTATGCTTGTTGTAATGGGGCCAATCATGGAAATACCAGTAATTGACTTATTTGCTGCAGCTATTGTTCCAGGAATTCTTCTTGCAGGTTTATATGCTGGTTACACTACAATCAGATGTATGATTAATCCAAAATTAGGTCCCGTTCTTCCAGAGGAAATGCGAGCCGCAAGCATGAAAGAAGTGTGGATTGAATTTTTTTTAGGACTGGTTCCTCCCGCAGCTCTAGTTTTTGCTGCTTTAGGAAGTATTTTATTTGGATTTGCTACACCAACAGAAGCTGCAGGTTGTGGTGCAATGGGAGCTTTATTATTATCATTAGCTTATAAGAAATTAACTTTACGAAAATTACAGGAAGCTTTAGTCAAAACTTTAGAAATAACTGCACTAATAATGGTATTAGTTGCTGCATCAAACTTTTTTGGAGCAGTTTTTGCAAGATTAGGTACTCCAACATTATTAACAGAGTTTCTACTAGGTTTAGAAATGAACAAATATTTAATTTTAGGAATGATAATGGTGATGATTTTTTTATTAGGATGGCCACTCGAATGGGTGCCAATTGTTATGATTATAGTGCCTATTATTCTACCTTTGGTCGAGGCTTTAGGTTTTAATCTAACTTGGTTCGCGATCTTGGTTGCAGTTAATTTACAAACCGCCTGGCTCTCTCCTCCCGTAGCTCTTTCAGCTTATTTTTTGAAAGGAGTTGTGCCTGAGTGGGATTTAAAAGATATTTATTATGGAATGATGCAATTCATGGTTTTGCAGGTTATCGGTTTGGTTTTAATTATAATTTTTCCTCAAATCGCTCTGTGGTTACCGACACTCTTATATGGACAGTAAAGTTTATTAGTTTAAGATAAATCTAGTGAATCAACCAAAAGTAAAATACTCTCTTTCTAATTGGGATCTTGTTACTGTAAATCCGAATTACAAAACCTGGAATTGGAAAGATCTTTTTTGTTTCTGGGGGGTAAATATACAAAGCGTAATTGGTTTTTCTCTAATAGCATCTTTATACATAATATATAGTCTAAACACTTTTGTTGTATTTTTCGGAACGATTTTAGGTTCTTTTTTAGTTTATATTTTCTGTAATTTAATAGGCAGGCCTTCCCAAAAATTTGGCTTACCTTTTGCAGTTCTCTTACGATCTTCATTAGGTTTTAATGGTGCAAAGTTTTTTGGTTTAGTTAGAAGTTTAGTCGGAATTTTTCTTTTTGGTATTCAAACATATTTTTTATCAAAGTTAGTTGTCTATCTCATACGAATATCAATCTTTTCACTAGATAATACTTTGTTAGAACATGAAATTTTCTTAACCTTTTTACTTGGGCTTAATTTAATTGATTGGTTCTCAATTATAGCAGTAATTATATTACAAACAATCTTATTTAGTATTGGTATTCAATATAATAAAAAACTAATCAATTACTCAGCAATAATAGTTTATGTAGGGATGATAATATTTTTCCTTGTAGTATTTTTAAGTGATGTGAAAACTACCACTCAAGCGTTTAAAAATATTTTAAACTTTGAAAATTTACTAAACCAAAATAATATTTTACCATTGCTTACAGTTGCAGCTACAATTTTTGCTTACTTTTCAATTATAATTGTGAGCTTTGGAGATTTTTCAAGATATGTCAAAAATGAAAAAGACTTAAATAAGGGAAATTTAAGTTTAATTTTAAATTTAATTGTTTTTTCTTTTTTTTCTGTAGCTATTGTTGTTGGTTCGGATGTTTTTTTAAATCAAAAATTTCAAAATCTAGATAGAATTTTTACAAATCCAACAGATATAATCGGTAAATTTGATAATTTGCAAGTTACGATAGTTGTTCTTTTCTTTATAATTATCGCCTCAGCATCAACTAATTTAGTCGCAAATTTTATTCCTTCACAATACTCACTAATAAATTTTCTTCCAAATAAATTAAATTTAAAAAGTGCAAGTTATATTGTGTCCTTACTGGGATTAATTGTTGGGATTTTTTGGTTAACTGTCTTAAGTCAAGTTGGTATTTTATCATTTTTAGATACATTTAGCTGTTTTTTTGGACCATTATTTGGTGTCATTGTTGCAGACTATTATTTTGTAAAAAATCAAACCTTAAGTAATAAAGATCTTTATTCGGCTGAAATTCAAAGCGTTTATTATTATTCTCGAGGATGGCACATTAAAGGTACCTATTCGATAATTCTTGGATTTATTTTTTCCGCATCAACAATATGGAATACTAATTTAATGTTTCTACAATCATATGCATGGATTATTGGTGCATTTATTTCTTGGGTAATATATTATTTATTGGCCAGAAAATAAATAAGATGCATAAATTTGATTTTAAAAATCAAACGGCAGTTATAACCGGAGGAGCCCAAGGCTTTGGTTTAGATATTGCAAAAAAGTTTTTGGAGTCTGGATGTAAAGTCTTTATTTGGGATATCGATGAAAAACTTCTTAAAACTGTAGCTAAAGAAATAGATAACTTTAATTTAAATTATCATGTAATTGATGTTTCAGATTATGCTAAAATAAAAAAAATTGTCGATGAAATAACAAATAAATATAAAATTGATATTTTAATTAACAATGCAGGTATCACAGGCCCAACAGCACCATTGTGGGAGTATGATGTGGAGAAATGGAATAAAATTGTTCAAATTAACCTGATGGGAACATTCAATTGTTGTAGAGCAATAGTACCCAACATGATTAGTAATAATTATGGTAGAATTGTTAATGTTGCATCTGTGGCAGGCAAAGATGGAAATGCAAATGCTAGTGCTTACAGTGCAGCAAAAGCTGGTACTATTGGACTAACTAAATCTTTAGGAAAGGAATTGGCAGATAAAAATATTGCAGTAAATGTTGTAACTCCAGCAGGAGCTAAAACAAGAATTTTAGATCAAATGAGTATAGAACATGTTCAAAGGATGCTCTCTAAAGTTCCAAGGGGGAGATTTCTCGAAATACATGAGTTTACCTCACTAATTTGTTGGCTTTCTTCTAATGAAAATACTTTCTCAACTGCTGCTGTCTTTGATATAAGTGGCGGAAGGTCTACTTATTAAAGTTCAGTGGTCTAGATCCTAGATAATTTTTATCAATATTTTTACTCATTACTGGCGCTAAGATTATTATAGACCAATAAATTAGAAGTATAAAAATTGAAAATGTTTTCATTTACTATACATGATAATAAATTTTGTAATAAGAATGTTTAAATTGTGACTGAATGTTGTATTTTGAAAAAAAATAATTATAAAAATAACCATGTTAAAACTATTAAGTTTGGTATTAATCCTATCTATATTTAATTTATCATCATTTGCTGAAACAGTTAGAGTATTTGAATTTAGCGAGATTGAACTATCAAAATTGAAGGTAAGAAAAGTAAGAGGAGCAGACAATAAAACAATTTACTCAGTGGGATCTAATGAAAATGGCAACTACCTTAAAGCAATTGCAAATAACGCTGGATCTGGTTTAGGAAAAGAAATTAATATAGACTTAAACAAAACTCCATTCATCAATATAACATGGAAGATAGAGAAAGACTTGTCAGGTATTAATGAGAAAAACAAAAAAGGCCATGACTTTGCTGCCCGTGTTTTCGCTGTGAAAAAAACAGGTGCAACACCCTTATCAAATAGAGCTATAAATTATGTTTTTTCCAGTAATGTTGCAGTTGGTGAAAGTTGGCCCAGTCCATACACCAAAAAGTCAATAGACAATGTATTATCCACAACAAAAAATAGTTTAAATAAATGGGTTACAGTCAAGTCAAATGTTAAAAAGGATTTTAAGAAATTTCACAATTTAGATGTTGATGAGTTAGATGGATTAGCGATTATGTCTGATACAGATAATTCAAAATTAAAATCTATTGCTTATTATCAAAATATTTATTTTTCAAAAAATTAAAATTTAAAATATTTATTTAAACCCATAGTAGCAAAAGATAACAATATAGCTGTTCTTACTCTATTGGAAGAACACTAGGAAACCAATTTCCAAATAACTACCCCAATTAACCATATTATATATATTTTCATGATTACATTTTTATCTTAGTTTATATTTAATTTTTAAATTTTTTGATAACATCACCTAATGACAAATATTTTTAATCATAAGATCAAAGTATATTATGAAGATACTGATGCCGGTGGTGTAGTATATTACGCAAATTATCTAAAATATCTTGAAAGGGCCAGAACAGAGGCACTAAAAACAATTGGATTAAGTAATGTTAAAATTAAAGATAATTTTCAAGCACTAATAATTGTTAAATCATGTAATATTGATTATAAAAAATCTGCTTACTTGGAAGATGAGTTATGTATTAAGTCTCATATAACTTCGATTTCAAAAACTTCATTTATTATGAGGCAAATAATAAATAGGAATAAAATTTTAATAGTTGAGGCTAAAGTTCATTTAGTTTTTGTTAATGAGAAGACAAAACCACTTAAAATTCCTAAATTAATATTAGATAAGTTTGAGCCATATATCTCAAAAAATTAAATAATAGAAATTTTTTTTACTTTTCTAAATAATGCAATCATCATTTCTTCAGAAACTAATTTAGTATTTACGTTCCTAGGGCTAGGATGATAGCAAGCAATTAATTTTACATTATTTGGTAAAAAATATGTTTCACCATGAATAAATTTAAATTTATTAGGAAAGTTATAATTTTTTTGATAAAATTTAAGACAATTATCAAAAGCAACTTTACCAAGTGTTACTATTGTTTTTAAATTTTTAAGATTTGATATTTCTAAGCCAAAATATTTTGAACAATTATTTAATTCCTTTGTTGTTGGTTTGTCTCCTGGTGGCACACATTTAAGGATGTTAGTAATATAAGTTGATTTTAGTTTTAAACCATCTTTTAAACTAATTGAATTACGCTGATTAGATATTTTTGTTCTGTAAAGGCATTTAAACAAAAAATCACTTGATTTATCACCCGTGAATGCTCTCCCGGTTCTTGTTCCTCCATGAGCAGCTGGAGCTAAGCCTAATATTAAAAGTCTAGCATTTTCGTCACCAAATCCTGTGACAGGTTTACCCCAATATTTTTCATTAATATTTTTTTTTCTTTTTTCCGTAGAAATTTTTTTAATAAAATTATGCAATCTTTTGCATTTTTTGCAATTTATAATTGTCTTATTAAGTTTTTTAAATTTAATACTCATTAATGAAATTTTTAAAAATTACTTTAATATTACTTATATCTATAAATACATCTGTCAAAGCAGATTCAAAAAAAAATATAATTGAAAACTTAAAAAAGGGAGGGAATTTAATATTTATAAGGCATGCTTATGCTCCTGGAGGCGGTGATCCTGAAAATTTTAATATTTATGATTGTTCCACACAAAGAAATCTTAGTGAAAGCGGAAAAATTCAATCTAAAAAAATTGGTAAGTTTTTTGTAGAAAATGAAATCAAAATAAAAAATGTATATTCTAGTGAATGGTGTAGATGTAAAGAAACTGCCTCTATAGCTTTTAAAAATTATGAAACTCAAAAGTTTTTAAATTCTTTTTTTAGCTCTAAATTTGCCCACAATAAAAAAAGTCAAATGAAAGATTTTCAAAAATTCTTATTAGATTGGGATAAAAAAACAAATCTAATTTTTGTAACTCACTATGTTGTAATATCTGAGATATTTGATTACGCTTCTTCTTCAGGAGAAATAGTAATTTCAAATAAAAATTTAAAAATTATTGATACTTTAGAAACAGATTATTAAATTAACTTATGTCCTCTAAAAGAGCGATGCGACAAGCACAAAAACAGGCCTTTGCAAAACATCGGTCCAATATAACAAATAGTAGGTTTAACCTAAGGATTAAAAATTCAAAAACTAAAAAAAATAAGGATAAGTTAAAAGATTAACTTTGTTGATCAAATTTCTCAATTTTTTTACAAGTTGAAATTTTTGAAACACCTTCAATACCATTTAAAACTGATTTCATAAATATATCAGGTTTTTCTTTATAAAATAATATTTGAGTGTAGAACTGAGGGTAGCCGTGTTTTAGTGTAAAAATTTTATCATCCTCTTCATAAATATTTCTTACGTAAATATTTGATTTTTTAACACTTAGATCAGTAATTCTAAGTTTTTGATATGTTTTTTCACTATAGATATAATTTCTAGTCATAATTAATTCATTAAGGTTCAAAATATATTCATTTTTTAAAAATTTATCCTCTTTATGATCGCATTTGCTCAAAACAATTATTTCAGAATAAGCTTTGCTAAAACTTAATATTAAAAAAGAAATTGTTAAAAAAAATACTCTAAAGTTATTCTTTTTCATTTCTATCAGCAAAAAATAATGTAATTAAAAATATGATTGTCCATATAAAAACACCAATAGTTTTGGTAAAAGATGTTTCTGCAGCCCAAACTTCAAAAAAAAGAGCTCCAATTAATATTCCAATTGCATAAATAATACTGATTATTTTAACCTTATTCATTACCTTGTTATTCTTTAATTTGATTTTTTTTAAATAAAGAAATTCCATTATTTATCTTAAATTCATAAGACTCGTTAAAACTTTCAAGTTGCCAACCGGAAAGTCTTTTCTTTATTGTTTCAATATTATTTTTTTTCCAATTATCCGTTGTATCTTGTTTTTTCCATACTTGCTTTTCATTATTACTTCTCCCACATCCGTAACAATATCCTGTTGAAGGATCAGTTTTACAAATACTTATACAAGGAGAAATAATCATTTTTTAAACTTTATATAAAAATAGTTAAATAAATAGATAAATTTTTAATATTTGTCATTGGACAAATAGTTTCAATAATATATAAAAACCTCGTAATTTGTGGGGCGATGGCGGAATTGGTAGACGCGTTGGTCTTAGGAACCAATATGGCAACATGTGAAGGTTCGAGTCCTTTTCGCCCTACCAATAGATTAGTATGAAAGTCACAGTAGAAAATAAAAAAGGTTTAAACAAAGATCTCAAGATTTTAATCGATAAAGAGACGATGAACTCTTATATGGATAAAAAATATGAAGAGATAAAAGAAACTGTAAATCTTAAGGGTTTTCGTCCAGGGAAAGTACCAAAAGAGATTTTAAAAAGGCAATTTGGTAAAGCAGTATTTGGAGAGGTTCTTGATAAAGTTTTAAAAGACTCTTCGACAAAAGCTTTAGAACAAAACAAAATCAAACCAGCTGGTCAACCTAAAATGGATTTAAAAACTTACGGTGAGGACAAAGAACTGGAATATGTGTTATCTGTTACTGAATTACCTAAGGTTGATATTAAACCACTAGAAAATATAAAATTTGACCAATACATAGTTAAAATTGATGACGACGAAACAGATAAAAGGATTAAAGAAATTGCAAAAAATCAACCAAATTTTAAGGACTCAAAACCAGACGCAAATGCTAAAGAGGGTGATTTGGTAATTTTGGATTATAAATCAACAGTTGATGGTAAAGAATTTAAAGGAAGTGAGGGAAAAAATACTCAATTAACATTAGGTAAAGATCTGTTTCTCAAAGGTTTTGACAAGCAGCTAATTGGGGTTAAAAAAAACGATGAGAGAGTTGTTGAAGCCACATTGCCAGAAAATTTTCCTGAGAAAGAATTAGTAAACAAAAAAGCTAAATTCACTTGTAAAATTTTAAATATTAAGCAACCAGAGGAAGTTAAAATAGATGATAATTTTGCAAAAAATCTTGGAGCAAAAGATTTAAAGGATCTTAAAAGCTTAATTTCTAGACAAATAAATGATGAATATAAAAATTCTTTAGACCAATTGTCAAAAAATCAAATTTTGAAAGAAATTGAAAAAATTAAAGTAGAGGAAGTTCCTGAAAACCTTGTTGTAGAGGAAGTTAAAATTTTATCTCAAGGAATACCCGAAGAAGAAGCAAAGGAAAATAAAAAAAGTTTTGAAGAAAAAGCTAGGACAAGAATAAAAACTGGATTAATTTTAAATGAATTTGGTGAGAAAAATCAAATTAAAGTTAGTGAGATGGAAATCCAGAATGAAGTTCAGAAACAACTTAGAATGATGCCAGGACAAGAAAAAATGGTAATGGATTTTTATCAAAAAAATCCCTCTGCAGTCGCTAGTCTAAGGGGGACAGTATATGAAGAAAAAATTTTAAATTTAATTAAAGAAAAAGGCAAAGCAAATAAAAAAGAAATTTCAAAATCTGAAGCTGAAAAAATTTTAAAAGAAGCACATAAACATAACCATAATCATGATCATGATCATGAAAAAAAACCCAAAGTAAAAACTACTAAGGAAAAAAAAACTTCAACAAAAACAACAAAATCAAAGCCAGCAACTAAAAAAACAAAAAAAGTTAGCAAAAAGTAATCCCAAGTTGTATAAATAAAGTCGAATCAATTTATGACAACAAATTTATCAGAACATATGAGTAACTTAGTACCGATGGTGGTTGAGCAATCTAGCAAAGGTGAAAGAGCTTACGACATTTATTCAAGACTTCTTAAAGAAAGAATAATTTTTTTAACAGGTCAGATAAATGACAATGTAGCTTCACTTGTTACTGCTCAACTATTATTTTTAGAGGCAGAGGATCCTAAAAAAGAAATTTATTTATATATAAATAGTCCAGGTGGATTAGTAACTGCAGGGCTTGGAATATATGACACTATGCAATATGTGAAACCTGATATCTCAACTTTATGTATAGGACAGGCAGCATCTATGGGATCATTTTTATTAGCAGCTGGAACTAAAGGAAAAAGATTTTCATTACCAAATTCAAGAATAATGGTTCATCAACCATCTGCTGGTTTTCAAGGTCAAGCAACCGATATTGAGATACATGCTAATGAAGTCTTATCTTTGAAAAAAAGATTAAATGAAATTTATTCAAAACATACAGGAAAGTCAGTTGATCAGGTGAAAACTGCTCTTGAGAGAGACAATTTTATGACTGCTGATGCGGCAAAATCATTTGGTCTAATTGACGAAGTTGTAGAAAAAAGATCTTAGTACACTATATATTGATTTAAGTTATTCCAAACTTGATAACTAGGAGCCATCTATAATAAAGTATACAAATTGATTCGTTAAAAAATTATGACAACTAATAATAAAAATATTCTTTACTGTTCATTCTGTGGAAAGAGTCAGCATGAGGTAAGAAAACTAATTGCTGGACCAACGGTATTCATCTGTGACGAGTGCGTTGAGTTGTGTATGGACATTATTAAAGAGGAAAGTAAAGATACTTTTGTTAAACACCAAGATGGTCTTCCTTCTCCTAAAGAAATTTGCAAAGTATTAGATGATTATGTAATTGGACAAGCTCATGCAAAGAAAGTTTTGTCTGTAGCGGTACATAATCACTATAAAAGATTAAATTATGAGAGCAAAACAAGTAAAAATGTTGAACTTTCTAAATCAAATATACTTTTAGTCGGTCCCACAGGTTGTGGTAAAACTTTGTTAGCGCAAACTCTTGCAAGAATTTTAGACGTTCCGTTCACTATGGCAGATGCAACTACATTAACCGAAGCTGGATATGTGGGTGAGGACGTTGAAAATATTATATTAAAATTATTACAAGCCTCTGATTACAATGTAGAAAAAGCTCAAAGAGGAATCGTTTATATAGATGAGGTTGACAAAATAAGTAGAAAATCTGAAAACCCATCAATCACAAGAGATGTTTCAGGTGAAGGTGTACAGCAAGCTTTATTAAAAATTATGGAAGGGACTATTGCTAGTGTACCTCCTCAAGGAGGTAGAAAACATCCACAACAAGAATTTTTACAAGTTGATACCACAAATATATTATTTATTTGTGGTGGTGCTTTTGCTGGACTAGACAAAATAATCTCTCAAAGAGATAAAGGAACTTCAATTGGATTTGGTGCTGATGTAAAAAATACTCAAGATAAGAAAACAGGTGAGTGGATGAAAGGACTTGAACCTGAGGATTTATTAAAATTTGGATTAATACCTGAATTTATTGGTAGACTGCCAATGATTGCTACGCTTGAGGATTTAGATGAAAAATCTTTGATAAAAATATTACAAGAACCAAAGAACTCTTTAACAAAACAATATCAAGAATTATTTAAATTGGATGGAGCCAAATTAGTGTTTAAAGAAAATGCTCTTAAAGAGATAGCTCAAAAAGCTATAAAGAAAAAAACTGGAGCAAGGGGATTAAGATCGATCTTAGAAAATATTTTGCTAAAAACTATGTATGACCTTCCAAGCCAAGAAGATATTGATGAAGTTATTGTCGATTCAAGCGCTGCTAAAGGTCAATCACAACCTATCTTGGTTCATTCAAAAGGAGGCAGTAAATCGAAGTCAAATAAGACTACAGCGGCTTAATATCCTTAATAAATAGCAGAAACCTATTGCAAAATAAAATATAATATCCATATTATTCCCATGGATGTCAAAATATCACTACCGTTACTTCCTTTAAGAGACATAGTAGTCTTTCCAAGTATGGTAATTCCTTTGTTTGTTGGAAGAGACAAATCAATTACAGCATTAAATGAGGTAATGAAGAAAGATAAAAAAATTATTTTAGTTACACAAAAAAATTCTGAAGTTGATGATCCAAATAAAACTGATGTTTTTATGTATGGATGTGAGGGAAACATTTTACAATTATTAAAGTTACCAGATGGAACGGTTAAAGTCTTAGTAGAAGGAATAAAAAGAGTTAAAATATTAGATTTTAAAGATAATGAAAAATTTATTACTTGTGATTACACTTACTTTAATGACATTATCTCTAAGGATGAAGATTTATTTCCATTAGCAGCTACAGCCTTAAGAAGACTTGAAAAATTAACTTCAATAAACAAAAAAATCTCAAATGAAACGATCAATACAATTAAACAATTAAAAGATCCGTCTCAAATTGCAGATAATATTGCATCTCATATATCCGCATCAATTTCTGAAAAACAACAAATTTTTGAAACGAACGACGTTAAGAAAAGGTTGAACGCTATAATTAAGATTATGGAAAATGAAACCAGTATAATTGGTGTTGAGAAAAGAATACGAGGAAGAGTTAAAACACAAATGGAGAAAACTCAACGTGAATATTACTTAAATGAGCAGTTAAAAGCTATTCAGAAAGAACTTGGTGAAATCGAAGACGGCAAAGATGAAACAACTAGTTTAAATAAAGCTATTACAAAGGCCAAGATGCCTAAAGAAGTTGAAAAAAAGTGTCTTCAAGAATTAAAAAAATTAAAAAATATGAGCCCAATGTCAGCTGAGGCTACTGTAGTGAGAAATTATTTGGATTGGATGATAGAACTTCCTTGGCATAAAAAAAGTGAAGTAGATATTGATTTAGCAAAAGCGCAAAATATTCTTGATAAAGATCATTTTGGGTTAGAAAAAATTAAAGAGAGAATAGTGGAGTTTTTAGCAGTTCAAAAAAGAATGGAAAAAATTAAAGGTCCCATTTTATGTTTAGTAGGACCTCCAGGTGTTGGTAAAACATCTTTAGGAAAATCTATAGCTAAAGCTACAAATAGAGAATTTGTTAGAATGTCAGTTGGTGGTATGCGAGATGAAGCTGAAATTAGAGGGCATAGAAGAACTTACATAGGATCACTGCCAGGTAAAATAATTCAAATGATGAAAAAAGCTGGAACTAAAAATCCCTTAATTTTACTAGATGAAATTGATAAGATTGGTAATGATTATAGAGGAGACCCTTCCTCAGCTTTACTAGAAGCCTTAGATCCAGAGCAAAATACCACTTTTAATGATCATTATCTAGAGGTAGATTATGACTTGTCAGATGTAATGTTTGTTACAACAGCAAATACATTAAATATTCTTCCACCATTACTTGACAGAATGGAAGTCATCAGACTTGCTGGTTATACAGAAGACGAAAAAATAAATATTGCTAATAAATATTTGTTACCTAAACAAATTAAAGACAATGGTGTTAAAGACAAAGAAATGAATTTAAGTGATGACATCATTAAAGAAGTAATAAGAGGCTACACTAAAGAGTCTGGAGTAAGAAACTTAGAACGAGAGATTTCAAAAATAGCAAGAAAAGTAGTTAAAAAAATTGTTGCTGGGGAGGAAAAAGAGGTAAATGTCGATAACAAAAATTTATCTGAGTTTCTTGGGGTTCCAAAATTTAATTTTGGTGAGTTAGAGGCCAAAGATAAAATTGGAATTGTTGTAGGACTTGCTTGGACAGAGTACGGTGGTGAAATACTTAAAATTGAAACAGTTACCATGCCTGGTAAAGGAAGAATGCAAATTACAGGTAAGCTTGGAGATGTGATGCAAGAGTCTGTTAAAGCTGCAAAATCTTTTGTTAGATCGAAGTGTTTAGAATATGGTATTATCCCACCTTTATTTGAAAAGAAAGATTTCCATATTCATGTTCCTGAAGGTGCAACACCTAAAGATGGCCCATCTGCAGGAGTTGCAATGGTTACATCTATTGTGTCTTCAATTACAAATATCCCAGTCAGAAAAGATTTAGCTATGACAGGAGAAGTTACTTTAACAGGTCAAGTCTTGCAAATTGGTGGATTAAAAGAAAAACTTTTAGCAGCACACAGAGCAGGAATCAAAGAAGTGTTAATACCAAAAGAGAATGAAAAAGATCTTGTCGATATGCCAAAAAAAATAACGGATGACATAAAAATCACACCAGTAGAACATGCTGACCAAGTAATTAAGGCATCATTAACAAAAGAATTAAAACCTACCGAATGGGTTGAAGTTGATATATCTAAAAAAGACGACAAATCTCAAGCTAGCATTCAATAAAAACTGATTATAAAATGGAATTATTAATAATCTTATCAGTAGTTGTATTCTTGGGTATTTATTTACTAAGACCGATCTCCAAACGAGAAAAAGATAGTTTTGAAAATAAATCCAATTGGAGAGGTGGATTTTAATATTTTTCTGTATTTTCAGTAATTAATAAATCTTGACGTTATTGCTCTAAAAGATATAAATCACGTTACTTTTTGGTTATGGGCGGTTAGCTCAGTTGGTAGAGCATCTCGTTTACACCGAGGGGGTCATAGGTTCGAGTCCTATACTGCCCACCAAGAATCAAAAGTGGGGGTGTAGCTCAGTTGGTTAGAGCGATCGCCTGTCACGCGATAGGTCGAGGGTTCGAGTCCCTTCACTCCCGCCACTTTTTTCATAAAATCTTAATCAATTACCTAATTCATTGATATTATTACCTTTTTCAGCTTACCTTATATAAGTCATTGAAATTGTTAATTTTTTTTTTCAGTAAAATGTGACGTATGAGCGCTTCAAGAACAAAAAAAAAGTGCTATATAGACTTCCATGCTATCTGATTTTTTACAAAACTACTTGCCTATAATAATTTTTTTGGTTCTAGCATTAGGACTAAGTTGTGCTTTTGTGGTAATTAATTTTATTCTTTCACCCAAAAGACCTGATCCTGAAAAGCTTTCTGCATATGAATGTGGATTTGAACCATTTGAAGATTCAAGGATGGAATTTGATGTAAGATTTTATTTGGTAGCAATATTATTTATTATTTTTGATTTAGAAATTGCTTTCCTTTTTCCATGGGCAATTTCTCTTGGAAATATTGGTTTATTAGGTTTTTCATCAATGATGATTTTTCTCTTTATACTTACAATTGGTTTTATTTATGAATGGAAAAAAGGCGCTTTAGACTGGGAATAAAATTTAATTACAATGCAAAATAAAATAGATCAGGTTCCTGAAGAATTTAAACAACTTGCAGACGACTTTAGCAAGAATGGATTTATTACAACTTCACTAGACAATTTAATAAATTGGTCAAGAGCAGGATCACTTCATTGGATGACATTTGGGCTAGCCTGTTGTGCTGTTGAAATGATGCAAACATCTATGCCAAGATATGATCTTGAAAGATTTGGTGCTGCACCAAGAGCTTCCCCAAGACAATCAGATGTAATGATTGTAGCAGGCACTTTGACTAATAAAATGGCGCCTGCTTTAAGAAAAGTTTACGATCAAATGCCAGAACCAAGATACGTTATTTCCATGGGAAGTTGTGCAAATGGCGGTGGGTATTATCATTATTCATATTCTGTAGTTAGAGGTTGCGATAGAATAGTTCCAGTTGATGTTTATGTGCCTGGATGTCCTCCATCAGCAGAGGCATTGCTTTATGGAATATTACAACTTCAAAAAAAAATTAGAAACAAGGGTTCTATAACGAGATAGTTATGAATAATTTAATTGATCTAGAAAAAAAAATTAACTCAGAATTAACAACTAAAATTAATAGAACTGAGATTAAATATAATCAGATTTATCTTGAAACAGACAAAGATGATCTTATTGATGTAGTTTTGTTTTTAAAAACAAACAATGATACTAAATTCAGACAACTTATTGATATTACAGTTGTTGATTATCCAGAAAATAATCAAAGATTTGAAGTAGTATATTTATTTTTAAGCCATGAATTTAATCAAAGATTAATTTTAAAATATACAATTGCAGAAAATGAAATCATACCATCCATAACTAGTATTTTTCCAGGAGCTAACTGGATGGAAAGAGAAGTATTTGATATGTACGGTGTTTCTTTTAAAGATCATCCAGATCTAAGAAGAATACTAACTGACTATGGCTTTGAAGGACACCCACTTAGAAAAGATTTTCCTTTAACAGGACATACAGAGGTTAGATACAGTGAAGATCAAAAAAAAGTAATAAGCGAGCCAGTCAAACTTGAACAAAACTACAGAAACTTCGATTACGAGAGCCCATGGGAAGGCACCAAATATATTAAAGAAGAATTAGATAATAATGACAAAAAAAATTAAAAACCTAAATTTAAACTTTGGTCCTCAACACCCAGCTGCTCATGGTGTTTTAAGATTAATTTTAGAATTAGATGGTGAAGTAGTTGAGAAAGCTGATCCTCATATTGGATTATTACACAGAGGTACAGAAAAACTAATTGAAAACAAAACTTATATGCAAGCAGTTCCTTACTTTGATCGTCTAGATTATGTTGCTCCAATGAACCAAGAACATGCCTTTGCTTTAGCAACTGAAAAAATACTGGAAATAGACGTTCCAATTAGAGCCCAATACATAAGAGTTATATTTTGTGAAATAGGAAGAATTTTAAGTCATATATTAAATGTCACTACACAAGCTATGGATGTTGGTGCTCTGACTCCTACTTTGTGGGGATTTGAGGAAAGAGAAAAGCTAATGGGTTTTTATGAAAGAGTTTCTGGTTCACGACTTCATGCAAATTATTTTAGAGCAGGTGGAGTTCATCAAGATTTACCCCAAGGCTTGGAAGAAGATATAGCTAAATTTTGTGAAACATTTCCAAAAATTATTAATGATTTAGAAAGTTTATTAACAGAAAATAGAATTTTTAAACAACGAAATGTAGATATAGGAGTTGTTACTAAACAGGATGCTTTAGATTATTCTTTTTCAGGGGTAATGATTAGAGGATCAGGAGTTCCTTGGGATTTGCGAAAATCTCAACCCTACGATTGTTATGAAAAATTAGATTTTAAAATTCCAGTTGGGAAAAATGGAGATTGCTATGATAGGTACTTATGCAGAATAGAAGAAATGAAAGAAAGTATATCAATTATTAAACAGTGCATTTCTAAAATGGATAAAGGTCCAATAAAATCTTTAGACGGCAAGATAAGCCCACCTTCGAAAAAAGAGATTAAACAATCAATGGAAGCACTTATTCATCATTTTAAACTTTTTACAGAGGGTTATAGAGTTCCTAAAGATGAAATCTATACAGCAGTAGAAGCTCCAAAAGGAGAATTTGGTGTTTATTTGATTTCAGATGGATCAAATAAACCTTATAAATGTAAAATTAGAGCTCCTGGATTTTCACATCTTCAGTCAATGGATTATTTGATTAAAGGACATATGTTAGCTGACGTCCCAGCAGTATTAGGGTCGTTAGATATAGTTTTTGGAGAGGTAGATAGATGAGTTTAAGAAGACCAGCAAAAAATCAGCCAGAAATTTTTGAGTTCAGCTCTTCCTCATTGGAAGAAGCAAACAAAGTAGTTTCAAAATATCCTAAGGGGAAACAGCAAAGTGCTGTGATGGCTTTATTATATATTGCTCAAAAACAGAATGATAACTGGATCCCATTAGTAGCAATGAAATATATCGCAAAATTTTTAGATATGCCTTACATAAAAGTTTATGAAGTAGCAACTTTTTATACTATGTATAATTTGTCACCAGTAGGAAAATATTTTGTTCAGGTTTGCACCACTACTCCTTGCATGATCAGAGGAGCAGATAAATTAGTTGAAGCTTGTAAGGAAAAAATTTCAGATAAAGAAAATGAATTATCAAATGATAAAAGTTGTTCTTGGATGGAAGTAGAATGTTTAGGAGCATGTGTTAATGCTCCTATGATGCAAATTAATGATGATTATTATGAAGATTTAGATAAAGAAAAAACAGTAGAAATATTTGATAAAATTTTAAAGGGTGAGGACCCAAAACCAGGATCTTATCGAGGACGATTAAATACAGAACCTGAAAATAATAGAAAAACACTTATGGATGTAAAAAATGCTTAAAGATCAAGATAGAATTTTTAAAAATTTGTATAATGATATGGGTGCAGATGTTAAATCTGCTCAGACAAGAGGCGATTGGGTACATACCTCAGAATTAATAGCAAAAGGAAGAGATTGGATTATTAATGAGGTAAAAGACTCACAACTCAGAGGAAGAGGTGGTGCAGGATTTCCTACAGGTTTAAAATGGTCTTTTGCACCTAAAGAAGTTGGATCTAGACCTCATTATTTAGTTATTAATGCAGACGAGTCAGAACCAGGTACCTGTAAAGATAGGGATATTCTAAGATTTGAACCTCACAAATTAATCGAAGGATGTCTAATAGCATCTTATGCAGTTCAAGCTCATGTTTGTTATATTTATATTAGAGGTGAGTATTTTATAGAGGGTCAAAAATTACAATCAGCTATTGATGAAGCTTATGAAAAAAATTTAATTGGTAAAAACGCTGCTGGAACTGGATGGGACTTGGATATCTACATTCACTACGGTGCAGGTGCCTATATTTGTGGAGAAGAAACAGCTTTACTTGAAAGTATAGAAGGTAAAAAAGGTCAACCAAGATTAAAACCTCCTTTTCCAGCATTGATTGGACTTTATGGATGCCCAACAATTATTAATAATGTTGAAACGATAGCTGTTGTTCCAACAATTCTTAGAAGAGGTGGAAAATGGTTTTCCTCGCTAGGTAGAGAAAAAAATACAGGTACAAAAATTTTTTGTATTTCAGGCAATGTGAATAATCCATGTAATGTTGAGGAAGAAATGAATATTTCTTTAAAAAAATTAATTGAGGTACATGCAGGAGGAGTTGTTGGTGGATGGGAAAATTTACTAGCTGTAATTCCAGGTGGTTCATCAATGCCACTAATACCAAAAGAAAAATGTGAGACATTAACCATGGACTTTGATTCACTAATGGCAGAAAAGAGTGGATTAGGAACTGCCGGAATTGTAGTTATTAACAAGGACCAGGACATTATTAAATGTATGGCAAGGATAGCTAGATTTTATAAACATGAAAGTTGTGGTCAATGCACACCATGTAGAGAGGGCTCAGGATGGATGTGGAGGATGCTAGAACGAATGGCAAAAGGGGAAGCTACTAAAGATGAAGTGGATATGCTTAGTGATGTAACAAACCAAATTGCCGGTCATACTATTTGTGCATTTGGTGAAGGATCATCATGGCCAGTACAAGGATTGTTAAGACATTTTAAAAAAGAAATTGAGGAAAGAAATAATTTAGACCCTATTGTTCAGAAAAAAAATAATATTCCTTATTTGGTTGACCAACATTTATTAGATAAAAAAAATGCCTAAATTAAAAGTAAATGACATTGAAGTTGAGGTAGAAGACGGTTTAACAGTTCTACAGGCGTGCGAAAAAGCTGGAGCAGAAATTCCTAGGTTTTGTTATCACGAAAAATTATCAATAGCAGGTAACTGTCGAATGTGTTTAGTTGAAATGGAAAAGTCTCCTAAACCAATTGCTTCTTGTGCAATGCCAGCTGCAGAGGGAATGAATATTAAAACCAACACTCCTTTTGTTGAAAAGGCTAGAAAAGGGGTTATGGAATTTTTATTAGCTAACCATCCTTTAGATTGCCCGGTGTGTGACCAAGGTGGTGAGTGTGACCTTCAAGACCAGTCTATGTTTTATGGAGTAGATAAATCAAGATTTAAAGAGAACAAAAGAGCTGTACCAGAAAAATATATGGGACCATTAATTAAGACACAAATGACAAGATGTATACATTGTACGCGATGTGTAAGGTTTGCAACTGAAGTTGCTGGAGTGTCTGAGTTAGGAGCAATTGGTAGAGGAGAAGATATGCAAATTACAACTTATTTGGAGCAGTCAATGCAATCAGAGTTGTCGGCAAATGTAATAGATCTTTGTCCAGTTGGTGCTTTAACTTCAAAACCTTATGTTTTTGAGGCAAGACCATGGGAACTTAAAAAAACCGAGACTGTTGATGTGATGGACGCTGTTGGATCAAATGTAAGAGTAGATACGTATGATTGGGAGGTTAAAAGAGTTTTACCGCTAATTAACGAGGATATAAATGAAGAGTGGATTTCAGATAAAACAAGATACGCATGTGATGGTTTATCAAATCAAAGACTAGATACACCTTTTATTAAATATAATGGTAAATTTGAAAAAGCATCTTGGAGTGAAGTATTTAAAATTATTAAGTCAAAATTTGAAAATTCATCTAAAGACAAAGTTTGCGGTTTTGTTGGAGACTTAACAAACATGGAGACAGGTTATATTTTTAAGGAGTTTTTTGATAAAACTTTAAACAATAACAATTATGATTCAAGATCAGATAATAGATTTCTAGATAACTCTGAAAGAAAGAATTATATATTTAATTCTTCTATAAATGGAATTGAAGATGCTGACTTAATATTTTTGATCGGAGCAAATCCTAGATATGAGGCTACAATCTTAAATGCTAGAATTAGAAAAGCCTTTGTAAATAATAATACAAAAGTAATCTCATTAAATGATGTAGGTGATCTAACTTATTCTTATAAGAATTTAGATGGTCAAACCCAAACCATAAAAACCATTTTTGAAGGGTCTGAAGAAATATCTAAAGAAATTATTAGCGCAATCAAGCCAATGATTATAATTGGTGAGTCTTTACTTAAATTGAACTCAGCAGAACACTTATTTAATATAATTAAAAATTTTTTGATGAAAAATAATAAATTCACAGAAGATTGGAACCCGCTAAATATTTTATCTTGCGATGCTGCAACAGTAGGTAATTTTGATCTAGGAATATTAAATAAAGAAAAAAATTTATTGGAGGAATTAAAATCTAATAAATTTGAAATCGTTTATTTGGTTGGACAAGATAATTTAGAGTTTAATAAAAAAGAAGAATTTGTAATTTATCAGGGGAGTCATGGAGATAAGGGAGCAGAAATTGCAGATATAATTTTGCCAGGATCAGCTTATACAGAACAAGATGGTTATTTTACAAATCTAGAGGGAAAAATACAAAAAGCATATAAAGCATCTTACCCTCCAGGAGAGGCCAAGGAAGATTGGCAAATTATAAACGAATTAGCTGAAGTCATGAATAATCGTAAATTATTTAATGATAAAGAGGAATTAGAAAGTAGTATGTTTAATTACCTAAAACTTCAACAAGAAAAACGAACAGCTAAAAATCAAGAAAAAAGAAATTTAGAATTTCAAAATGAAAAATTAAATATTCAATTAAAAGATTATTATTTTTCAAATGTTATTGCTAGATCTTCAAAAACTATGATTGAATGTAACAACTCTAAATTTAATATCAAATCAACAGGAACTGAGGGATAGATGGAATATTTAAGTATATTGTTTGACCAAGTTTATAAAATTCTTTTTTTATTAGTTCCAGTTTTAGTATCTGTTGCCATGGTAGTTTGGCTTGATAGGAGAGTTTGGGCTTTTGTTCAAAAAAGACAAGGACCAAATGTAGTCGGACCATTCGGTCTTTTACAAACTATTGCTGATGCATTAAAATATATTTTTAAAGAAATTATTATCCCATCAAGTTCAAATAAAGTAATTTTTATTCTTGCACCAATTGTAACAATGACACTAGCTTTGATTGCTTGGGCAGTAATTCCATTTAGTGCAACGCAAGTGTTAGCTGATATAAATGTTGGTGTTCTTTATTTATTTGCTGTTTCATCACTTGGTGTATACGGAATTATAATGGGTGGATGGGCTTCAAATTCTAAATATCCTTTCTTAGGAGCAATTAGATCTGCGGCTCAAATGGTATCTTATGAGGTATCTATTGGTGTAATAATCATTAATGTTCTGCTGTGTGTAGGATCACTTAACTTAAATGATATTGTTATAGCTCAGCAAAACTTATGGTTTGTTATTCCGCTTTTTCCAATGTTTGTTATTTTTTTTATATCTGCGTTAGCTGAAACAAATAGACCGCCATTTGATCTACCAGAAGCTGAAGCTGAATTAGTCGCTGGATATCAAACAGAATATTCTGGAATGATGTATGCAATGTTCTGGCTTGGTGAATATGCAAATATTCTTTTAATGTGTGCAATGGGTGCGATTTTATTTTTGGGTGGATGGCTATCTCCACTTGAAATATATCCTTTTACATTGGTGCCTGGACCTTTGTGGTTAGTTTTAAAGATATTACTATTATTTTTGTTGTTTGCTTTGGTTAAAGCAATTGTTCCAAGATATAGATATGACCAACTAATGAAATTAGGCTGGAAAGTATTTTTACCTCTATCATTAGTATGGGTAGTATTAACAGCCAGTTATCTATTTTATTTTAATCTACTACCAGTAAATTAATTATGAAAATATCAAGATTTTTTAAAACCATATTTATGGCAGACTTTGCAAGTGGTCTATATA
>CACKHN010000011.1 GCA_902599995.1 uncultured Pelagibacteraceae bacterium
TTTGGAACAATGGATAATCTTGAAAGGAAAATAGAAAGAGGTTCCTTGTACAAATTAGATAAAAATTTAAAGTTATCATTGATAGATAAAAACTATAGAATTACAAATGGACCAGCTTTTTTAAACCAATTTAATTTTTATCATACAGATAGTTCAAAAAAAAAAATTTATAAAATAAAAATTGATAAAAATAATAATATAATAAATAAAAAAGTTTTTAAAAAATTTTCACCAAAAGATGGTTCACCAGATGGTATGACTTTAGATAAAAACAAAAATCTGTGGGTTGCACATTATCATGGCGCATGTATTTCTGTCTTTAATCATAAAGCAAAATTAATCCATAGAATAAGTTTTCCTGCAAAAAATATTACTAATTGTACATTTGGTGGCAAAAATAATAACGAACTTTTTGTTACTTCAGCGACCAAAGGCATGAACAGTGCAGAATTGCGAAAATATAGATACTCTGGCTCTTTATTTAGTGTAAAAACTAACTCAAAAGGAATTTTACAAAAAAAATTTGTTTTGAGTGATGAAAAAAAGAGATCTTTATTATGAAAGAATACCTACAAAGTTACTTAGAGAAGATATTCGTTATCTCGGAAATATTCTTGGAGAAGTAATTAAAGAACAAGAAGGCATTAAGTTTTTTAATCTGGTTGAAAAGGTCAGAAAGCTATCAAAAGCAAATAAAATAAATCTTAGAAATAAAAATTCATTCAAAAAACTAGTCAAAACAGTAAGAAATATTAATCCAATCGATACACTCAGATTAACTAGAGCATTTACTCATTTAATTAATTTTATAAATCTAGCCGAGTCAATTGATACATCAAGAAATTTAGATGAATATGAAACTAAGCGTAAAAATCTAAAATATAATATTTTTATTGAGGAAATATTTGAAAAACTTTTTAAAAATAAAAAAATATCTAACAATAAAATTTATAACCTTGCTAAAAATCTAGATATTGGAATAGTTTTAACTGCCCATCCAACAGAGGTAAAAAGACGAACTTTAATCCAGAAATATCATAAGATCATAGAAATTCTTGAACAAAGAGATCTTTATATTTCTCATCCATCAAAATTAACACAATTAAATAAACAACTGCATGACGAGTTTACAATTATTTGGAACACAGATGATCTTAAAAGGACCAAACCTACTCCATTTGACGAGGCAAGATGGGGATTGGCGGTTATAGAAGATAGTCTCTGGGATACAATTCCTAAAGTTTATAGAAGGTTAAATTCAATTTTTTTGAAAAATATGAATAGGAGATTGCCAAAAAACTTTAATCCAATTCAATTTGGCTCATGGATGGGTGGAGACAGAGATGGAAATCCTAATGTGACTGCAAAAATTACCAAAAAGGTAATTTTGTTGTCAAGATGGGAAGCAGCAAAACTATACGAAAAATCTTTGACTAAAATTATTAGATCTTATTCAATGAAAAAATGTTCAAAAAGAATAAGTTCTAAAGTTGGTAAAACTTTTGAGCCGTATCGAGTTTTTTTAAGACCACTTAGAGATAAATTGAGATTAACCCATAGATCTATTGAACAATATTTTATTAATAAGACACCTATAAATAAAAATATTTTATTAAGTTCAACTGAAGAAATTTTAAAACCTTTGAGAGTTGTAAGAGAATCTTTAGAACAAAACCAAAATGAAAATGTTGCAAGTGGGGACTTACTAGATCTTATGAGGAGAGCGAAATGTTTTGGTATAAATCTTGCAAAACTAGATATTAGGCAAGAGTCATCAAGACATAGCCAATTGATTGCCGAACTTGTTAAAAAAAAATTTAATAAAAATTATTTTAATTTTACGGAGGAAGAAAAAATTGATTTTTTAAAATCTAAATTAACTTCAACAAAGAACTGTATCAATAAATTTAAATTTTCTAATAAAGAGAATAATGAAGTTTGGTCTACCTTTAAAATACTTGCAAGCGAACCCTCAGAGTGCTTAGGAGCATATGTAATTTCAATGACTACGTCTGTTTCAGATATTTTGTCAGTTTCATTTCTACAAAAAGAGGCAAAAATAAATAATAAATTAAGAGTAGTTCCTTTATTTGAAACATTAGATGATTTGATTAATGCAAAATCAATAATGGAGAGTTTATTTTCAAAAAAATGGTACAGAAAACTAATTAATAATAAACAAGAAGTAATGATAGGATATTCAGACTCTAGTAAGGATGCAGGAAAAATATGTGCTAGCTGGCATCAATACAAAGCCCAAGAAGAAATAGTCAGATTAGGAAAAAAATTCGATGTAAATGTTACTTTTTTTCATGGAAGAGGGGGCTCTCCCGGTAGAGGTGGCGGACCAATTCAAGCTACTTTAAGATCGCAACCTCCAGGTTCAGTAAATGGAAAGATTAGGATTACCGATCAGGGTGAAGTTATTCAACAAAAATATGGCTATGAACCAATAGCTGAATATAATCTATGTAGTTACATAGGTGCTGTAACTGAAGCAACATTAAATCCTCCACCTACTCCTAAACAAAACTGGAGATTACTAATTGAAAAAATGTCTGATATTTCAAAAAGTTCATATCGAAAAAATATCAATCAAAGCTCAGAATTTATTAAATATTTCAAAACTGTCACACCTAGTGCAGCTCTAGGAAAACTATCAATTGGATCAAGACCATCTAAAAGAAAAAATGTTGATAATATTAAAAGTTTAAGAGCAATACCTTGGGTATTTGCTTGGACTCAAATTAGATTAATGTTACCTGCGTGGTTAGGTAGCGCTGAGGCTTTAAGATATGCTTATATAAAAAAGTTTAGAAGGACTTTAATAGATATGGAAAAAAATTGGCCCTTTTTCAATTCAATGTTAGATATACTTGATATGGTAATTGCAAAAGCTGATCCTGATATTTCAAAAATTTATGAAAAATATTTAGCAGATGATGCACTAAAAAAGATTGGAAAAAAACTTAGATTTCAATTTGAAGTAATAAAAAAATTGAATAAAAAAATTACTACAAAAGAAATTATTTTAACACGTAAACAATTCAGAACTTTAATAACTGTCAGAGCTATATACTCTGAAGTACTAAATATTATCCAACCAATAGTTATATATAAACTTAAAAAAAATAAAATAATGTCTGACAAAAAATATTTAAATGATGCTCTTTTAACATCAATAGCTGGAATATCAGCAGCCATGAAAAATACAGGTTAAATGTTTGAGTATTTAATTGCTTTTGGCGCAGGTCTTATTAGTTTTTTATCTCCATGTGTTTTACCACTTATACCTGGATATGTTTCCTACATTTCAGGTCAATCGCTTCAAGAAGTAATTGAGTCTAAAAAAACTAATATTTTTTCTCTGGTTTTATTTTGTTTAGGATTTTCAACTGTATTTGTTCTTTTAGGAGCGTCAGCATCTTTTCTAGGTCAAGCTCTCTTACAAAATTCAGAAATTTTAAGAATTTTTGCAGGATTAATAATTATTATATTTTCATTTCAATTACTTGGAATAATAAACATTCCATATCTTAATTTTGAAAAAAGATTCTATGCAAAAGAATCTAGAAATATTTTATTTCCATATGTAATTGGACTTGCATTTGGCTTTGGATGGACTCCTTGTATCGGACCAATTTTAGGTTCTATTTTGGCCCTAGCCTCAATTGAAGAAACACTTACTAGAGCAATAATTTTATTGATATTTTATTCCTTGGGTCTTGCAATTCCTTTTGTTATATCTGGATATTTAATTCAGAAATTTTTACTTTTTTCTAAAAATTTTAGAAAAAACATAAATCTCATTTCCAAAATTGGTGGAATAACTCTCTTAGTTACAGGTATTTTAATTTTAACTAATCAATTACAGGCAATTGGTTTTTATATCATTAAAGTTTTTCCTTTTATGCAAAATTTCGGCTAAAAAGGAAGAGATGAAAATTTATCAAATAGATTCAAGTGCTAGAAAAAGAGGTTCGACTTCAAGGGCGTTAGCTAAAAAATTATTAGATAAGATAAAAAAGCCTGGAGACGAAGTTTTATATCGTGATTTAGATGAAGAAATGCTTTTTGTAAGTGGACTTACTGAATCTGGGATGAAAATTGATGAAAAAGACCAAACAGAACATCATAAGAAAATGTTTGAACTATCAGATCAACTTGTAAAAGAACTTAAAGAAAGTGATATTATAATTATTTCAGCCCCTATTTATAATTACGGCCCACCAGCTACATTAAAAGCTTGGTCAGATTTAGCAGCAAGAATTGGAGAAACTTTTAAGTTTAAACCTAATGGAAGAAGAGAAGGACTATTAAAAAATAAAGAAGCTTATTTAGTAATTACTTCTGGTGGTACAAAACTTAACAGTGCTGAAGATTTTTTAACTCCTTGGTTAAAATTTATTTTAAATTTTTTTGGCATAGAAAAAGTAGATGTTATTAGTGCTGATCAAATGGCTTTGGATTATGATAAATCTATTAAAGATGCAGAAGCTCAAATTGAGAGTTTATTCAAAAATTGAAAGATATAAATTTAAAAATTAACTTTAACCAAAATTAATTTGATAGTAAGAGTTCTTTGTGAACAATTTAGATAAAAAAAAATATAAAATATTTGCTAATTTTTTAAATCAATTAGCAAAAGATCTTACTAATTTTTATTATTCTAAATTAAATAGAACTTTTAAAGTTTCAAATAAACTGAAAGGAAAAGGCTACGACCCTGTAACAACATCAGACAAGGCTTTTGAAAAATTCATAAGATCAAAAATAAAAAAAAAATTTCCAAATCACCAAGTAATAGGAGAAGAGTTTGGACATAAAAAATCAAAAAGTGAATTTACATGGGTAATTGATCCTATAGATGGAACAAGATCATTTGTAATAGGAAATCCTACTTGGAGCAATCTAATTTCTATAAATTATAAAGGTACTCCAGTTTTAGGATTAGCTAATTTTCCGGTTTTAAAAAAATATTATTTAAATTACTCAGATAAATTAGCGTACGTTATAGAAAATGGAAAAAAAAGAAAAATTCGTGTAAATAAAAAAGCTAATTTTAAAAATGTTAGAGTGTCTGCAGCATTTCATGGATCTTTATCTCTTAATAAACAAAAAAAAATTACCCAAATTTTAAAATTAATGCAATTTCCCTGCAGTGATGCTTTAAGTTATTCACATTTAGCTGAGGGTAGACTAGATATTGTTATTCAATGCTCTAATAAAATTTGGGATATTCATCCATTAATACCAGTCATTAAAGCTGCAGGTGGATACTTAAATACTTGGAATAATAAAGACGCAATTAAAGGTGGCAACATTTTAGTTTCTTCAAATAAAACTATTCATCAAAAATTTTTAAAATTACTAAAACCAGTTAGCTAATAATTTTAATTAATTATGAATTTAGAGTATATTTTTAAAATATTAGATAAAGAAGAGTGGACTAAAGCAAAAAATAGTGGTGTTTATTCTGGTTCATCAAAGGATTTAGAGGATGGATATATTCATTTTTCTGAGGAAGATCAAGTTTCAGAAACTTTAAAGAAATACTCCTCTAAACAGAATGATTTAATCTTATTAAAAGTACATACCTTACATCTTGATCATTTGCTTTGGGAGCAAGCCTCTAATGGTGATATGTATCCTCATTTATACTCGCCTCTTGATATAAAAAATGTGAAAGATGAATTTGAATTAAATTTGAATGAAAATGGAATTCATCAATTACCAGATAATTTTAAAAACAATTAGAGTTTATTAACTTATTCTTCCCAAATAATTGACCATCACTACACCAATTATAATTAATATTATTCCAATTATCCCATAGATATTTGGAATTTGATTAAATTTAAGTACAGCAAATAGAACAACCCCTGTTACAGTTAATCCACTATAAGTAGAATAAGCAAACCCAACGGGAAGAGCAGACATAGCCTTTGCTATTGAAAACATAGTAATACACATAAATAATATACATAAGAAAGATGGAGTAAATTTTGTAAAACCATGAGAAATTTTAGCAAGACTGTTTGATGCTATTCCAAATATAATCCCATTTGCTAAAAATAAATATCCTAAAAAAGGTTTCATAATTACTCTATAGTAATTTTATCAATTAAAGATCTTATCATTGGTGCTATTAAAATAGCAGCTATTAGAGCAACAGGAAAAGCAAACATCCAAGAATAAAACCACCTTCCAAAAAATCCATCTGTTAAACTTGTATTAACAGCTACAACAACACCACTCATAATTAAACTCATTCCAAAAGACATTAAGAAAATAAAAACAAATTGTGCATATTTTTTTTTAATCATATTTAATTATTTCCTAATAAGTTAACCATTAACACTCCAATGATTATAAGAGCTAATCCAATTAATGAATATAAATTTGGTATCTGATTAAATCTAATAACACCAACAATCACAGTTGCTATGATTGTTAATCCTGCAAATGACGCATAGGTTATGCCCATTGGTATATTTTTCATTACTAATGAAAGTGCATACATACATAGAACTATAGTAATTGCAGTAATGATACTTGGAAAGAGAAGGGTAAATCCCTCAGCACTTTTTGCAAAACTATTAGAAGTAACACCTAGGAAAACAGCAATTCCTAAAAAAAGGTAGGAAGTAGCGAGACTCATTTTATTACTTTAAATGATATCCCGCTAAATTTATATAATTATTTAGGTATTGGAGTAGCACCTGTCTCCAAGCTTGCTATTTTTCCATCTTTATATTTGTACACAGCCATTACAGCTTCAACATTACCATCATTAAATGTTACAAAAGCATGATGAACACCTACTTCATCATTTTCGTAAACTATTCTTACTTTATCTTGATTAATGTCGCCACTCATAGCCCATTTCATTACGTCACTTTTATTTAAAACATTTCCTGACTTATGCATTGTAAATTTAAAATCATCATGCAAAAGTTCATTCATTGCTGCTTCATCTTTATTTTTTAAAGCAGCACTATATTTTTCTAATATCGACATTTTTATGCTCCTTGTATTATTAACCCATTAGTGTTTGCATTAACTAATCGGATTTGTTTTATTGGTTGATATTCTTCCGAATTGTACCATTCCAATGCTTTTTCATAGGAAGGAAACTTTATTACAACAGTTCTGCTATATTGCCAAGTTCCTTCTATAATTTGGTTTGTACCACCTCTAATTATGTAATCACCACCAAATTTTTCTGCAACCGGTTTAACTTTTTCAACATATTCTTTATAATCTTCTGGATTAGTTATTTCGATATTAAAAATAGCGTAACCAGCTTGCATTTTTAAATTATCAAGTTAAAGACTTATCTCTGACATTTCCCAAAGCTGAGCACTTTCTATGCATTCTTCATAAATTGCTTTAGCAGTTGGGTTATTTCCAGATACAAACTCTTTCATTCCTGTTTCATTATGAACCGTAACTTTAAACAGCATACCTGTTTTATCTGGTTTCATTGCTCCGATGGTTTTTTCTGGATAGGCAACACTTTTTCTAACACCCATGCCCTCATCAGATTGCATCCATCCCATGAAAGTTTCCATTTTACCTTCCTTGAAATTTACCAACACTAGCATTTCTTTTTCCATTTATTCTCCTTTCTTAAATTTAATATAAAGTTTGTACTACTTTTTTTACTCGTTCTTTACCATTTGGAACAGCTGAATTTACAAAAGTATGACAAGCCTCTGTTTTTACTTTGTCATATTTAGCACCATTATATTTATCAACAGCTTTGTTCACTCCATCGTCCCATTCCTTTTCAGAAATACCTATCTCTAGAGCATATGATTTAAGAACCTTGACTGAAGCCATTGATTTTTCTTTCATACTGTACTCAAAACTTTCTCCAGGTGGTAAAAAATAGTTTGCCATATAAATACCGCTACATTCCCAAGCTTTAGATTTATCACTATCAGACATCCCTGCAATTGCTGTTGATGAAAGTAAAGCACTAAATAATAATACCAATGTCGTTTTTCTCATTATTTATCTCCTTTTTTTATTAATAAGTAAAGTTTCCACTCATTTGATTTAATGAATGAGCCATTCCAGCTTTACCTTTTAAATTTTGTCTACTAGAGAAACCTGTTCCAGAAATTTTTTCATATTTCCCAGTTCCACCAACAATTACAAACTCTCCAGATCCACCTTGGCCTCCAGTTCCTTTACCTTTGTAATTAATGAAAACCTTTTCACCATCCATTAAGTAAAAAGTACACATACCTGTTTCATCATCAAATTTACCTGCAACTAAAGTTAATCCTCCAATACAGTGCATTGTAGACTTATCAAAAATACTTCCCTCTTTATCTGAAAGTCCAGCATTACCATCATAAGTAATACTCATGTTTCCGTTACCAGCATTCATAACATTCATTGCCCAAGAGCCAGCTCCAGAAGCATTAAATTTACCTGTTTCAGCTAAAGAGTAGGTTGTTAATAGTGAAATTATTAATGTTAGTATTGTTTTTTTCATTTTACCTCTTATTTATTGAAATCAAAAACTTCTTCTTTAACCTCAGTAAATTGGTGAGGTTCAAAAAAATCATTCATCTGTGAAAGTTGCTCATTAATAGCATCAGTACTTTCTGCCATCCAATGACAAAACATTGTCATGGTATCACCTGGAGTGTAATATGTCATTTGGCATTTAGCTTTATCACTAGTGGAAGATTTAATCATATCTTCCCTGGACATGCCTCCTAAAACCTCGTTAAATTTGTCTTTCATTTCTTTCGATTTGAAAGTGTGAGTTACCATATAGTATTTCATTTTTTCTCCTTTTTTGTTGTTTAGTCAGAGCAAATGCTCATTACTGTCGTTTCTTGTTTGTGTCCTGATTGTTCAATTACTTTAGCATTTTCAGGATCTTGCATAAATTTTTGCATTGTATCTGCTGCAGGTGTTTCCATTACGATATGCACTTTATTTGTATTTTCTATTTCATTTCCAACATAAATTGTCTTAATTCCTGCAGCTTCTCTTGCATTAGAATGTTGGTCAAACATTTTTTTCCAATGAGCCCAATCATTAACCTCAAAGTTACCAATAATTTTTACCATTATTCGCTCCAAACTATTGTTTCTTACTTCTTCATTGCATTGAACATGCTAAGTGTATCATCAAAAGTCATCATAACTTTTGTTTTTCCCTCGTCATTCACTTCAAAATAGTGACCAAACATAGTATCCATGTTATCCGCAGTTGCATGAACTCTTGCGAATACTTTATTACCTTCACTTATCATATCTAAAACTTTTAAATGGAAATTTGGCCAAGTAGCTGGTATTTTGGACATTGCAGCCATCATAGCTTGTTTTCCTCTGTGAACTCCAGAAAGTGGATGTACACCTTCTTTGCCTGGAAATGTCCAAACGATTTCATCATCGATTATATCCTTAAAAAAGGTTTCCATATCTCCTGAACTAAATAGTTCATATGCTTTTTTAGTTTGTTCTTTTGCGTCCATAGTTTTCCTTTAATTTTTTTTAATTATTACAATTATTTATTTTTAGTTTGATACTGTTACACATTCATTAAAACGTCATGCGTCAAATGTGTATATTAAATATGCAAAACCTTCATCAACTCAGAATTGAAATTTGATTTATTTTCGCAAAAAACAGAGTGTATTCAAAACCTATTTTTGATATTGTTAATACATGGTTGAAAAATTTAATGGAGTTTTTTATTTAATTCTTTTTTTAATTCATTTTATAGGCTTTGCTTACTATGGATTTAGATGTGTTTTCCAAACTCAATCTTTTTTAAATCAATATGGCATGGATGCTACAGGTGCCAGTGTAGTTAGATTTTTTGGATCTATTTTTATTGGCTCAACCTTAATGGCAATCTATGTCGGCTTTATAAGACCTAACGGCTTGGAAGCTACTTGGGGCTTCTTTAATGTAATTTTCTTGCAAAACTTATGTGCTTTTATTGTTGGTTTTTATAGTACCAAAATAAATAAACTTGGTCATACAGATAAAACTTCAGATGAAGCAATTTATGCTCCGTTAGTGCTTACAATATTAAGTGGTGTTCTTTGCTACGGATTAGCTGATAAAATTTATGTTTAGAACCAAATAGGTATTGGTAGTCCTTTTTCTTCTAAGAACTTTTTATTGAACATTTTAGTAGCGTATTTATCACTTCTGTCACAAAGAATAGTAACAATTGTTTTTCCTGGTCCTAATTCTTTACCCATTCTAATAGCTCCTGCAATATTAATCCCACAGCTAGTTCCTAAGCTTAATCCTTCATTTTGAATTAAATCATAAAGAATTGGTAATGCCTCTTTGTCATCAATTGAATAAGCATCGTCAATTTTAGCATCTTTAAAATTTGCTGTTATCCTACTAGATCCAATTCCCTCAGTTATAGAGCCACCTTCAGATTTTAATTCTCCATTTTTTATATAATTGTAAAGAGCAGAGCCTTTTGGATCAGATAAATGAATTTTTATATCTTTATTTTTTTCTTTAAGAGCATTACTAACCCCTGAAATAGTTCCACCGGTACCTGAAGAACACACAAATCCATCAACTTTACCTTCGGTTTGATCCCAAATTTCTTTGCCAGTTCCTTCATAATGTCCTTTAGCATTTGCTGTATTATCAAATTGGTTAGCCCAAATTACTCCATTATTATTTGTGGGTCTAAGTTCATCAGCTAGCCTTGCTGCAACTTTAACAAAGTTGTTATCGTCTTTATAAGGTTTAGCTGGAACTAATTTTAATTCTGCACCAAGATTTTTAAGAATATCTTTTTTTTCTTGGGTCTGATTATCATTCATTACAATGATTGTTTTATACCCTAATGAATTTCCTAATAGACCCAGTCCAATTCCAGTATTACCTGCAGTTCCTTCTACAACTGTTCCACCTTTAGCAATTAATTTTTTCTCTTGGGCGTCTTTAATTAAAGAAAGTGCAGCTCGATCTTTAACGGAGCCCCCAGGATTTAAAAATTCCGCTTTTCCAAAAATATTACAACCAGTAATTTCCGATGCTGCTCTTAATTTTATTAAAGGAGTATTTCCAATTCCTGAAATAAAATCATTTTGAATATCATTCATTATTCTGATTTTTTATCACTATCAGGGGTAATACCATAAGGTTTAAATTCACTATCTGTAAGACCAACATTTTTAGCAGGTATACCAACCATCACAGCTTTTTCTGGAACATCTTTTGTAATAACAGCATTCGCTCCAATTTTAGCACAGCATCCAACAGTTACTGGACCTAATATTTGAGCACCTGAGCCAATGACAACTTCATTTTCGATTGTTGGATGACGTTTAACATTTCTTTGATTATCAGAATTTATACTGGGCGCTATTCCTCCCAAAGTTACCATATGATAAATAGTTACATTATCTCCAATTTCAGATGTTTCTCCAATAACAACTCCCATTCCATGATCAATAAATAAGTTTTTTCCAATTTTAGCTTTAGGATGAATTTCAATACCTGTTAAAAATCTAGAAAATTGCGAAATGATTCTTGCAATCAAATCTAATTTTGCGGTACTAAAAAAATTTGCCAGTCTGTGAAAAAAAACTGCCTTTACACCTGGATACGTGAGAATTAAACTTAATTTTGACTTTGCTGCAGGATCGCGGTCAATTATTGATTGTAAAAAGTTATTCATATTTATGATAGTTGAATTTTAAATTACACGTTATATAGTGATTAAATTCAGTAATTAAAGGATAATTTATGTACAAAAACACTAACTGCTTTCATTTAGCTATTCCATGTGGAGATTTAGAAACAGCAAAAAAATTTTATAGTGAGACTCTTGGGTGTAGATTAGATAATTCTGCTCAAGAATGGGCTGATGTTGATTTTTGGGGAAATGAGTTAACACTCCACAAAAGTGAGCACAAGTTAGATAGTGAGAGACATGATGTAGATATGGGAAATGTTTCGGTTCCACACTTTGGAGTTCATTTATCAAGAAAAGATTTTGATAGTTTAAAACAAAGATTAAAAGATAGTGGAACAAAATACTATGATGAGCCTTATTTAAGATTTAAAGGCACTAAATATGAACAAGAAACTTTCTTTGTTAAAGATCCAAACGAAAATATTTTAGAAATCAAAACACTTACAGCAAATCCGGAATAATTATTTTTTAATAATTATTTTTAATGGAATTTCTATTACTGGGTTTTTTTACAAGTCTAAGCCTAATTTTAGCCATAGGAGCCCAAAATATATTTGTTATAGAGCAGGGCTTAAAAAAACAATATATATTTTTGGTTTGTTTTATTTGTTCAATATCAGATTGTTTTCTTATATTTGTAGGTATTTTTCTTTTTAATTATTTTGGTCAATATTTTACATCAATAATTGAAATAATTTTAAATATTCTTTTAGTTATTTTTTTAATTTATTTTATTTATTCAAAAATAAAATTGAGTATTAGAAAAATTTATTTTAATCAAAAGTTTATAAAAATTTCTTTAATTAGTGTAATTTTTAAAACTTTAGGTTTTACATATTTAAATCCACATGTTTATTCAGATACAGTTTTTTTTTAGGCAATTTTTCAAAAAGTTTTTTGCTAAATGATAAAATAATATTTGGCATAGGAGCTTCTATTGCCTCTACAGCTTTTTTCTTTACTATTGGATATGCATCAAATTATTTTTCAAAATTTCTAAATAAAAAAAAAACTTGGAATACAATTAACTGGATAATAGTTTTTATAATGTCAATAATTACTTTATATGTTCTTGGGGAAATAATTTATTCTATTTATCTTTAATTTTATTCCACTCAGCCATACCACCAGAAATATTTTTTACATTTTTTATTCCCATATCCTTCATAGTTTTAGTGGCAAGTGTACCTTGTCCACCTACACCACAAAAAACTACATATTCTTTATCTGGATTATCTTTAAAAATCTTATTTTCAAGAGGGCTTCCTTCAGCTAAATAAAATTCAAGCAGACCTCTGTCCATGTGTACAGCATTGCCTATAGAACCTTTTGAAAAACTTTCTTTATCTCGAACATCAATAAATTGAACATTGGGGTCATTAATTTTTTTCTTTGCATCCTCTGCAGTTATATTTTCAATCTCGTTGCTGACACTCATTAGTTCTTCAAATTTTTTCATTACAATCCTTTAAATTTAATAAATTACTTTCAATAATACTAAATATTTTGCAAAAGTGTATAAGTTAATTAGTGTATCTATTGTGACATATGTATTTATTGAAATAGTAAATTAATTTTGTAAAAATTTATCATGAATTCTAAAAGAAATTTTATAAAAATTTTAAGTTTGTCTTTGTTGTCGTTAATTATCACTCCTTATAAATTTGCTTTCACAGAAGTTAAAAAAATTATCAACAAAAATTTAACTAAAAAACAAAAAGAAATCATGTTTAATGAGGGAACTGAAAGAGCTTTTACAAGTGAATTACTTACCGAAAAAAGAAAAGGATTTTATCACTGTGCAAATTGTGGTGCTAAATTATTTAGCTCTGAAGCGAAATTTGACAGTGGAACTGGTTGGCCATCATTTTCAGAGGCTTTGCCAGGAGCTTTTAAAACTAAAATTGATTACTCCTTTGGAATGAAAAGAATAGAGTATCATTGTGCAAATTGTGGTGCTCATCATGGACATGTCTTTCTTGATGGTCCAACTGCAACTGGTAAAAGATTTTGTAATAACGGTTTATGCTTGCTGTTCGTTCCAGAGACTTAAAATTATTTTAAAAAACCATATTTTTTAAGTCTTACATCCCCAGTTCTTGCATGTGCTTCCATACCTTCATATCTAGAAATTCTTGCAGCAGCTGCACCAACTAACTCAGTAGAATTTTTTGTCATTCTTTGAAAACTTAAAGTTTTTATAAATTTTCCAACAAACAAACCACCTGTATATCTTCCTGCACCCTTAGTTGGCAATATGTGATTTGTTCCTGAACATTTATCTCCGTATGCAACTGTAGTTTCTTCTCCTACAAATAATGATCCATAATTTGTTAATCTCTCATGAAACCATTTTAAGTTTTCGGTTTGGACTTCTAAATGCTCTGGTGCGTACTCATCACTAATTTTTACTATTTCTTCATCTGTGTCACATAAAATTACTTCACCGTAATCTCTCCAAGCTGCATCTGCACTTTGCTTTGGTACTTCAGGAAGTTCAGAAATTAACTCAGGCACCCTTTTCATTACTTTTTCTGCTAATTCTTTACTTGTTGTATACAACCAACATGGTGAATTATATCCATGTTCAGCTTGACCAACTAGATCAACTGCAACAATTTCAGGATCTGCTTTTGCATCTGCTATAATTCCAATTTCAGTGGGCCCTGCAAATAAGTCAATGCCAACTTTTCCAAATAAAATTCTTTTCGCCTCAGCAACAAATTGATTTCCAGGACCAACAATAATATCAGCTGGGGAGTTATTGAATAAACCATTGGTCATGGCTGCAATCGCTGGAACACCGCCTAAATTTAAAATTACATCTGCTCCACACAAATTAGCAGTATAAACTATTGTTGGATGAGCACCCACACCTTCTTTGGGAGGACTGCATGCTATAATATTTTTGACTCCCGCAACTTTAGCTGTCGTAACACTCATTACTGCAGAAGCTATATGAGCATATCTTCCCCCAGGGATGTAACAACCAGCAGTATTTACTGGAACGAGTTTTTGTCCAGCAAATAAACCATCTGATAATTCAACCTCAAAATCTTGACCATAATTTTTCAATTGAGCTTCAGCAAATTTTCGAACTCTGTCGAATGAAAATTGAATATCATCTTTAGTTTTTTGATCTAATGATTTTTTAATTTCCTCAATTCTTTTTTTTGAAACAACTATTTCACCATCATATTTGTCAAATTTTTTAGTGAGATCAATACAGCCTTGCTCTTTAGTATTTTCTAAATCTTTCAATAGATCCTGAACAATACCTCTAGTCTTTGTATCATCAGTTGATGAAGTTTTTGGTGATTTTTTTAAATACGTAATTGTCATTTTTTAAGTCTTTTATATTATCTTTAATCTAAAGCAACTACTGCAGCGGCAATTGAAGCCAATCGTGCTGGAGCTTCATCAGATCTACTCGTTATGACAACAGGAACTTTGCCACCTATTACTACACCTGCTGCGCAAGCACCCATAAAATAGATCATCATTTTTACTAGAGCATTTCCTGCTTCAACACTAGGTACTAGTAATACATCCGCCTCACCAGCTACTGAATTTTTTATACCTTTAATATTTGCTGATTTTTTTGAGATACTGTTATCAAAAGCAAGAGGACCAAACACATCAGCGTTCAAACTTTCTTTTTCTGCTAATTTTGTGAGCTCTGCTGCTTCCAATGAGGTAGGCACACTCTCAATTACTTCTTCAGTCGCTGATAATATTGATACTTTTGGTCTAGAAATACCAATTCTGTGAGAGAAGTTAATGACATTCTTAAGTATATGCATCTTAGTTTTAATATTAGGCAATACATTTAGTGCTCCGTCAGTAATAATTAATGGTTTATCATCTTTGCCAATAGTCATATGCCAAATATGACTTAATCGAGTTTTACCCATTAAGTGATATTCACGCTTTAATACTTCTTTCATTAAAATGTCAGTATGGATATGACCTTTAATGATAATCTTTACTTTGTCCTCACTTGCTAATTTAGCTGCAATGGGTGCGGTATTATTCTCTACAGCTTCATCAATAATTTTATAATGAGAAATATCCCATTTTATTTCCTCAGCACAATTTAGAATTTCTTTTTTATCTCCTATAAAAATTGGTTCAATTAAATTTTCCTTTACCGCATCTTGAACTGAAATCATGGGCAAGGGTTTTCCAGCATTTACAATTGCAGCTTTAACACCTTTTTTTTTGTGGGCTACATCAAGTAGATTATTTGGACAAACAATATCTTTATTAGAAAGCATGCTTAATGTTTATTAGTATTATTTAATGAAAAGTATACAGTAATTATTTCTTTTTATATTGATAAAATTTAATTAACCTAATGCAAAATAAATATATTATAAGTTTTTTTATTTAATGTAATGTTTAAATAGAATACTTCATGGAAATAGTAACAAAAATTGCACCATTAGTACTTGCACTTATTATGCTCGGATTAGGTCTAGGACTATCAATAAATGATTTTGCAAGAATACTCAAAACGCCAAGAGACTTTTTTATTGGTTTTTTTTCTCAACTTATTATCCTGCCAATCGTAGCATTAACTATTGCAATAAGTCTTAACCTTCCTTCTCCTCTTGCAATTGGGTTAATGATTATTGCAGCTGCACCAGGTGGTGTTACCTCTAATGTATTGACTAAATTTGCTAATGGGGACGTAGCCTTGTCTATTTCTTTAACTGCAATAACTAGTTTAATCTGTATTATTAGTGTTCCAATAATAGTTATTAATTCTGCAACTATTTTAGGGGTAACGATTTCAAAAGAGATATCGATAATTGGGGTTGCATTAAAAATGGCAACAGTTGTTACATTACCAGTAATTATTGGAATGGTTATTAGAGCTTTGGCTGATAATTTTATTTCATCTAAAATCAGCATAATCAATAAACTAACTGGATGGTTATTTGTGATTGTTTTTGCAGCAATTTGGATAGAGGAAAAAGATAATATTTTTACCTATCTTGCTGAAGCTG
>CACKHN010000012.1 GCA_902599995.1 uncultured Pelagibacteraceae bacterium
CTCTTACCAATGAAGCATTTAAAAAAGAAATTTTTGGGGCTCCGACATTCGTTGTTAATAATAAGATTTTTTGGGGACAAGATCGTTTAGATTATGCTTTAGATGAATTGAAAAAATAATTAAACTATTTTAAATTTACTTTGTCTGATAGCTCCAAATCCACCATCTATATGAGAAACATTTTTAAATCCCATATCTTTCAAAGTTTTCGCTGCAAGCGCAGATCTTAAACCTCCAGCACAAAATAAAACCATTTCTTTCTCTTGGTCAAGTTTTCCTTCCTGAAAATAAGGACTACCAGGGTCGAGCCAGAATTCCAACATTCCTCTAGGAATATGGTGTGAGCCCTCTACTCGTCCTTCTCGCTCTAGTTCACGAACATCTCTTATATCAATTAAATTACATTTATTCTCTTGATGTAATTTAGCTGCTTCATCGGTGTTAATAGTTTTAATTTCTTTTAAAGCATTATCAACAAGGGTTTTAGATGATAGGATTGTCATATCAAAACAACTTAACTTATGAAACGTCAAAAGCAAAACCCAAAATCAAGTTTTTTAAAAAAAATTTTTGTTAAAATCTGTAGAAAACTTGATTTTGAAATTATTGATCAAGGAAACTTGCATTTACCAGTGATGAATAAAAGTGGCGAAAATAACTTATCTACAATTGGAAAAGAGTCTTTGTTATTACCTATGGGTAGAACAAAAATCACTAGGCCCATAAAATCACTAAATATTATAATTAGAACTTGCGCTTCTGTTAATATGTTATCTCAATCTAAAAAAAGAATTTTTAATTCAGACAAAAAAGATTATACGCTCAATACTTTAGTCTCTATCATTAAATCAATTAATTATAGTAAGAAGTTATTTAATAAGATTAAATTAAATCTGACAATTATTGATCATGATTCTGATCACAAAACAATAAACAAAATGAAAAAGCTTTTAAAAAAACAATTTTTTAAAAATGAAATATTAAAACTAGATATTGAGCATTTCAAAAAAAATATCAGAGAATTTAATGAAGAGGGGAAAAAAGTTTCAAATAATCAAATTTCTAATATGTGTAATATAAATCAATCTTTAAATTTAGGTAAGGAATGCGATGATTTGGTTTACTTTGTTGAAGATGACTACATACATACATTAAATGCTATTGAGGAAATGATTTATACTTATGAGAGAATATCAAGTCAAATAGGGAAAGAATTAATTTTGTGTCCCTCTGATTATCCATATTTGTACAACAAATTAGAAAATTCCAAAATTTTTTTAGGCCACCGACATCACTGGCGATCAGTAAGCGAAACATTGTGTACTTTTTTAACCAGTTCAAAAATTATAAAGAAGCATTTTAAAAAGTTTGTCAGTGCTTGTGAATTTGAACATTATCCTTTCGAAAAACCATTTCATGATATATACAAAACCGAACTGTGTATAAGTCCAATGCCAGCTGTAGCAGTTCATTATACTAATATAAACTCTGTTTATGGTTTATCTCCTTTGATAAATTATAAAAAACTATGGGAAAAAAAAATATGACATTAAAAATTAATTCGAATGCACCAGCATTTACATCAACGTCTACATCTAAAAATAATTACTCATTAAATGATTCCCTCGGAAAATATGTAGTTTTGTATTTTTATCCTAAAGATAACACTCCTGGTTGCACGGTAGAGACAAATGATTTTAATAAATTACTTTCAAGTTTTAAAAAATTGAATTGTGAAGTCTATGGTATTTCAAAAGATAACCTTGAGAGTCATAATAAATTTAGAGATAAATATAATATTAAATTTGATTTGTTAGCTGATGAGGAGTTAAAACTCTTAAAGAAATATAAAGTTTGGGGTAAAAAAAAATTTATGGGCCGTGAGTTTATGGGTACTATTAGGACTACATATTTAATAGATAAAAAAGGTAAAATTTTAAAAGTGTGGGAAAATGTTAAGGTTAAGGACCATGCTAAAGAGGTTTTAAAAACTCTAAAAAGTATCACTAAATAAAAAGGCCCCTTTCGGGGCCTTAACTAACTAGCAAGAGAGAGATTGTGCTAATTTTTTTTTAATTAGGAGCTCTTCAATGAGATAACGACATGGAGATCGAAGAGCCCCTATATTGCATGCAATTAGTCTCGTATTGCGTATGCTATTACACCTGTTTCAGTTACGTCTGTACCTTTGGACTCAGCTTCTTTACTTAATCTTATTCCAAAAGTAGCTTTCATAATTGAAAACACAATGAAAGACACGACAAATACAAAAATGTTAATTGATAGCACACCAATTAATTGTGCACTAAATGATGCATCAGTATTTGTTAGTGGAACTGCAAGTGTTCCCCAAATTCCAGCAAACATGTGAGCTGGAATTGCACCTACAACATCGTCAAGTTTGAAACTGAATAACAATTTAGTTCCAAATACAACAATTAAACCACCGACAGCTCCAATGAAGATTGCAGCTAATGGGGTTGGTGCTAAAGGTTCAGCAGTTACTGCAACTAATCCACCAATTGCTCCGTTTAACATTTGTACAACATCTGTTTTACCATACAACAATCTTGTAATTATAGCTGCGGCCATAACACCACCACAGGCTGCAAGATTAGTATTGATAAATATTCCTGATACAGCGACAGCATCATCAAATGTTCCAATAGCTAATTGAGATCCACCGTTGAATCCAAACCAACCTAACCATAGGATAAATACTCCTATTGTTACTAATGGAATTGAAGAAGCAGCAAAAGGTTTAATTGCTTTCGCTTCACCTTTGCTATCAAATCTTCCATATCTGGCACCTAGCAACATTATACCAGCTAGTGCAGCAGCACCACCTGTTGAGTGTACTAAAGTTGAACCAGCGAAATCAGAGAAGCCTAATTCTGCTAACCAGCCTCCGCCCCACTGCCAACCCATTACGATTGGATAGATAATTCCTGATAATATTGCTGCGAATAGAAAGAACGGCCAAAGTTTTACTCTTTCAGCCATTGCTCCTGAACAAATTGAAACTGTTGTTGCACAGAAAACCATTTGGAAATACCAGTCAGAACCATCTGCATATCCAGTATCAACTGAACTTGCATCTGACCATGGAGTAAATGTTCCAATGTATCCACCCTCTGGAATTCCATACGCTAAGTTATATCCAAACAACCAAAACATAATTCCGGCAATTGAGTAAAGACCGATGTTCTTTGCACAAATTACTGAAACACTTTTTGAAGTTACCATACCAGATTCTAGCATCGCAAAGCCTGCTGCCATAAACATGACCATGAAACCACACATCAAAAATAGTAGTGAATTGAATATAGCTTGTACTTCAGCAGAAACAGTTGTCTCTGCCATTCCTGCACTGCTCATGTTTAATAAAAATATTAAACTTAGAAGTGGTGCAGATATACTCTTTATTAATTTAGTCATAAGACCTCCACTGTTAAAAGAAGTGTTATAATTTTAATAAAATTTAATAACTAACGCTGATTGGGAAAATTGGCTATGCAGTATTTGCATGTAGAAACAGCCTTAATGTGAAAAATCCACTTTAAGGCTGCTAAAAAATTTATTACTTGTTGAATACTTCTTTCAAAGCTTTTGCGGGTAAAAATTTTACCTTTTGCGAGGCAGCAATTTGAATTTGCTCACCAGTTCTAGGGTTTCTACCAACTCTAGCTTTTCTTTTTGCTACTTTATACGTACCAAATCCTGCAATCTTCACTGAATCATCACCTTTTAAAGCATCTAAAATAGTGTTGGTAATCGTATCAAATGTTCGCTCAGCATCTGCTTTACTCAAATTTAATGAGCCTGAAAGCTTAGCAATTAGTTGTTTTTTGTTCATTTTAGCTCCGGTTTTGTTGGTTAATATTTATATTTGTCATAAACATTGATAAATCAAGCTTTTTTTTAGTATTAAAAAATAAAAATAACACAACATCTTGTGAAAATCTAAATTAGTACTGATTTTACTGTATTTTTAAACTTAGCCAATTGTTATTAACTAAATAAGCCTAAGTCTTTTAGATCATTAAAAGTAGTAAAAAACATTAACGATAACAATAAAAACATGCCGATTCGAAAAAAACCTTCTTGAGTTTTTTGTGACAATGGACGGCCTAAAACACTTTCAAATGCGTAGAACATCAAATGACCGCCATCAAGCATTGGTATTGGAAACAAATTAATTAAACCCAAACTAATAGAAATATATGCCATCATACTTATAAAAGCTAACACACCAAACGTTGCTACTTGACCAGAAATTTTCGCAATTCTGATTGGACCACCAAGCTGAGATGTATCAGCTTTTCCTGTGATCATTCCACCAATGTATTTTAATGATGCAGCACTAACATAATACACCTCGTGAGCTGAATGATATAACGCCTGAGCTGGACCAAGTTTAACATGATTTACTTCATTATTATATGCACCTAGTTTTATTCCAACCATTCTCTTATTAATTTTATTACCTAGACTGTCTTCACCTTCCACAGTATTAGGTTTAATTTTTAGAATTATTTCACCCTCAGTTCTTTTAACCTTAAAATCAATGACCTCTCCTGTGGACAGAGTAATGAATTTAGAGACCTCCATAATACTTTTAACTTTATTTCCATCTATTTCTAATATTACATCTTGATTTTTAAGGCCTCCAATCATTGCTGGACTATCTTTTTGAACTTCATTAATAACTGCTGGAGTAAAATCTTTACCAACAAAAGTATAAATTGAAAAAAATATAACCAAAGCCAATAAGAAATTAGCCAAAGGTCCCCCAAAAACGATTAAAGCTCTTTGGTACAATGGTTTTAAAGTAAACAATTTTGCTTGTTCTTCTTTACTATATTTTTCTAGTATTTCTTTATGGTCAGCTTGAGAATATACATTTCTATCCCCAAAAAATTTAACGTAACCCCCTAGAGGTATAGCGCATATTTTCCAACGCGTTCCGTGTTTGTCGTTCCAACCAAATAATTCTTTACCAAATCCAATTGAAAAATCAGTGACTCCTACTCCATATTTTCTAGCAAAATAATAGTGGCCATATTCGTGAACGAATACCACAACTAAAATTAGAATTAAAAATGGAACGATGTAACTAAGCATAATTATTATATTAAAATAATAATACATTATTCACAACCCTTCATTCAATAGTAATACTGATACTTTTTGTCTTTACTAATTCAAGCAAATAGACTCATTGTTGAGGATTTGTTAAAATAATTTAATTAATTAAAGAAAGGAAAAGCTATGAATTTCGTTGGAACAACAACATATGAAGGAACTAAAAAAGATGCAGATGAATTATACAGTATGTTTAAAGATGAAATTGCAAAGTGCACGTCATCATTTGAATGGGCGCACATTCGTGAAGGTAAAATGATTTTTATTGCAAATGTCACTGATGAAGAAAAATTTTATGCCTTATTTGAAGATCAAAGATCTAAAGACTGGAACGCAAAGTTTAATGCTAAAGATGAAGCTTGGAAACTTGAGAAAATAATGTGACTAGTTCCAAAATAGATTAATCAATAAGTGGGACAAAATTAATAATGAATAATTATCTTTATTAATTATCATTATATCTA
>CACKHN010000013.1 GCA_902599995.1 uncultured Pelagibacteraceae bacterium
TATAAAATAATTTTTTAAATTCTGAATTGCTTCTAAATTTGGTTTTTTTTTATTAAACATTTATTATTGATCCCAAATTGAAGTCCATAAAGTATTTCCATTCATGTCACCAATAAATATACTTGATTTATCATCAGTCATTGCGATCGCACTAACCTCGGAACCTGTGAAACTTCTAATTATTATAGTGTTATTCTCCTTTTCAATTTGAGATAAAAAAACAGAGCCATCACTCAAACCAGCAAAAATTGCTTTTTCATCTGGGAATGGTTCTATAAATGTAACTTGATTATTACCTACATAAGGAACACAAATAGGTGTGCGTCCCATAGGTCCCTCACCGTCAAAAGGCCAGCATATTGCATCTATTGCTCCTGATGTTGCCAAGTAACTTGTGTCATCAATAAATGCAAAACTTTTGACTTTTGAGCCATATCCTGACATAGCAAAATCAAGCTTATCTTTTAAACGCCAGCAACGAAGTACATTTTCTTGCATGGACGTAACCAAGTATTTACCATCTGGGCTAAAACTCACTTTATTGTGAGAACCTTTCCAATCTAATTTTGTTGATTTCCATTTATTGCTGTAATCTTTTTTCCAAACTGTAACACCTCCGTATCTAGATACAGCCAACCGTCTTCCTTTAGCATCAAATGCCAAACCTCCAATTGTACTATCATGATTTAAAGATTTTGGTTCTTTTTTATTTTTATCCCAATAATAAACTACCTTACCTGAAGAACAAACTAGGTTTCCATTATGTGCTGCAACATGATCAACCCATCGTGAACCAAAGTTTGTAATTTCATTTATTTCTCCTTTAAGTGAAATTTTTAAAAAATAACCATCATCACCACCAGTTAAAATATTATCACCATCCTTTGCCATACAAAGAATCACACCTTTATGAGCCTTTAAAGTTTTGTGTTTTTCTCCAGAACTGAAAATTCTTATAGTACCATCGCCAAAACCAGCAGCTATATAATTACCAATTGAAACTGCGCAGGTTACTGGAACTCCAATTTCTAACTGAATTCCTCTTTGCTCAAATTTAGTTTTATCTAACTGAGGAAATTGATTTAAATCAGTTGTCATTCTGATTTACAGGCTTCAAATCCCTCTTTTAAATTCATGGTTTCTAGGTTACGTCCAATAAACACTAGTCTAGAGCTACGTTCTTTATCGTCTGGCCATTTTCCCATTGGAGAAGCGTCCATCAACATATGAACACCTTGAAATACGTATCGATCATTTTCACCTTTGAAATCAAGTATTCCTTTAGTTCTCATAATATCTTGACCTTTTGTCTGCAAAAGTTTTCCAAACCAGTTTTGAAATTTTTCCATGTCTAGAGGTTTGTCAGATACGAATGATAAACTTGTAACATCATCATCATGCTCATGATCATGATCTGACTCAAGAAAATCTGGTTCTACCTCTAAAATACGTTTTAAACTAAAAGCATCAAGATTAAGAATTTCCTTTAGTGGTGCCCCACATTTTGTTGTTTTAATAATTTTAGCAAAAGGATTAATTTTACGAATTCTCTTTGTTACTACGTCTATATTCTCATCTTTCACAAGATCTATTTTGTTTAGTAATATTACATCACCAAAAGCAATTTGTTCCTCTGCTTCGTGATGATCTTCAATTTGTGAGCTTAGATGAACTGCATCAGCAACTGTAACAATTGCATCTAGCTTTGTTTTATTTGCCACATCTTGATCTACAAAGAAGGTTTGAGCTACAGGAGCTGGATCTGCTAAACCTGTTGTTTCAACTATAATTGCATCAAGTTTATCAGCTCGCTTCATTAACCCACTAAGTATTCTAATTAGGTCACCTCTGACTGTGCAGCATATACAGCCATTGTTCATTTCAAAAACTTCCTCGTCAGCATCCACCACAAGGTCATTATCAATACCTTGTTCACCAAATTCATTTACAATAACGGCGTACTTTTGGCCGTGCTGTTCTGTTAGAATTCTATTAAGAAGTGTTGTTTTTCCAGCACCAAGAAAACCTGTTAAAACAGTAACAGGTACTTGGTGCTTGTTTTCCATTAATAACGATTAGCAACCTTTAAAGGATGCAGACATGTTTCTTATTAAATCAAAGTATAATGATTTTCCTGGATTTAAAGTAGCTCCCAAAGGATCCACTACTCCAGTTTTAATATTCATATCTTTTGCAACAGCTTTAATTATATCAGGATTAAATTGTGGTTCTGAAAATACACATGCAACTTTATCGTGTTCGATTACTTCTCTAATTTCTGCTAATTGTTCTGCTCCAGGCATAACATCGGTATTAACTGTAAATGCACCTAATATGTTTACACTAAATCTCTTTTCGAAGTATTGATAAGCATCATGAAAAACAATTGAAGCAACACTATTACTTAATTCAGATGAAACATCTTTAGTAAGTTTATCAATTTCTTTGTAACCTTTACTTAAATTTTCTCTATAAATTTTCTCATTTTTAGGATCATTTTCAATTAAGTGCTTAGACATTTCAAATAAAATTACTTTTGCATTAATAGGATCTAGCCAAATGTGTGGATCAAATTCACCATGTGCATGTCCTTCATGATCGTCATGTCCTTTATGATCATCGTGATCATCATGACCATCTTTTTTAGCATGTGAGTCGTGGTCGTGATCATCGTGATCTTCTTTTTTACCATGATCGTCATGTCCATGATCGTCGTGATCATCCTTCTTAGCATGTGAGTCGTGATCGTGATCATCGTGATCTTCTTTTTTACCATGATCGTCATGTCCATGATCATCGTGATCATCAAATATATTTCTTTCTCTAAACTTTAAAATTTGAAGCCCCTTAACTTGCATTAATTCAATTTTTTCAGCTTTCTTAGCAATTGATCCTAATGGTTTTTCTAGGAAATTTTCTAAATCTTCTCCAACCCAAAAAATTAAATCAGCATTTTGTAACATCTTTGCATGAGATGGCTTCATAGCAAATCCGTGTGGGGAAGCATATCCATCTACAATCAAATCAGGTTTAGCCACTCCGTTCATAAGGTAACTAGCTAACGAATGTATTGGTTTAATTGAGGCAACTACTTTAATATCAGCATTGGCTGGTAGAAAAAAAGTAAATAAAGATAAAATTGATATGATTATTGGAAGTTTTTTTAGGTTTTTCATAAATATAGTATTAATTGATTGTTATAATATAACACTATGTAATAATATAACATTTACAAGTCAAGGGTTAAATGAATTCTAATAATAATATATTAGTTAAATTAAATAATGCTGGTTTTCGCCAAAGCGAAAAATGGTTAGTGGAAGGTGTTTCTCTTACGATTGAAAAGGGTAAAATCGTAACCCTCATTGGTCCAAATGGTTCTGGTAAAAGTACCACTGCTAAAATTGCTTTAGGAATTTATAAAAATATTGAGGGGAGTGTTGAAAAATATACAACCAAAGTTGGTTATGTTCCTCAAAAAATTTCAATTGATTGGACTTTACCCATAAGAGTTTATGATTTTATGCTTTTAACAGAAACTATAGAAGATAGTGCTATTGATGAGGCATTATCATTAACAGGGGTAATTCATCTTAAAAATAAAAATTTAGGTAGTTTATCTGGTGGAGAATTTCAAAGAGTTTTAATTGCAAGAGCAATTTCTAAAAAACCAGAGTTATTAGTGTTAGATGAACCAGTACAGGGAGTTGATTATACAGGTGAGATTGCTTTGTACGAATTAATTAAAAAAATATCTGATACTTTAAATTGTGGGATATTATTAATCTCTCATGATCTGCATATGGTGATGACTGCAACAGATCACGTAATTTGTTTAAATGGTCATGTTTGTTGTTCAGGCTCACCTTTAGATGTAGCAAAAAATAATGAATATAAAGCTTTGTTTGGTGAAAAAGCTTCTCAAATTTTAACAACATACGAACATAAACACGATCATGTTCATTCTGATAAAGGAGAAATAAAGAAAAATTAAATGTTTGATGATTTTTTTATAAGAGCACTATTTGCAGGTATTGGAATTGCATTTGTAACTGGTCCACTTGGATGTTTTGTTGTGTGGAGAAGATTGTCTTATTTTGGAGATACCCTTGCTCATTCAGCTTTGCTTGGTGTTACAATGGCTTACACGCTTGATTTAAACATTGCAATTTCAGTGTTTTTAATTTCATCAATAATTGCTTTATTATTAATCCAACTTCAGAAAAGAACTAACTTACCAGGTGATGCATTGTTGGGGCTTTTAGCACATTCATCTTTAGCCGTTGGACTAGTGGTTATTGGTTTCTTAACATTTATAAGGTTTGATATTATGGGCTTATTATTTGGTGATATATTAGCTGTTACTACAGATGATTTATTTGTAATTTGGACTGGGGGAGCTTTAATTTTAATAGTACTTAAATTAATTTGGAAACCTTTGCTTGCTTCAACAGTTAATTATGAATTAGCTGAGGCAGAGGGATTAAACCCTGACAGAGCAAAAGCTATTTTCACAATATTAATGGCAGCTGTAATTGCTATTTCTATCAAAATGGTTGGATTATTATTGATTACAGGAATGTTAATTATCCCTGCTGCAATGGCTAGAAATATCTCTGATAGTCCTCAGAAAATGGTTCTATTCTCGATAATTGGTGGCTTATTATCAGTTATCTTAGGACTATACTCTTCATTAGAATTTAATACATCTTCTGGACCTTCAATTATTGCGGCGGCGTTGATATTGTTCATATTATCTTTGTTTAAAATTAAACAATCGATTAAATTAAAAAACTAATAGAAAATTTAAAAATGGAAAAACAACACAATCTTTCAAAAAACCAAAAAATTATTTTTGATTTGATCGATAAATCTCCTGAGCCATTAAAAGCATATTCAATTCTTTTTAATGTACAGAAAAAAGGTATCAATGCACCTTTACAAGTTTATAGAGCATTAGATAAATTAGTTGAAATAGGTAAAATCCACAAAATTGAAAGTAGA
>CACKHN010000014.1 GCA_902599995.1 uncultured Pelagibacteraceae bacterium
ATATAGTTTTGGGCTTTATAATTCTTTTTTTAGCAACTTCGTTTATCTACAATCTTTATAAAAAAAATATCATTGAATTTAATGCAAGAATGAATTTAATTAATATATTGTCAGTGTCAGTTGAGGGCAGCAATCCCCTAACATTTAATCTTGCATCTAAATGGATTAGTAATACTGCAGAAAACATATATGAAAAAATGTATAAAAATGAAGAAGTCTTTATACCATTAACTTGCTACAGTGAAGATAAACAGAATATAACATGCAATATTACAGGTGTTATTAAAGATGAAGAAAAAGTCTTAAAAAATATTTTAAATTCAGTTAATGGATCTCTAGATCAATACAAAATCTATACTTTAAATACAATTGATAGAATTATTGCATTAAATTCAGAGATGGTTGATTATGTTCAAACTAATGATGAGGAAAATGTAAAAGAATATGTTGTAAATAAAAAACAACTAGGAAATACTTTAATTTTCAAAGATTTATTAATTGAAGCTATTGATGGCACTAAAATTAAAATTGAAAGCATAGAAATAGATAAATTTAGAGAAAATACAAATTATGTTTTAATTATATTGAGTGCACTTATTTGTGGGCTTTTTGCAATTTTTCTTCAAATGAAAGTTAAAGTAAATTAAGTATATTTTTTAAAAACCAAGTAACAATAAGCTACAGTACCATACAATAAACCTAAAAAGTAAGATCCAGATATTTCTCCTAATACAATTGGACTAATAGTTATAAAAATTAAAATCAATTGTGCTGTCTTATGATTATTATGCCTCATTAATATGTGGTGAATATGATTTAAATCAGGTTCAAAAAATTTTTTGTTATTCAATATTCTTAAAAAGAAAAGTCTAATTAAATCCAATCCAGGTATAAGCATTATAATTAATATTTCCTCAACGGAATTAAGAAGTTGGAGATTGTAGTATTTAATTATTAAAACAGCAACAATATAGCTAAGAAAATGAGCACCATTATTTCCAAGAAAACTTATTTTTTTATAGTTAGCATACAAAAAAAAGATTAATGGAATTAATATAGGTGTTAGAATATGAAAATAGTTAGTTTTAAAATATAAATATAAAAATATAATTAGGAAATAAATACCTAGTTGTAAGTCTGCACCATCATACATGTTGGATGCATTAATGAATATATAAATACATAAAATAGAAAAAAATATTGAAAAGTTTTTTAAATTTAAAGTTTTTTCAATTAATTCAAATTTTAAATTTGTGATGAGAACTTGATTATCAATTAATACTGATGAAGATATAAATACTAGTAATATAACTGATTTTTTTAATGGTGTTAAATCTACTTTATCGTCCAATAACCCTATAAACAAAACTAGAGTAGATACAAAAAGAAGTGAAAATATATTTGATAAATTTAACATTAAGAAATGCCCTTCAAAAAAAAAATTTTTGTAAAAGCACAAATAGAAAAAATGACTTAAAAGAAAAAAAAGACCACCTAAGTATGATATTGGTTTTTGGTGTAATTTTCTCTCATTTGGAAAATCATATAAATTAAACTTTGAGCTCAGTTTAGGTATTAGTACTAATATAGATAAATTTAAAATTATTAAGACAAAATAAAAAACAAGATACGACATTTTAAGTAGATTTTTAGTGTTCTTTTTTAATATATCAATAAGTAAATATTTTTGAATTTAATATTAAATTAATTTACAAATTTATTTTTTAAACCAATCTTTTTTGTTAACTTGATCTATAAAACTAATAACAATTGTTACAAGTTTTGATGAAGTATTCGCTCCATTTTCATAATCGCTAATAGGAATAATTTGAAATTCACTTGAGAGTAAATAAGAAATAGCATTTTTGATCAAATCTAAGTTCAATCCGGTTAATGGGACTATCCCTTGTTCAAATCCTTCATGTCTTTCCTGAGAATCTCTTATATTTATTGACTTCAATTTCATTATTGAAGTTTCTTCAGTTAACGACCCACTATCAGAAAATATCAGTTTTGAGCATAATTGAAGTTTACAATAATCTGTGTATGAAAAAGGTTTCATAAAATTTATATTTTTAAACTTGTATTTTTTTGTTTGGTTTTCAAACTTGTACTGAAGTCTATAATGAGTTGACACAATTACTGGTAAATTAAATTCAGTGTCTAAAAAACTTAAAAATTTAATAAAATTTTGAAAATTTTCTTTGTTTTCAATATTTTCTTCTCTATGAAAAGATACAAGAAAATACTTATTTTCTTTCAACTTAAGTTTTTTAAGAATTTTAGAATCAGAAATTTTTTTTTTATAAAAATAAAATACCTCTTTGAGAGGACTTCCGATAACTATAACCCTGTCTGGATTAAGATTTTCTCTCAACAAATTAGATTTTGAGATTTGGCTGTAAGTTAAATTAATATCAGATAAGTGATCAACTATTTTTCTATTTATTTCCTCTGGAACTCTTATATCGTAACTTCTGTTGCCTCCCTCGATATGAAATATTGGTATTTTGTGTCTTTTACAAACGTAGGATAACAATGAAGTATTTGTGTCACCTAGCAAAATACATGCGTCTGGATTTTCTTTAGAACAAATCTTATCAAACTCTTTAAGCATCTCAGAAATCTTTGAAATTATATTGCTACTAGATTTTTTAAATGAATAATTTGGTTTTCTAAGATTAAGATCTTTAAAAAAGATCTCATTGAGTTCATAGCTAAAATTTTGGTTAGTATTTACTACTATATTGTGAAAAGATTTATCAAATTTGTTGATTATTCTTGAAAGTCTAATTATTTCGGGTCTTGTACCAAAGAGTGTAATTACCTTTAATTTAGAATTCATTTTCTTCATTAGATAATTGTTTCTTTAATAAATTAGTGGTTTGTTTTAAATTTAAAATTTTTGTATTTAAAGAGTTATATTCTTCTATTATATTTAAATTTTTTTGACCTTTTGTAAAATACTTTGCAAAATTTTGATATTGACTGTCAGATTTAATTATAAAATGATTTTTTTTTCTCAAAGTTCTAAGCATTTCCTCTTTAGAAATTAGTATTTCATACAACCTTTCACCATGTCTTACACCAATAATTTTGAATTTATTTCTTTTGTTTAATATTTTTAGTAGAGATTTAGCAATATTTTCAATGGTTGATGATGGTGACTTCTGAACAAAGATATCACCATTTTTCCCAGTCAGTAGAGCTTCATAAACTAAATCAACAGTTTCAGTCAAAGACATCAAAAATCTACTCATGCTTAAATTTGTAATTGTTATGTTTTGATTTTTTTTGATTTGATTTAAGAACAAAGGAATAACCGAACCTCTAGATCCCATTACGTTACCGTATCTTGTGATGCAAAAATTAACATTTTTATCTTTTGAATAAGAAAGTATAACTTTTTCCATTAAAGCCTTAGTCATACCCATGGCATTCACAGGATAAACTGCTTTATCTGTGCTAAGAAATATTGCTTTTTTTATTTTATTTTGTTTACAGGCTTCTATTACATTTCTTGTGCCTATAATATTTGTTTGTACAGCCTCCATTGGAAAAAATTCACATGAAGGTACTTGTTTTAGTGCTGCCGCATGAAAAATATAATCTACACCCTCTGTTGCTTTTTTAATTGAGTTGTAATCTCTTACGTCGCCAATAAAGAACTTGATTTTATTAGAATTTAAACTAACACGTAATTTTTCTTGCTTATTTTCATCTCTACTAAAAACTCTTATCTCTTTAATGCCCCTTTTTTTCAATAGGTTTTTTACCATTGTGGATCCAAATGATCCAGTGCCACCTGTAACCAAATAAATTTTATTATTAAAAATTTTCATTAAAAATTTTTTGTTCATTTATCATAGTTGACCATGCCTTTATTTTTAAATTTACTTTTTTTCTAAATTTTAACGAATTAAGAGATCTATCAATTTTATAGCCATTATCAACTTTAATTATAGTTTTCGTTTTATAAATTCTTTTAATAATTTTTAACAAGTTTAATTTGCTAATTTTTGGACCAGAAATATTGTAAAGGCCGTTTGAAATTTTTTCATTAAGAATTATATGATCTATAATTATTTTAGAAAGTTCTAAAGTGGTTAGTCCTGAAAAAAAGGCATTTTTAAAACCATAGACACTCTTTTGAGAAATAAACCAGTTAAATAAACTATATTTAGTTAATAACTCATCACCAATTATAGATGTTCGAATATTTAGAACATTCGCTGATTTAACTTCACCTGCTAACTTACTCTTACCATAAAAATCTTTAGCATCTGGTTTGTTTATTTCTTTATAATTTCCTTTTTTTCCTGAATAAACACAATCTGTACTTAAGTGTATAACCTTAATTTTTTTTTGACTGGCTATTTTTGATATTTTTTTTGGTAGTGATATATTTAGATATTTAACATTATTTAAATTATTTTTTTTTATTAATTGTTTAACTAAACCGATGCAATTTATTATATAATGTGGACTAAAATCTTTAATAATTTTATTCAAATTTTTGCTTATATATACGTTCAAAAAAATTTTTTGATTTTTTTTTAATTTAAGTAGTTTAATTTTTGGATAATTTCTATAAGTACATAAAATTTTAAATCTGTCGTCGTCTCTTAAAAATTTTGATATTGTTGAACCCATCATTCCCGTTGAACCTAAAATCAATATTTTTTTAATCATTTAATTAATTGAATTATTAATTATTTTTGACAACTTAGATATTATTATCCTTAAGTCGAAATTTTTTTTGTAATATATATCTGAAGAGCGTCCCATTTTTTTTATGTAGTTTTTATTTGTTATTTTAAGTGTTGCATTTATAAGTTTTGTTATATTTCCAGGCTTAACTACGTAACCACAATTAGCGTTAATTATTATCTCTTTTGTAATTCCATCAAA
>CACKHN010000015.1 GCA_902599995.1 uncultured Pelagibacteraceae bacterium
ATTATATTTTTTCTTATACGAGTTTGCTAATTTAAATAATTTTTGATGCCCTAAATGAACCCCATCAAAATTCCCTATTAGAATTATAGAATTTTTATGAATATTTTTTATATTAAAGTTTTTATATAATTTTACCATGCAAGATCTGACTGGGTATAATTTACAACTGTTTCGTATTCTTTGGATACCTCTAAAATGCCCTTGTTTGAAATTTCCAATTTATGAACACCATTAGAGATTAATAATGAGTCATAATTCAATAAATTAGCTCCCTTTATATCGGTGTTTAAATTATCTCCAATTGCTAAGGTTCTTTTATTTGAGTTATCGATAGAAAGATTATAAACTTCTGCATGTGGCTTTCCAAAGTATACTACTTCTCCACCCATTTTTTCAAAGACCATTGCAACTGAACCTGCACATAATTCTCTGATATTCCCACGATCAACAATTAAATCAGGATTTGTGCATATCATCTTTTTGTGAATATGAGATTCAAATAAATTTTTATAATAGCTCAAGTCTTTATCGTGATCATCAAATAGTCCTGTACATAGTAAGTATTCGCTATCCACAAGATCGCTCGATTTATTTTTTTTAAATGGATTGAATAAGTCAAAATCTTTTGGGGGACCTATGTGAAAAAATTTTTTCGATGAGTATGATTTTTTTAAGTAATTAAGGGCTGCCTCACCTGAAGTAAAAACATGATCACTTAGCTCTTCTTCCATCCCCATTTTCTTTAAAAATTTTTTAACAGTTTCATTTGGCCTTGGTGCATTAGTTAATAAAACAAAATCTTTATTATTTCTTTTAAGCTCTTTAAGAGTGCCAATTGCACCTTCATAAAGTTTAATACCATTATGAACAACACCCCATAAATCTATGTAAAACAGATCATATTTATGAGCAATTGAACAAAGGCCATATTTATCTAAATTTTTAGTCATTAATTAAGGTATAAACCATAAAATTCTCAATTTCCTAGCATTATTAGCAGGTAGTTGAATATCCTGTCTTGAAATAGATGGCGTAATATCTATATGAGGTCCATATTTATATAGAATTATAAAGGAGATTTTATGAAGTTCAAACCGTTACATGATAGAGTATTAATCGAAGTACTAGACAGTAGTGAAAAAACTGCTGGCGGGATAATCATTCCAGATACTGCACAAGAGAAACCACAGGAAGGAAAAGTGGTTGCTGTAGGTGGTGGTGCAAAAACGGAAGATGGAAAATTAATTCCAATGGATGTTAAAGTTGGTGACAAAGTTTTATTTGGCAAATGGTCAGGAACTGAGGTCAAAATTGATGGTAAAGAATACAGCATAATGAAAGAGTCTGACATTATGGGTATTTCTGGTAAATAATTTAATTTAAAGGAGAAAATAAAATGGCAAAACTAATTAAATTTGACGCTGAAGCAAGAGCAGCAATGATGAGAGGTGTAAATATTTTAGCTGATACTGTTAAGGTCACTTTAGGTCCAAAAGGAAGAAATGTTGTAATGGATAAATCCTACGGCGCCCCAAGAATTACAAAAGATGGTGTATCGGTTGCAAAAGAAATTGATCTTGATGATAAGTTTGAAAACATGGGTGCTCAAATGGTCAAAGAAGTTGCTAGTAAAACAAATGAAGAAGCTGGAGATGGAACAACCACTGCAACTATTTTAGCTCAAGCAATTGTAACAGAGGGTGTAAAATATGTTACTGCTGGAATGAACCCAATGGATGTCAAAAGAGGAATCGATTCTGCCGTAGAAGCAGTAAAAGAAAATCTTATTTCATCTGCTAAAAAAGTTAAAGATAGTGATGAAATAGCGCAAGTTGGTACAATTTCATCAAATGGTGATAAAGAAATTGGTTCAATGATTGCTAAAGCAATGCAAAAAGTTGGTAACGAAGGTGTTATCACTGTTGAAGAAGCAAAAGGAATAGATACTGAGTTAGATGTTGTTGAAGGTATGCAATTTGATAGGGGGTACTTATCACCATATTTTATAACTAACAGTGACAAGATGACTACAGAGTTAGATAATCCTTATATTTTACTTCATGAGAGTAAACTGACAAACTTACAACCAATGGTTCCTCTTTTAGAAGCAGTAGTTCAGGCTGGAAGACCTTTAATGATTATTTCTGAGGATGTAGAAGGAGAGGCCTTAGCAACTTTAGTAGTAAACAAACTAAGAGGTGGTTTAAAAGTTGTAGCTGTGAAGGCTCCAGGTTTTGGTGACAGAAGAAAAGCAATGCTCGAAGATATTGCAATTTTAACTGGTGGCCAAGTTATTTCACAAGATTTAGGGATTAAGCTCGAGAATGTTAAACTTGAAGATCTTGGGTCTTGTAAAAAGATCAAAGTAGATAAAGATAATAGTACTATTGTAAGTGGTAGTGGTAAAAAATCTGATATTGAAGCTAGATGTGCATCAATTAAACAACAAGTTGATGAAACCACTTCCGACTACGATAAAGAAAAGCTACAAGAAAGACTGGCTAAACTTGCGGGTGGTGTCGCAGTTATAAAAGTCGGTGGTGCTACCGAGGTAGAAGTAAAAGAAAGAAAAGATAGAGTTGAGGATGCTTTAAATGCAACAAGAGCCGCTGTTGAAGAAGGTATTGTAACAGGAGGTGGATGTGCACTTCTTTATGCTGCTCAGGACCTTGAAAAAGTTAAAGCAAAAGGTGATGATCAAAAAGCTGGTGTTGAACTTGTAAGAAAAGCATTAGAGGCTCCAATCAGACAAATCACAAAAAATGCTGGTGTGGACGGATCAGTTGTTGTGGGTAAGTTGTTAGAGCAAAAGAAAAAAACTCATGGTTACGATGCTCAGAGCGAAGAATATTGTGATATGTTTGCAAAAGGTATCATTGACCCAGTTAAGGTTGTTAGAACTGCTCTACAAGATGCTGCTTCAATTTCTGGATTATTAGTAACTACAGAAGCAATGATTGCTGATAAACCAGAGGAAAAAGATGCTGGTGGTGGAATGCCTGCTGGTATGCCTGGTGGTATGGGTGGCATGGGTGGCATGGGTGGCATGGGAATGTAATCCCCATTGTTCTCAAACAAAAATTCAAAAAGGGCAGTTTTTACTGCCCTTTTTTTTTATCTATACGAAAATCATTAGTGATGAAGAAATGATGAAGGAATGATGAAGGATTTGACGATGTTATAGTCTCATTTGCGTCTATAACACTTTAAATCATTCTTAATTATTTAAGTAAGTCTTCAATTATATCCCATTTATTTTTATATCTCTCAATTGTCCAACCTGAGGGGTCTTTGTAGGGTGGAATAAAAATAACTCTCATACTTGAATCCTTTCTTTGTTGACCTCTTTTACCTGGTTGAGAAATATATTCTAAATGCATCCTTTTAACATTTTTAGATACTTCGCTTGATGGTACCACATAATAAACAAAGTCACTTTTGTGTCCCTTTGGTGGGATTCCTGCTAAAACCCAGATAAAATTTTTACCAAAGTCTTTTTCTGCTTTCATTCCTACAGTGACTTTTCTATTACCAGGTGGAAATGTTTTAACTTGTATATGAACAAACTTTGTTCCTTCTACATTGCTACACAAAACATCTGTATTAGGAGTATTACCCATTGTTACAACAGCAACTAAATCTCTTCTACAAAGTTCACCTGCAACAAAAAATTGTGCTGCACTACCTCTGGCATTTTTGTTACTTATAATTTTTTTCGATGATTTCATTAATTAATTAGAATTACTCATATTCTCTTCTTAATTCTGACATTGTCTTACCGTTATAACTCCACCAAATTGGACCTTGAACTGCTGCCCAGTCATAACCCATATCTCTTAAAACAACGTCTGCAGCATCTGATAACGATGTGATTTTATCTCTAAACTTTACTTTTGTGCTATCATGAATTTCGCAAGTAATTGTCTTGTCTTTTACAAATTCTAAAATTGTACCTGGTTTTAAATTAATCATATCAAAATTAAATCTTTTTCTAATTTTTCTAGCATTTTCTAATGCTTGTTTATCTTGTGGTGTTTCAACAATATCATCAGTAGGAGTAACATTTTTTCCACCCAGAACCTCTGCTATTTGTAAGATTGCTTTTGCTTGTTCAGGTGTTGAATTAAAAAACTCCCTGTTTTGTCTTATTCTTTTATCATCTAGACCTTCATGAATTTTTTTTTCAATAACCTTTGCATCTTGAACCTCAACTGCATAGTAACATTCAAATGGAAGTGGAGTAGAAGTATTATCCAACTCTTTCATTCTTCTTTCAAGGTTATCTGTTATTCCAATTTTAATCGTATCTGGCATTGATTGATTTGTTAATATGTAGACAATTTTAGTCATATTTTAATATTTGTATTATAGAAATACACGAAGTTGAAAGTCAAGAAATCGTCAAAATGAGCAAAACACTACACAAAGTTTTACCGTTATACGCCAGATGCGTTTATAACATTTACTTATTTTGTTCATCAAACATTCATCTAAATGTTCATCAAACTTTTTTTTCGTACAAATAAAAAAAAAGGCGAGTAAAAACTCGCCTTTTTGAATTCTATTGAGTGCTGAATGTGTCTTACATTCTCATACTGGTTGTTATTAAGTCTTATATTATCTAGTCTTTTTAATTTTTGTTCATCAAAGTTCATCTAATTTACATCTCAATTCAAAAGCAATTCAAAAGGTCAATTTTTAACGTTATAGGTGCATTTGCAAGTGTAACTTGAATTCATTAAATTAATAGCAATGAAAAACCTTTTTTCACCAACAATGCTAAAGAAGTACTTAGGTTGCAAGTACATAATTTTTAATGAAATTAATGAAAAGAAATTAAATCTTAAAAAAAT
>CACKHN010000016.1 GCA_902599995.1 uncultured Pelagibacteraceae bacterium
TTTTACAAGGAAAAGACAAGAAAAAACTTAATTTCAAGAATTGTTACACTGTTGGCAAAGTAGTTGCACAAATGCATTTGGTTAATAAAAGAATTAAACTTTACAGAAAAAATTCAATGAGTATTAAAAATCTAAATCCCTTATTAAAAAGCATTAATTATAAACATAATAATTCCAAATTAGATCTTTTTTTGAAAAATAATTTGAAAGATATAAATAAAAATTGGCCAAAAAAATTACCGAGTGGAATTATTCATGGAGATTTATTTATAGATAATATCTTTTTTAGGAAAAATAAACTTTCTGGAATTATAGATTTTTACTTTGCAAGTAATGACTATTTTATGTACGAAATTGCAATTTGTATAAATGCTCTATGCTTTGATTTAAAAGGAAAAAATTTTTTATTAAATAAACAAAAAATCAAAAATTTGATCAAAGGCTACGACAGTATTAGGAAAATTTCATCTCAAGAAAAAAAAGCAATTAATGTTCTGTGTAGAGGGGCCGCTTTGCGTTACTTATTAACAAGACTCTATGATTATTCTAATACACCTAAAACTGCCTTAATAAATATAAAAAATCCTAATGAATATTATCAAAAACTTCTTACTCATAATAACTTAAATTCATATAAAGATTACTTTGTCTAATGATAAAAATTTATACTGATGGTTCCTGTCTGTCTAATCCAGGAAAAGGTGGATGGGCTGCTATAATAAATATAAACGGCAAAATTAAAAAAATTAGTGGTAACGAGGAAAATACAACTAACAACCGAATGGAACTTTTGGCTCCTATTAACGCTTTAAAAGAAATGAGCTCAAAGGATCTAATAGAGATATTTACAGACTCTAAATATGTAAAAAATGGAATAACAGAGTGGGTTAATACTTGGATATTAAATAACTGGAAGACATCAAAGAAAGAAGATGTTAAAAATAAAGATTTATGGATAGAGTTGTATAAATTAAATCAGTCATTAAACATAAAATGGAATTGGGTGAAAGCACACGCAGGTGACCCATTAAATGAAGAAGTAGATATGTTAGCTAAAGAAGCTGCTGATTTAAATTGAGTCTAAGAAATTCTCTGCTGCTGACATTTCACAAGTTGCTGTATCATCTTCAGCGTTTATTTTAGTTGCAATGTTATTTTCAACTAGCATAGTGTACCTTGCCGACCTTGTTCCTTGCCCTCTATCAAATCTGTCAATATCAGCTCCAATTAATTTGGTAAACTCACAGTATGGATCTGCAGCCATGAAAATTTTATCCTCTACTTTTTGACTATCACCCCATGCTTTCATAACATTAGGATCATTTACTGAAACACAAATAATTTTTGTAATCCCCTTTTTTTTTGCAGTTTCAAAATTATTAACATAACTTGGTAGATGTTTGGCCGAACAAACTTTCGTAAAAGCTCCAGGAACCCCTATAACTATTGTTTTATTATTATTAAACAACTCAGACGTAGATATTTTTTTTGGAGCGCCAGTTTCGTCTAAATAGTAAAACTCTGAATTAGGAATTTTTTCGCCCTCTTTAATTTTCATTAAATTTTTCCTAAAATATATTGTTTAATTTCTTTGAGATTATTTTCAATTATACCATATTTTTCTTTTTCATCCAAAATAAATTTTAGTTCATCTGGTAAATCAGATTTCAAATTTATCGCCTTTAAAATTGCCTCTGGAAATTTACATGGGTGTGCTGTTGCGAGAACAATATTGTTACCTTTTAAATTATGTTTATCAAAAGCTCCATACCCTATAGCTGTGTGTGGATCTAAAATGATATTAAATCTTTCATAAATATTTTTTATCACATCTAGTGTTTGCTGCTCACTCATTCTTGCCGACAAAAAATCTTGATTAATTTTTTTTAATTTCTCATCGTCGATTGTATATTTGCCATTCTGTTTAATATTTTTCATATCGTCTAAAGTTTGTGAACTATCATGATCATTTAAATCATAAATTAATCTCTCAAAATTACTTGCAATTTGAATGTCCATACTTGGCGAAATAGTTTCAAAGACATGTTCGGCCTCATATTTACCTTTTGAAATAGCTCTATGTAAAATGTCGTTTTGATTTGTGGCTACTATTAATTTATTAATTGGAAGACCCAACTTCTTTGCCAAATAACCTGCATATACATCTCCAAAATTTCCGGTTGGTACTGAAAAATTTATTGGCTGATTGTCATCCTCGACTAAAAAATAACAATAAAAATAATATACACTTTGTGCAATAATTCGGGCCCAATTAATTGAATTAACACCAGACATGTTTATCCGATTAGAAAATTCTTTATCTGAAAACATGGATTTGACTAAATTTTGACAATCATCGAAGTTGCCTTTCACGCCAATATTGAATACATTCTCATCTTTTCCAGTTGTCATTAATTTTCTTTGAACAAGTGAAATACGGTTATGAGGATGAAGAACAAATATATTTAAGTTTTTTTTCCCTTTAATTGCATCTATGGCAGCTGCACCAGTATCTCCTGATGTGGCAACTACAATATTAATCTTTTCATTTTCATTATTTAAATAAAATTCATAAAAATTGCCTAAAAGTTGCATCGCAACATCTTTAAAAGCTAAGGTTGGACCATGAAATAATTCGAGCAAAGAACGGTCGCCCACTTTAATAAGATCAATAACATTATCTTTTCTGAAAACTGAGTAAGATTTTTCTATTATTTTACTTAATTCACCTTCTGAAGTAAAATTACCAATAAATGGATGAATAATTTTTTTTGCTAAATCTGAATAACTTAGTTTTTTAAAATCACTAATTTCAGACTCTGAATATTTGTGCAAAGTCTCTGGGATAAAAAGACCGCCATCATCAGCAAGACCTTTAATAAAAACATCTTTAAATTCAAAGTTTTTTGATTTGTCTCTTGTGCTTATATACTTCATCTAATAATTTTTTTTTCTAAAATATAGATATATTAAAAGAATTGAAATCGCCATTGAAAACCAAGTAATTGCATACTTTTTATGATTGTTTGAAATTTTTGCAGTGATCACTCTTGGTTTTGGAATTTTATGGTTTCCATTTAAATAAATAATATAATTAGAAAATTTTCTTCCAGTCTGATTAAAAATGTCATCTCTATCAAGGGTGAACCAATAATTTTTTTTAATTTCATTTTGGGGCTTAAACATACTTGTCTTAGATTGTAAGATTAAAGTTCCAAGTATTTCATTTTGATTGACTTGATTGATTTCTGGTAGATCTTTTTTATCAAAAGGTATCCATCCTCTGTTAAGTAAATAGTTTTCATTTTTAATCAATATCGGATTTACTACCTCAAACCCAGGTTTTCCTTTTTCATTTAAATGATACACATAAATTTGATTATCAAAATCAATTTGACCTGAGGTTTTTATCCTTAGATAGTTTTTTTTATTAGTTTGAGTTAACTCTACAGGATCATTTTTTAAAGAATTTTCAATTTGATTGATTAAATCTAGCTTCCAACTCAATCTATAAATTTGCCAGAAACCTAATGAGAGTAGAACAAAAATAATAAACCAAACAAATACTGAAAATAAGAATTTATTCTTCAAGGGTTATAAATTAACTTCCCCAAATATAAATAGCAGCAAATAAAAATAACCATACGACATCCACAAAATGCCAATACCAAGCAGCTGCTTCAAATCCAAAATGATGATCTTTGGTAAAGTGACCTAATTTGCCTCGCCATAAACAAACAGCTAAAAATATTGTTCCAACTATCACGTGAAATCCATGAAAACCTGTCGCCATATAAAAGACTGCTCCATAAATATGACCTGAATAATCAAAAGTAGCGTGGTGGTATTCGTATGCTTGTAATAATGTAAAAAAGAAACCTAGAACAACTGTTGCTGTTAGTCCCTGAATAAATCCTTTTCTATCACCTTCAAGTAAAGAATGATGAGACCATGTGACTGTAGTTCCAGATAACAATAATACTAAAGTATTAATCAATGGGATGTCCCATGGATCGAAGGTTTCAATATCTTTCGGAGGCCAAACATTTCCAACAAACTCATTTGGGAATAAACTTGCATCAAAGTATGCCCAGAACCAAGCTACAAAGAACATCACTTCTGAAGCAATAAACAATGTCATCCCATATCGGTGATGAATTTGAACAACAGGGGTATGATGACCTTGGTGTTCCGCCTCTATAACTACATCTCTAAACCACATGTATGCACCATATATCAGTAATGCTAGTCCAAGATACATTCCCCATGAAACGTCATTGTGCATATAAAAAATTGAACCTATCGCTAAAACCAAGCAAGCAAAAGATGTGTATATAGGCCAAGGGCTTGGATCTACTAGGTGATAATCATGTTTTTTTTCAGCTGACATTTTCGTGATTATGATTGTTTATAGTAATCTGTCGAGAAAAATGTATACGACATAGTTACATCGTGTAAATTTTTTACTGTTGGATCATTTACAAGTTCCGGGTCTAAATAAAAAGTCATAACATAGGTTGCTTTTTCTCCAGCTTTGAGTTCCTGTTTTTCAAAGCAAAAACAACCTAATTTACTATAGTATTTTCCAA
>CACKHN010000017.1 GCA_902599995.1 uncultured Pelagibacteraceae bacterium
AAATTTTTTAACGCTTAGATTGCAGAAATCTTTTTAGTTATTCTTGAAACGTTTCTGGAAGCATTTTGTTTCTTGATAATTCCAGTCTTTGCAATTCTCATTAGCTCAGAGTTAAATTTAGGTAAAAATTTCAAAGCTTCGTCTTTCTTTTTCTCTTCAATCAAAAAGTTCATTTTCTTTAAAGCATTACGAAATCTACTTTTTCTTGCCTTATTAACAACAGTTTGTCTAGAAATTCTTCTTATTCTCTTAATTGCTGATTTTGTGTTTGCCATCTGCGCAGGGGTATAGCTCGAGAATTTATAGTGGTCAACATAATATTTGACTATTTTTGACAAGAATCACAAAAAAAAGTTGACCTATTTGATGTAATTTTTTTTTTTATAATACCTAAACATCTAATATTTTTACATCGATTTCCCTCTTGTTGATAAACTTTAAACTGCTTTTGAAAACCTCCAGATATGCCTGATATATCTTTAAAATTTCTAATACTTGATCCACCTTCTATTATTGCTTTTAGTAAAATTTTTTTTGAGTTTAAAATAATTTTTTTACACTCATTTTTGTTTAATGATTTTGCTTTTTTAAACGGATTAATTTTAGATGCAAATAGTATTTCACTAGCATAGATATTGCCGATACCCGATACAAATTTTTGATCCAATAAAAAACTTTTGATATCTTTACTTTTATTTTTAAAAAAACTAATCACGTAATTTAAATTAAATTCTTTGTTGAATGGTTCAGGACCTAAATGTTTAAATCTTTGTTTTAAATTATCTTCATTATTGATAAACTCAAAAAAACCAAAACGTCTTGGATCATTGTAAATTACTTTAAAAGTATCAAATTCTATTACAACATGATTATGTTTTTTAGGAAGTGTTGGAGAGTGATAAAAACTGCTATTTGTAAATTTGGATTGATTAAAATTATCAATAATATGGAGTGTTCCAGACATACCCAAATGTATCAAACAGTATCCTCCCTCAAAAAAATGAATGATTAAATATTTTGAAATTCTTTCTATATTAATTATTTTTTTATTTTTAATATTTCTTTTAAAATTATTTGAAATTAAGAATCTTAAATTTCTGTTTCTGATTATTACTTTTTTAACCCTTTTTTGTTTAATTTTTTTACTTAAAGATTGTCTAACAATTTCTACTTCTGGTAATTCTGGCATTTCACACTATATTCAATATATATTTTTTTATGCAACAAGAACTTCAGAATAAAAAAGGACTAGTAGAGAGTGTATTCGATCAAGTCTATGACCGTTATGATTTGATGAATGACTTTATGTCACTTGGCATACATAGATTTTGGAAAGAAAGTTTGATTAACATGATGAACCCATCTATTAACAAAAAATTAGTGGATGTTGCCTGTGGCACTGGTGATATTGGAAAACTTTTTTTAGACAAAACTTACAAAAAATCTAACGTCACATCTGTAGATCCTAACAAAAAAATGATTAGTCAAGGGAGAAATAAATTATCTAAATATAAAAATATTGAGTGGATTACAGCTCCAGCTGAAAAATTACCATTAACTGATAACTCTTTTGACTACTACACAATCAGTTTTGGTTTGAGAAATGCTAAAAATTTAGATCTGGCACTTTCTGAAGCTTATAGAGTTTTAAAGCCTGGTGGCCGGTATCTTTGCTTAGAATTCTCTAAAATACAAAACACAAATATAAATTTTATTTACAAAAATTACTCAAAGTTAATCCCCATAATTGGTCAGTTTATAGTAGGAAAAAAAGAACCCTATGAATATTTAGTAAAAAGTATTGAGCAGTTTATCAATCAAGAGGAACTAATTGGTTTGATGCAAAAACACAAATTTCAAAAATGTTCTTATAGGAATTTTTCTAACGGAATTGTTTCAATTCATAGTGGATGGAAAGTTTAATGATAAAAAAGTTAATTAACTTGTTTAAATTAGGAAGAAAAATTGCAAAATCAGATATGCTTTCAATTGCATCAAAATTTAAAAAACCTCCACTAGCTTTAACTATTTTACTCAAAATATTATCTTTTTCATTTCAAAAAAAAGAGGGTCTTGATTTGGATAAAGATGAGGGGCAAAGACTCTCTAGGTCACTAGAGTCAATGGGTACTACTTTTATAAAACTAGGACAATTTCTAGCAACTAGACCTGATATTATTGGTGAAGAACTATCAAAAAAACTTGAGAATCTTCAAGATCGTTTACCACCATTTCCTATAAATGAAGCAAAGAAAATTATTAAAAGTGATCTTGGAGAAGAAACTTTTAATTCTATAATAGATTTAAGTGAGCCAGTTGCAGCAGCATCAATCGCTCAAGTACATAAAGCAAAAATTAATGACAACGGAACAATCAAAGATGTTGCCATAAAAATTTTAAGACCAGATATAAAAAAAATATTTAATGAAGAAATTGATGCAATGATGCTATTCGCATTTATTATTGAGTCTTTCGTAAAAAAAACAAAAAGATTAAAACTGATAGAAGTTGTTTTTTTATTAAAGGAGATAACAAATCTTGAGATGGATTTAAGGTTTGAGGCTGCAGCTGCTAATGAATACGCAGAAAATACAAAGAATGATGCTGGATTTAAAGTTCCTGAGATTTATTGGAATTTTACCAGTGAAAATGTAATGACTCTAGATTGGATCGATGGTGTTTCAATAAGAGAAACAGAGGAATTAAAAAAAAGAAATTTAGATACCCGTAAATTAGCAGAGGATATTATTCAGCATTTTTTAAGACATGCTGTAAGGGACGGCTTTTTTCATGCAGATATGCATCAAGGTAACATTTTTATTGATAATAACGGTCAAATAGCACCTATCGATTTTGGGATAATGGGTAGACTAGACAAAGTAAGTAAGAGATTTCTGGCAGAAATTTTATTTGGTTTTATTCAAAGAGATTACCGCAAGGTTGCTGAAGTACACTTAATGGCTGGGTTAGTTCCAAAAGATGTTCCAATAGATGACTTAGCTCAAGCTTTAAGATCAATAGGAGAACCAATTTTTGGTCAAGAAGTAAAAGACATCTCAGGTGGAAGATTATTAAAACAACTATTTGATGTTACAGAAAAATTCAATATGCAAACCCAACCACAGTTATTAATGTTACAAAAAACAATGGTAGTTGTTGAGGGGGTTGCAAGAAAATTAAATCCAAATACAAATATATGGACCACATCTAAGCCAGTGCTAGAAGGTTGGTTAAGAGAAACAAAAGATCCAATAACTAATTTAAATGAAACTTTAAAAAGTACTTCTGAAGTAATTAAACGACTGCCAGAATTTCCTGAAATTATGGACAAAGCAAATCAAGCTTTAACGTTTTTAGCTAATGGACAAATTCCTCAGAATTCAAACTCCTATACAGCTTTAAATGATAAAAAAGCAGAAATGAACAGTTTTAAAAACCAATCTATTATTGGTTTATTACTTCTTGTAATTTTTGGACTTATAGTATTTTAATTCTGCAAATGAAAAATCTGTTAAATAAAAAAGTTTTGTTCATCATATGTGGTGGAATTTCTGCATACAAAAGTCTTGAAACAATCAGGCTATTCAAAAAATGTGGCGCAGAAATCAAAACTATACTTACTGCTAGCGGTAAGGAATTTGTAACACCTCTTTCAATTACTACACTATCACAAGGTAAAGTTTACAGTGAATTGTTCAATGTTGAAAATGAGAGTGAAATGGATCATATTTCACTTTCAAGATGGGCTGATGTTGTTGTTATTGCTCCTGCAACTGCAAATACTATTTCAAAGCTAGCTCAGGGTAAAACAGATGATCTAGCATCGACGGTTGTTCTTGCTTCAGATAAAGATATTTATTTAGCTCCAGCAATGAACGTTAGGATGTGGGAACATCAAACTACCAAAACAAATTTAAAAATATTGAAAGATTGCGGTTATAAATTCATTGGACCTGAAATTGGAGATATGGCTTGTGGAGAATATGGTGAGGGTAAAATGTCTGATCCAAGAAAAATTGTTGAAGAAATTGATCAATTTTTTTTGAATAAGAAAAGATATAAAAATTTAAAAGCTTTGGTTACAGCAGGACCTACTAATGAATATATTGATCCTGTAAGATTTATAACTAATAAGTCCAGTGGCAAACAAGGTTATGAGATTGCAAAATCTCTCTCTAAAAAAGGTTTTGATACAACGCTCATTTCTGGTCCCACCAACTTAGAAATTGACGATGATATTAATCTAGTTAAGGTTGAAACTGCAGAAGAAATGTTTCTTGCAACTCAAAAAAGTTTACCGACTGATGTAGCAATTTTTTCAGCAGCTGTAGCTGATTTTAAGTTACAAAAAAAATATACAAATAAAATTAAAAAACAAGAGACGTTAAATTTAAATCTTGAAAAAAATATCGATATTTTAAATTATGTTTCTAATCATAATTCAATGAGGCCAAATCTTGTTAT
>CACKHN010000018.1 GCA_902599995.1 uncultured Pelagibacteraceae bacterium
AATTTTTCTAAATTATTTTTTGTCGAAAAAAGCTTCGTACAACATCATAAATATGGCAATACCCATTAATAGATAAACTGGCAATACATCAAAAAAACCTATCATGGTTGATCTTGTTAAGGTAGTTGCAAGACCAATTAAAAATGCCGTTGCAAGCAATGTGCCGAGAAATGTTGTAAATTTTTGCATATTAATTATTACATTCTTTTTCTAGCCAATTAGCAATACCTAAAAATCTATGATCGTCGTATTTTGCTCCAACTAACTGAACTCCTAAAGGCATATTCCCCTCGCCTTGTAATAAAGGTAAGGATATACAAGGAGTTCCAAAATAAGACCAAACTTTATTAAATTCAGCTGTACCAGTGCTTTTTAATCCCTTAGGAGCAACCCCTGGGCTAGATGGAGATAACACCCCATGATAATCCTCAAATACTTCTTGATAAGACTCATAACTTCTTTTTATAAAATCTATTGCTTCTGCATAATCTTTTGCAGAATATTTATTCCCTCTAACAATTGCATCTTGCATGTATTTTGATAATTTTTTTTTATATTTTTTATAATAAAGCGCAAAATTGTTTGCCAAATCAGTTTCATGAATTATTTGATGAAACTTATGAATATCTTTAAAATATGAAGGTGTATCAAACACTTCAATATTTTTTTTAAAAGATTTTATAAAATATTCAAAAGCTTCTTTTGATTTTTTATCTACAATATTCCAATGATCAGTTTTATAAAAGATGAACTTTGGATCAAACAATGGTCCCTTTTTTGTTTCATCCAGTAAGTTTTCTGTTGAATAATGAATTGTAGCACTATCATAATTATCTTTTTTAATAAGAACTTTTGCAAGTAGCGCAATATCCTCTACAGATCTTCCAAAGATACCGATATGGTCTAACTTTTCAGAAGTTTTAAGAACACCATTTCTAGAAATTAATCCATAAGATGGTTTATATCCCACAACTCCACAGTAGGATGCTGGCCTGATAACTGATCCACCAGTTTGAGATCCTATTGACAAAGGCGCCATAAAAGATGCAACAGATGCTGCAGATCCACTTGAAGAACCACCTGGTGTTCTGGAATAATCATGTGGATTAGTAGTTTTTGATGGGCCAAGAAAAGCCAGCTCAGAAGTTGCTGTTTTTCCCATTACAATTGCACCCGCAGATAAAAGTAAATCTACAATTTCCGCATTTTGAGAAAAAGATTTTCCTTTTCTAATGACTGTTCCACACTCAGTTGGCATGTCTACAGTGCCTATAATATCTTTTAGAGCTACTGGTATACCATGTAATGGTCCGATAGGTTTTCCTGATCTTCGATGATCGTCTGCCTCTGCAGCCTTTTCTAATAAAAGTTTTTTATCAAAATGTGCCCATGCCTTAACATCTTTTTCAAACTTTTTTATTCTTTCAATATAATTTTCGCAAATTTGGACAGACGTTAATTGAGCATCTTTTATTTTCGAAACAAGTTCCTCAACTTTTAACGAAAATATGTCTGACATTTTAAATTATTGAGCAAATAATGTTTCTGGTAACCATAAAGCTATACCTGGAAACATGTACATTAAGAACATTGCAAAAATTACAATTCCCAAGAAAGGCATAATTCCTTTAAATATATCCAAAAGTTCTACTGCAGTTTTCTGTACACCTTTTAAATAATATGCCGACATTGCCATGGGGGGTGTTAAGAAAGAAGTTTGCAAGTTTAAAGCAATTAACATAGCAAAAAAATAGGGATTTACTCCAAAGACCTCTAAAAGAGGTAAGAATATAGGTACAAATATAATTAAAATTTCTGTCCATTCTAATGGCCAACCTAAAAGAAAAATTATTATTTGAGTGATAACTAAAAATTGCCAAGTTGAAATATTAATTGACGTAAAGAAGTGTTCAAATACTTCGTGACCACCAAGATATGAAAATACTGATGAAAAAGTCCAAGACCCAATAAATAACCACATTATCATTGCAGTTGTTTTGGCGGTTAAAAATACTGACTCTTTAAAATTTTGCCATTTAAGGGTTTTGTAGAACCAAGATAAAACTAAAGCACCAAACGCGCCTGCTGCTGCTGCTTCTGCAGGTGTGGCAATCCCAGCTAAAATTGTTCCAAGGACTAACATAATCAATCCAAATAAAGGTACAAAGGATACTAAAACTTCTTTTAATATTTCAGATCGTGGTGGAATATCTTCCTCAGGCGGTCTAGGTGCTATAGATGGATTTAACCATGCTCGAAAAACTGCATATCCAATATATAGACCTGCCAACAACAGACCTGGAAAAATAGCAGCTGCGAAAAGTCTTAATGGAGATAATTGTGCAATTACTGAATACACAATTAACATAATACTCGGTGGAATTAAAATACCTAAACATCCGCCAGAACAAATAATTCCTGACGCAAATTTTTTATCATAACCAGCCTTAACCATTGCAGGCCATGCCAATAATCCCATTAATGTTACAACAGCTCCGATGATACCGGTCGCGGTTGAAAATAATGTACAAGTAATTAATGCAGCAACGGCCATTGAAGCAGGAAGCCTGTGAGCAGCTAATCGAATTGCAAAAAATAATTTAGCTACTATTCCTGCTCTCTCAACTAAATAACCCATAAATAAAAACAAAGGAACTGCTGTTAACACATTGTTATCCATAACTGTGTAAGTGTTTTGAACAAATAACTGAAATATCCTGTTATCAAAGATATGTTCCATCATGGTCGCATCGTAATATGCGTAATAACCAAAACCAATTCCCATTGCCATAAGTGTAAAAGCTATTGGAAAACCTAAAAGAACAGCAAATAGAAAAATTCCCATCATTAAAATTGCTACCTCTGGATTGGTAAGACTAAATAACATTTTGTTTGTCTTCCTCCTGTGCAGCTCTCATTAACATTTGCTCAGTTTCCTCAGCTACAACCATTCTAGTGGGCCATTGCCCAGTTCTAATGCAAATTATAGATCTAAAAACTTCTGCGATGCCTTGAATTACTAACAATGTGCCTGCAGCTGGTATCATTGATTTTACCATGTAAATTTGTATTTGAGCTGGACTACTCCAGCTAGTTTCTTTTATTTTCCATGCCATAGCTGCATACTCGTATCCATAGAAAGCTAAAGCTATAACTCCTGGAAAAAAGAAAATAAAATAAAGAATAAGATCTATCCAGGCCTGGGTTCTTTGTTTAAATAATCTATAAATCACGTCTCCTCTGACATGAGCTTCCGTTGCTAAACAGTAAGCACCAGACATCATTAGTATTGCGCCATACATCTGCATACTAAAATCAAAATTCCATAAAGTTGGCTTATTGAAAACATAAGCCATCACTACCTCATAAACAGTTCCTCCCATTAAAATTACTATGCACCATGAAAATGCCTTACCCATCGATGTACTAAGAGTGTCAGCAAATTTAATGAAAGATTTCATCATCAACAATTATATTAAATTATACCAAAAAAAAAGGGGGTTTTTAAACCCCCTTTTTAAATTTTCTAAAGTTAATTAGATTTTAACTTTTTGAATTGGACCAAACTCATTTTCATAAGCTAATTTGTAGTTCGGTTGATTCATCAACAGATACTTCATAGTTCTCTTAGCGTATGCTTTTTGTGAGTCTACTACTTTCTTAAAGAAAGCATCTTTACCAGAAAACTCACCAATAACTTTATCCCAACCTTTTAATTGTTCAGCTAAGATAGCGTCAGATGTTTGGTATACATTAACCTTATGCTCATTCATCAATTTAGCTAAGTCAGTTGAATATCTAACTAAAGCTTTGAAGTAGTTATCAGAGTTTGCGGCATATGCAGCATTCTTCAAGATAGCTTGATGAGAAGGTGAAAGGCTGTTTAGTCTCTTAGTATTCATAGGAATTTCGAACATTTCCTGAGATTGGTGGAAACTTCCTAAGTGATAGTGTTTAGAGACATCTTGCATTCCAAACTGTGAGTCTGATGTTGGGTTGTTAAACTCTGCAGCATCAATCAAACCAGTTTTCATAGCTGGCTGGATTTCACCACCAGGTAATTGTCTTACGACCATTCCCATAGCAGTTAAAACGTTAGTCGCTAGACCAACTGTTCTATACTTCATACCTTTAACATCAGATACTTTTGTTACGTTCTTTTTAAACCAACCAAATGGTTGAGCCGGCATAGGCATATGGAAGAAACCTGTGTAATTAAATCCTACACTTGCTACCGCTTCTTCATATAACTTTCTTCCTCCACCATACTCCATCCAAGCCATAACTTCTTGAGATGACATACCGTATGAAGGACCAGTTCCAAAAAGTGAAGCTGCTGGATTTTTTCCGTACCAGTATGCAGTCACCCAGTGACCCATATCTACTACTCCAGAACTTACCGCTTGTCCGATTTCAGAAGTTTTAACAACTGCACCGACTGGTTGAACGTCAATTTTTA
>CACKHN010000019.1 GCA_902599995.1 uncultured Pelagibacteraceae bacterium
ATATAATAACTTAACTGTCTCTGCAAAACTGAAACAGAGTGAATTCTTTGAAGAATTTGATTTTAAAAAGTTAATCAATGAAATAGATAAATGGTACTCATATATTGAGGAATTTTCGTCAGATTTAATTCTTGAAAAAATTAAAAGTGAAAAATTAAAAAAAAATTCAATCATTTTTGACCCTTTTATAGGCAGCGGAACAACAGCAATAATATCAAATTTAGTTGGTTATGATGCATTAGGATTTGACTCTAATCCTTTAATGACAATGGTTTCTAAAGTAAAGACAAATTGGACAATAAAAATAAAAAAAATTGAGGACGAATTTAAAACAATAAATAAAAAATTTCTTCGGGAAATAAAAAATAACAAAAAAATAGAGTTTAAAAATTATTTCTCAAATATGCCTGATAAAGAGATTGACCAATGGTTAAGTTTAAAGAATAAAAAAGAAATCGCTACATTAAAAAAAATTATTAATAATATAAATGACCAAGATATTAGAGAATTTTTTTTAATATGTATGGCAAAAAGTGCTTTTGATACTTCTTATGTTGCATTATGTCCTGGAACTACTTTTTATCCATTTAGAGAAAAGAAAGAGTTTTGGAATGAATTTGGTAGCAAAGTATTAAATAAAATAAAGCAGTTAAACCTAATTAATAAAAATCTAAATTTTGGAACTTCTAAATTTTATAATGATAATTGCATAAATGTGTCCAAATACTTAAAAAATAATTCAGTAGATTTTGCAATTACTTCTCCACCTTATCCAAATGATTTAGAATACACGAGGCAGACAAGGTTGGAACTTTATCTATTAGATTTTGTGAAGTCTATGGAAGATGTGGCAAAAATAAAAAAAAAAATGGTAAAAAGTAGCACAAAATTAATCTTTAAAGAGAGTAATTCCTCAAAATTTGTAGATGAATTCAGTTCAATAGACAACATCTCAAAAAAAATTGCGATGAAATTAAAAGATAAAAGTTGGGGTTGGGATTATCCAAGAATGGTGAAAGAATATTTTGGAGACATGTATCTTTGCTTGAGAGAAACAAAAAAAATCTTAAAAAAAGATGCAAAATTTATTTTAGTTTGCGGAGATCAAACCATACAGGGGGTTTTTATACCAGTATGTGATATTTTATTGGAAATTGCAAAAAAACTTGGTTATTCAGAAATAAAAAAAGAAAAGTACAGAGTTAGAAGAAGCACAGGTCACAACATACCTTTGCCAGAGGATTTGGTAATTTTAAAAAAATAAACTTAAATTAGTATAATTTAAAATTTAAAAATTTGAAAAAATTATTCATAAGTCTTATATGATCCAAGTTCTTGGGTGAACTATCTAATAATTTAGGATTAAAAAGTATAATTGAAGCAACCTGTGATCTTGAAATTGCTACATTCAATCTATTTCTACTAAAAAAAAACTCTTTATTTCTAGGCAGGGAATCGTTATCAGAAGATGTCATAGAAATTATAGTTATTGGTGCTTCTTGACCTTGAAATTTATCAATGGTACCTACTCTAGGGTTCTTAATCCTTGCTTCTTCTAATTTAGAAATTAAGAGATTTACCTGTGTATTATATGGACTAATAATCAGAAAATCATCAATGGTTAATTTTCTTTTTTTTCCATTATCATCAAAATCACTTCCTATTAGTTGTTGCATTAAATCTTTTACAACTTCAAACTCTTCAATACTTGTTTGAACATTATTTTTATGATCCATTTCGATGTAGTGAATTCCATCTTTTTTAATTAAAGATTTTTTGTCAAATTTGATTATTCTCTTATCTGTTCTTTCATCACAGATTAATCTTTCTTCATAAAAATTTGATGAAATAAAATCGTTTATCTTTGAACTTAATCTATAAGTTTTATTTAAAAATATTCCTCTGTCTTCAGGAATTGTATCTTTACCTTCTAAAAGATAATCTAAAATTGATTGACCAGATTCGTTAGGATGTGTTCCTCTTATTGGTTGTCCTAATTGATTTTGATCTCCTATTAGAACTATATTTTTTGCTATATTACCTATACTAATTAAATCTGCTAAACTTACCTGACCCGCTTCATCTATAAAAAGATAATCAATTTTTTCATCATAAAATGAACTTGCTAAATGATATTTAGTTCCAGCAAATATTTGACCTACATTATCTTCTTTTAAAGCATCCATAAAAACAGGATCTTTTTCATATGTTTTTATAAATTCTCCATTAAATATAGTATCCTCATCTTCTAAGTTTCCTCTTTTGTAACCCACAAAATTAAATTGTTTTTCCTTTGCCATATCTTCAATTCTTTGAAGCAAATTATGAATTACTTTGTGAGATAAACCTGTAATCGCAATCTTTTTATTTTGTTTTAACAGTTCTATAATTGCATTAGATGCTTGAAAAGTTTTACCAGTCCCTGGTGGTCCTTGAATGTAAATAAAACTATTTTCTAAATTAGAAATAATTTTAGGAATTTCTTTGCTAAAATCATCTGATTTAACTATTTTTTCTCCATTTTTAATTCCTTTGATGTTTGGTTGTTTCTTTTCAAGAAAGTCATTCAATGCTTTATATTTTTTCTCATTATTAATTAATGTGTCTATGAATTTGTAAGTATTAGAGATGAGTTTAGTATTTGGTCTAGGTTTATCGGGACCTATTGATAATAATTGTGGTAACAAACCTTGAGATTTTCCCCTCTTTAATAAAAGTTCTTTCTTTTTGTAATCAATGTCTATGATTGTTCCTGCATAATCATTTTGTTCAATATCTTGATTGTTTGCGATTACGGTTTTCTTACTTTTTCTTAATTTAAAATCTTGGTCTTCAAATTTATATGAATATAGTAATGATCTTTTATCAGTAGTAGGTTCACCATTTGACTTCATGTTTCCTATGCACTCAGGGTCATCAATTAGTTCTTCATCAGATTTTGTTCTTCTGTCAAAAAACTCTCTCCATGCAGGTTTGTCTTCACGATTATAAAAACCAATAATGTCAGACATTAATTGTTTTATTTGTTTATTTTTAATTTTAGATTTTTCAACTTTCTCTTGGTAAGTAATCATATCCACTTCCCAATCTCTTAGTTCCATTTCACTATCCTTTTTTTGTGAAACAAACCAAGATGTTTCTGAAGGTTTGATGCCCAACAACCATTTATGAAGTTGGTAAGTAGAATTACAATCTTGTTTATTATAACTTTCTATCTCATCTAAAAAGTTTTGATCCTGAGTTTCTAACCATTCTATATAGTATTCTTGAGATGCATCTCCCCTTTGAACATCACCTTCTCTTTTAAACTCATAAAATTTTTCAACATTTTTAAGTGAGTAACTATTTTCTGAAATGAAAAGTCCTTGTCTATTTACCTCTAATAAATTTACAAATTTATCTAAGTTTAAATAGTGATCATATTCAATACCCTTGACTTTGTGAAATGAAGTTAGTTTTAATAACGCAGTAATTTCATATGAACCATAATGATAAATTTTTGAGTTTGGATACTTTTTAAAATGAGATTTAGTAAAATCAAAAAATTTAATTAAGTTTTTCTTTTCTTCTTCTTTATTATGAGACCATAATGCTTCAAATTTCTCTTTTCCGTTTTCTATATAATAAATTCCTAATAAATATTCCAAACCTCCTGGATAGATATGATCTTCAACACTTTCAATATCAAAGTACAAATCACATTCTGATGGTTCAGGTAATAAATTAAAACCTTTAATGCCATTTAAGTTATTTGGATTTGGTTGGTGTATTGGGACATTTGTTTTCTCATATTCTTTTTGAAGTTTTGCTTGAGTAATTAACTTATGTGATATTTCTTTTCTAAAACCTTTAAGAATTTTATCTGGATTTTGCTTTGAGAGTTTAGTTGCTGTATCAATTTTAAGTTCTAGTAGTTTTTTTAAATGTACTTTAGTTAATCCACCAATTTGATTAAGATTGTCTTCTTTAATCCAGATTTTTTCACATTCTTCTTGCCATTCGCAAGTACTACAAAAACTACACTTCTCTGGTCTTTGTTTATCTACTCCGTTATCGACAAACTTCTCATAATTTTCTCTATGAATTTTAAAAAACTCATT
>CACKHN010000020.1 GCA_902599995.1 uncultured Pelagibacteraceae bacterium
CATTTTTCATATTTTTTAATTTAAATTTATTGAAAGCTGGCGCAGTTATATTTACTAAATTATGTAAACCGCCTAATAAAATAGGTTTAAAATTAAATTCAATATTATCAATTTTAGTAATATTTTTGTAAGCAATGAAGGCATATGGGCTAATAATGTCAAAATAAAAATCTATATTATTATTCATATAGATTTATTCTTTTTGCGTAAAAAATTCTAAACACCCAATATACAAAAATTCCCAAAGGACCCATCAAATAAGTGATGATTAACGGTATTGCCAATAAAAATTTATTAATGGAAAATTTTTGAGAGTCTTTTACCATCCACCCGCCGACAAATAAATTTATTGCGATGAAATGAGTCCAGAAAACCATCAAGTATAAAGAGTCTTCAAATAATCTTGATAATTCACTTAAGCCCAAATAAAGACTAAAGTTTCCATCAAAATCATATCCAATTAAAAAGGACTGATATAAAATAAAAATATAAACACCACTAAGCAATATAAATGGAAAAATTGAGGTAACAATAAATCGACATAAGTAAGATTGAGGAAAAAAAATTAAAATCAGCCAGAAGGGTATAACTCCTAAATTAATCCACATATAAAGTGTCTCAATAGTAAAATAAGTATAAATTTGTTCGATCATTTAAATATATTATATTCAATCTAACCATGATTCCTATAAGAAATAGAAAAAAAACACTCCAAGTCACTGTAGATGAAATGAGAAGTTTTGCTTTTGCATATGTTGAAAAGTACGCACCTTCTAAGCAACAACTTAAAACGTATTTATTAAAAAAATATATGAAACTCTCTGCATCAGATTCAAGAAAAAAGGATGTTAATAAACTAATTGATATCGTTTTATCTGACTTAGAAAAAAATAAATTTATTAATGATCAATTTTACTCTGAGAGTAAAGCAAAAAGTATGATCCAAAGAGGACATTCATTGAATAAAATTCGTAATTACTTATTAGGCAAAGGAATAAATAAAAAATTTATTGTGGATACAGTAAGTAAGATTAGAGAAGATAATAGTGATCAAGATTTTTTTTCTGCAATAAAAATTTGTAAAAAAAAGAGAATAGGACCAGCAAGAGCTGAAGTTAATAGAACTTTGTTCTACAAAAAGGATATTTCATTATTAGCGAGAAACGGCTTTGATTTTGAAACCTCGAAAAAGGTTATGGATATAGAAAAAGATGAATTTTTAAAAATAATTAGTTTACTTTAAATTTTTTTTGTCCTCATTCTCTAAAAGACGATTAATTTTATTTCTGATATAATTTTTGACAAACACAAAAACTAATAATCCAAAAATAGAAACTGATACAATTATTATTAATATAGTTCTAAGTTGTTCATCCATTATAATATAGTTTTACTTTTTAATATAAGACTTGTATTTTTTAAACCTGCCTTACCATATAAAATTTCATTTCCACAAAAATCTGTAATTTCTCCACCTGCATGATTTAAAATTGCATGACCAGCTGCTATGTCCCATTCATAAGCTCTTGGTTCTGCAACATAACCATCGTATTCACCAGTTGCTATTACACAAAATTTAAGGGAACTTTTCATTTTAATATTTTCTTTTACTCCTAGGTCATCATATATTTTCTGGATTTCAGGCTTAATTTTATTTGAATATGAAATAAACTTAATTGGTCCCTCTTTTTTTGTTACAGAGTTGCTTAAATTTAATATTTTACCATTACAAAGTTCGTAAGCATTTTCATCTCCGTAAGAGTAAAACATTCTCCTCTTAGCAGGTGCATTAATTAAACCTGCTACCGGCTTTTTATCTATTATTAATCCAGCATTAATTGTAAATTCTTCTAAATTGTTTATGTAATCGTATGTTCCATCGATAGGATCAACAAGCCAAAAATTTTTTAAATTTGACCTATCTTTATTCTCTAAACTTTCCTCAGAAATTATTGGGATTTCTGGAGTTATCTTAGATATTTCTTTTGTAAGAAGTTTATTAACTTCCAAATCACCATTGCTCACAGGTGTATTATCTGATTTAATTTTTTTAACTAAACCTTTCTCTCTTAAGTTAATAGCTAAATCCCCAGCTGTCAAAAAAATTTCAATTAAATTTTCAACAATGTTTCTTAAATCCATTTTTTTATTTTCCAAGTTTTCTGAGCTCTATGTTTTTTGCATTAATTACTTTTTTACCAGCATTTTCAAAATTCACAGTGACTTTGTCATTTATTATAGATTGCACCTGTCCAATTCCCCATTCTTTATTGTTTGGATTAGTGACTTTGTCACCTGGTTCATAATCTAAAATCATTTAATTTAACTTATATTGTAAATAAGTATAAATACCACCTTATGTATAAAAAATTAAATTCTTTAGGCTTTATTAAAAAACCCTCTGACACTACTGTAGTTGTAGCTATGTCAGGAGGTGTAGATTCTTCAACTGTTGCAGGTATGATGAAGAAAGAGGGTTATAAAGTTATAGGTATAACATTAAAATTATATGATGATGGTAAAGAGGTAGCAGCTTCAAAACAATGCTGTTCTGGTCAGGATATTATGGACGCGAAACGCGTTGCTAATAAATTAGATATTGAACATAAAATTTTATATTATCAGGATAAATTTAAACAAGGTGTCATAGATAATTTTATCGATAGTTATTTAAAAGGCGAAACACCAATTCCGTGTGTGCAATGTAATCAAACAGTAAAATTTAAAGATCTATTTGAAGTATCAAAAGATCTTAAAGCTGATGCTTTAGTGACAGGCCATTATGTAAAAAGTATAACCAAAAAAAATATTACTAATATGTACAGAGCAATTGATGAGAATAGGGATCAAAGCTATTTTTTATTTAATACAACTAGAGAGCAACTGGATTATTTAAGATTTCCTTTGGGTGGAATGTTAAAAGACAAAACGAGAGAAATTGCTAAAAATTTAGATTTAAATGTTGCTGATAAGCCCGATAGTCAAGATATATGTTTTGTTCCAAATGGAGATTATGCAGCAGTCATACAAAAATTTAGACCTGACTCTTATCAAAGAGGAAATATAAAAAATTTAAATGGAGACGTCATAGGTATTCATGATGGTATTATCAACTTTACTATTGGTCAGCGAAAAGGAATAAAGGTTTCTGACAAAGAACCGCTTTATGTTTTAAAAATTAATTCAGATAAAAACGAAATAATTGTTGGGCCAAAACATAAACTAGGAAAGCAAACAATTTCTTTAAAAGATATAAATTTACTAGTACCGAACATAGAATTAGAAAAGACAATTTTTGTAAAAGTGAGATCAACTGGAAATTTGCTGGAAGCCAGTGTTATTGTAAAAGATAATAAAACAGGAATTGTTAATCTAAGTTTGCCAGAAGATGGTATTTCACCTGGACAAGCTTGTGTATTTTACAATAAAGATCAGTATGGATATAAAGTTCTTGGCGGTGGGTGGATTAAAGAATAGTGGCTGATTTACTTCTTCTTATTTTTTCTTTTAGCTCTTCTTTTTTTTGAGCCCTGTTTTCTTCGACCTCTATGTTTTTTTGGGTAACTCATTCAATCCTATTTTAATTATATTGACGTTTTTTATGGGATATAGCATTGTCTTTTAAACATATCAAATTTTATAATGAGTAGCTCTTTTAAGACTTTTCTTAAGCACACAGCTAAAGATTTTCATAATCAGTCAGTAAACCCTCCAGTTGTTAGAGCGTCCACCATAATTTTTAAATCAATGAAAGATATAAGAAAAACTCAAGCTAAGGCTCAAAAAAATCCAATTGGCGGTCATTA
>CACKHN010000021.1 GCA_902599995.1 uncultured Pelagibacteraceae bacterium
TTAACTGGTCTAAAGGACCTTTCGAGATGCTAGAAGAAATTGGAATAGAAAACTTTTTTAATAAAATTGATAATTATGAAGGAAATAAATTTTTAGAAGATCTTGCAAAATCAAAAAATGAAAACTTTTATGGAGAAAGACAAAAATATACAAAAATTGAAACCTTAGGAAAAGTTAAGAGAAAAGCTCAAAGCATCGATGGAAATAGCTCTGCCCAAATCTATAAATTTAAAGACTATAATATTGTTGAATTTACCACAAAAGCTAACGCTTTAGATTATGACTCTATGGATGCTTTAAAAAAAGCAACAGATAAACCTTTAATTATTATTAATGAAAGTATGCAATTCTCTGCAGGAGTAAATCTAAGCTATACGATGGATTTTGCAAATAAAAGAGATTTTAAATCTATTGAAAAATTCATTAAATATTTTCAAGAAACTTGTAAAGAACTTAAGTATTCAAAATATCCTGTGATATCTGCACCTTCTGGTTTAACTTTGGGAGGAGGCTTTGAAGTTCTTGTGCAAAGTAATTTTGTAGCATCGCATACGAATATTGTAATTGGTTTAGTTGAGACAATAGTAGGATTGATACCAGCTGGTGGTGGTTGCAAAGAAATGTTAGCAAGATGGCAGAATACGGAAGAAAGTAAAAAAGATCCTCATTTTGCTCCATTAAAAGTTTTTGACATTATTGGTTATGGTAAGACAGCAACTTCACCGGTAGAGGCAGAACCATTAAAATACCTTAAGCCAGAAGACAAAAAAATAATGAATAGAAATAGTTTACTCGAAGCATCAAAAAAAATCTTAGATGAAAACCGAGATTTTAAATCTCCATCCAAATTAGTATTCAATTTGCCAGGTGAGAGTGTTAGGGGCGAAATGCACAAAGTTTTAGATAAACTTTATAATGATAAACTTATACTAGATCACGGCATGGTAGTTGCTAAAGAATTAGCATATGTGCTAAGTGGTGGAGATACATCAATAGATAAACAACTTTCAGAAGACGATTTGTTTAAATTAGAGCTAGATGCTTTTATGAAGCTTATTGAAACACCTAAAACTCAGGAAAGAATAAAGCATACTCTTGCAACTGGAAAACCTTTAGTTAATTAGTTTTCTAATAATTGAAATTCTTTAATATAATCAGGACGTAATACATAATCTGTATTATTACCAACTTTAATTTTTTTTAAAGCGTCCAAGCCAAAGATTACTTTACCAACTGGTGTATATTCTCCTTGGTATAAAGGAATATCTTTTAAGATAATAAAGAATTCACTATCCTCAGTATCAAATTCCCCCCTGGCCATAGCAACAGTTCCTGCATTAAATTCGTAATCGTTACTTAATTCTGATTTTAATTTACCAAGCTTTGACGAACCACTTCCAATTTTAAAATAGTTTATATTATCATGATAACCAAACTCAAGATCTCCTGCTTGAACCAAAGTATTTTCTATAACACGATAAAATGCTGAATTATTATACAAACCTGAATTAATAAAATATTTAAATCTTTTAACTGATTTAGGTGAAACTTGAGGGTAAAGTTCAATTGCAACTTTTCCACACTCAACATCCATAATAGCTAAATTTTTTGGATCACTAATTTTAAGTTCATCTAAATCAAGTTCTTTTACAAATAAACATTTATTTTTAATTAAATAAAAAGAACCAAAAGTAAAAAATGCTAATGAAATTAGAAAGGTAAATAATATTTTTTCTGATAATGATGATTTAATTTTTTTAATCATTAAAATATAAAGTTATTATCAATCAATTTTAAATTTTTTTCTAAATATCTGACTTTATTTTTTAAAATTGAATCATTCTCAATTTTTTTTTCTACTAATTCTTTATTGGTCATAAGAAAGGAAAAAATTTCAGCCATATCCTCTGAAGGAATAGATTTAGAATATTCTGTTAAAAATCCATCTGTATTTTTATAGATACTAAGATCAGTAAGATTTGAACAAGTCGAACATTCTGCATATTTAAAAGATGTTCTATTAAATTTAGACCATAAAGCTTCATCAAATATCATTTTGTGCTTTGCTTGTATCATATGAAAGAATTCATGGTGGATCATTCTTTCAAAGTATTTTTGATTGAAGTTAATATCTAAGATTAATGACCTTTTAAGAATGTTTGGTATTCCTCCAGTGTTAATTGAAGAAACAGTCAGATTTTCACATAAAATAATGAATTTTAGATTATTCTTAATTAAAAAATCTGCTTTATATTTGTTGAAATTTTTTTCAATAATTGGATATTTTTTATCTAATTCTTTTTTTTTTGATTTATTACAAGTAATATTTTTTTTTAATCCTATTTTAAAGTTACTCTCAGCATATAAATATTTTAATCCATTTAAACTGTTTGTATTATAGATTTCTAAATTAGGGATTTTTAACAGATTATAAATTTCATTCGCATTTACTACTGAAATATTAAATATTAGTATTATAGAAATTATATATTTCATTAGATTATTATAGACGAATTAAGCTAGATAATATTAACTTAGTTATAAAATAAAATGAAAAAAGAAAAAAATAAAAATCCAATTCAGCCAGTAAGTGGCACAAAAGTTCCAAGATATGCAGGCCCGTCTACATTTGCTAGATTGCCTGAGTTGAGAGACGTTGAAAGCTGCGATGTAGCAATAGTAGGTGTACCCTTTGATGCAGGAACTAGTTATAGACCTGGAGCAAGATTTGGACCACAAAGTATTCGCCAAGCCTCTAGACATTTAAGAACAAATTATCATCCAAGTTATGATGTCGAGCCCTTTAAAATTCAACAAGTGGCTGATGCAGGTGATATAGCATGTAATCCATTTAGCATCGATGAAGCCATCAAGCAAATTGAAGTAGGAGCTACAGATTTATTAAAAAAAGTTGGTGGTATAATTAGTCTAGGTGGAGATCACACAATTGCTGTACCTTTGTTAAGAGCAATAAATAAAAAAAATAATGGTCCAGTTTCATTAGTACATTTTGATGCCCATCTAGATACATGGGATACATACTTTGGTGCACCTTATACGCATGGAACCCCATTTAGAAGAGCTAGAGAAGAGGGATTATTTTTAGATGATGCCTCAATGCATGTCGGTATTCGAGGGCCACTCTATAGCAGAGATGATATAAAAAATGATGAAAGTTTCGGTTTTAAAATAATACATTGTGATGAATTTCAAACTGAAGGAACAGATAAAATAGCAGAAAGAATTAAAAAAAGAGTTGGAGATAATCCGTTATACCTTTCGATTGATATTGATGTTCTAGATCCTGCTTTTGCTCCTGGAACAGGTACACCTGAAATTGCAGGAATGACAACCAGAGAGATGGTAAATGTTTTAAGAGGCTTATCAGGTTTGAACCTTGTGTCAGCTGATGTAGTTGAAGTTTCTCCAGCTTACGATCATGCAGAAGTTACTTCTCTGGCTGCAGCAACAATAGTGTATGAATTAACTAATTTGTTTGCAAAAACATAAAGAGAGGATATTTTCTAGAATGTTAGAAAAAAGAAAGTTTTATATAAACGGTTCATGGGTTGCTCCAAAAAAACCAAACGATATTGAAGTAATCA
>CACKHN010000022.1 GCA_902599995.1 uncultured Pelagibacteraceae bacterium
ATTGTAAAAAATATGGTTTAAGGGGAATTATTTTGAAATCTAAAAAGAATATAATTCTAAATAAAAATAGGTGCATAAAATTTGCAAATCAAAACAATATATTTATTAAAGTTTTATGAAAAAAATATTTATATTAACTGGTGAACCTTCAGGGGACATGTTGGCTTCTACCGTTATATCAAAACTGATATCTCAAAATCCGAAAATAGAATATTTATCAGTTGGTGGGTCTAATTTAAAAAAACTAGGTATTCGCTCAATATATGACTTAAAAGAAATAACATATCTTGGATTTACCAGTGTTATCACAAATATATTTGAAATAAGAAGAAGAATAAATCAAACTGTAGATGAAATAATTAAATTCAATCCTGATATCTTATTTAGTGTAGATAGCCCTGATTTCACTTTAAGGGTAGCCGAAAAAGTTAAGAAAATAAATAATAAAATTAAAACAATTCATTATGTTGCCCCACAGGTTTGGATTTGGAGAAAAAATAGGGTTAAAAAAATCAAAAAATTTATTGACCACATTCTTTTGCTTTTTAATTTTGAAAAAAAATATTTTGATAAAGAAAATATAAACAATACTTTTGTAGGACACCCTTTGATAGAGAAAAAAAATAATACTAAAACTATAATCGATAATATAATACCAAAGGATCAAAAAATAATATCTTTATTTCCAGGAAGCAGAAAATCCGAAACTGAAGTTTTGTTACCAATCTTAATAGGTTTTATAAAATTAATGAACCAAAAACATAAAAATTATTTTTTTTATTTTCATGTAACTGAGGAAAATAAAAATTCAATTTTAAATTCTGTAAAAGAAGATAATATTCAAAACATAGATGTTGTATCTGATGAAAATATTAAATTAGAGGTTTTAAGTAAATCTATTTTTGCAGTATCAAAATCTGGAACAGTTTCATTGCAAATTTCTAATGCAAATATACCATCAATAATTATTTATAAGTTAGGTTTCATAAATTTTATGATATTTAAATTATTGGTGAATGTAAAATTTGCAAATATTATCAATATTATTAACAACAGAGAGGTTATACCTGAGCTTTTGCAAAAAGAATGTAACGCTGAGGAAATTTATAAAACAGTAATTTATTTACTAAAACGTCCTGAGCTTATTAAAAAACAACTAAGAGAATGTAATGAAACTTTAGAGGGTATTAGGTCAAAGACCTCTTCATCAAACGAGTCAACAGCAGTTTTATCTAATTATCTCGTTTCCTAATCTTTTTTCTACCTCCTCTTTACCAAGGGAAATTAAAATATCATACAAACCTGGTCCAAATTTCGATCCAGTTAAAATTATTCTCAAAGGTTGTCCTACTCCCTTAAAATTAGTTCGATTGTTTTTAATTAAATTATTTACTATTGGCTCCAATACTTCTCTGTTAAATTTTTTCAATGATGAAATCTGAATTTTAAATTCTTGAATAATTTTTTTTGCTTTTTCATCAATTAGTTTTAGATCATCTTGATTAAAATTGATTTTGTCTTGGATTATATATTTTGCGTTATTAAATATATCCTCTAAAGTTTTCGCCTTATTTTTCAAAAAAGATAAAGAGTTTTTGATTTTATCCTCTTTTCCAGACTCAATTTTTTCTTTATAAGACTCACAATAATTCGCCAAACTTTTGTAGAGTTCGTTTTCATCTATGTTTTTTATATAGTATTCGTTCATTGATAAAATACGACTTATATCTAGCTTTGAAGGTGATTTTCCAATTCCCTCTAAATTAAAATATTTAATACTTTCTTCTAAAGTAAAAATTTCTTTATCTTGATATGACCACCCTAATCTTAACAAGTAGTTTCTTAATGCATCTGGCATAATTCCGATCTTTGAATAATCATCTAATGTTGAGGCATTATCTCTTTTTGAAAGTTTTTTGCCTTCAATTGTATGAATTAGTGGAATGTGGGCAAAATTTGGTACTTTCCAATTCATAGCTAAGTAAATTTGAATTTGTTTAAATGTATTTATTTTATGATCGTCTCCTCTAATAATATGAGACATCCCCATTTGATAGTCATCTACTGTTGCAGAAAGGTTATAAGTTGGAGTTCCATCATTTCTTAATATTATAAAATCCTCAATAGTATTATTTTCTATTTCAATGTCACCCTGAACTTGATCCTTCAAAATAGATTTTCCATCAATTTTACACTTAAATCTAATTACAGGTTTTATATTTTTAGGAATATCTTTTTCATCTGCGTTTCTCCATTTTCTATTATAAATATATGGTAGTTTTTTTTGTCTAGCTCTTTTTTTTTGTTCTTCAATTTCTTCAGTAGAACAGTAACATTTATAAGCATTTCCATTTTTCAATAATTCATTTGCAATCTTAATATGATCATCAATTTTTGTTGATTGAATATATTCTTCTCCGTCGTATTCAATTCCAATCCACTTTAAAGAATTTATAATTTGAACTTTGAACTCTTCTTTAGATCTTTCTTTGTCAGTATCTTCAATTCTTAGGTGAAAAGTTCCTTTTTGGTTTTTTGAGTAAAGCCAATTGAATAAAGCTGTTCTTAC
>CACKHN010000023.1 GCA_902599995.1 uncultured Pelagibacteraceae bacterium
TTGTTATTAAATCTAAACAACTTCTAAAATTATTAAATAAATGTAAATTTTCAGTTTCTAATGATGAGACTAGACATTACTTAAGTGGAATATATTTTCATCAAACAGAGGTAGAGGACAAAAATTATCTTACCGCTGCAGCTACTGACAGTCATCGTATGTCTATTTCCAAAATTAGATTAGATGAAAAAATCGATTTTGATCCTATAATATTACCAAAAAAAACAATATTTCAATTATGTTCTCTCTTGGATAGCTACGATGGTGATGTCAAAGTTTCAAATGTTAAATCTAAAATTAAATTTGAATTGAACAATAGTATTTTAATATCTAAACTCATAGATGGTAAATTTCCTAACTATATTCAGGTAATTCCTAAAAATAATCAAAAAAAACTAGAAATAGGTTTAAAATTATTTCTCAACTCTGTTGATAGAGTAGCATCTGTATCATTAGATAAAATTGGAAGTGTACTTCTTTTTTCTATCACTCCTTGACAATAATTAAGTGCTTGCTGTAGGTCCTGTTGATTAACATTAAATTTCATTTTCTTTATAACTATATAATATTTGGTTTTTTAAATTATTAATATTGTCAACCATCTCTGGATCTTTTTCTTTAATTTTTTCAATAGTTTTAACTGAATGGATTATTGTAGTATGATCTCTGTTTGAAAACTCTCTACCAATTTCAGGTAATGATTTTGAGGTAAGAATTTTAGTTAAATATATAGCTGTTTGTCTAGGTCTTACCAGATACCGTGATCTCCTTGAAGATAACATCTCATTTTTACTAATTTTGAAAAATTTACATACGACTGTTTGAATTAGATCAATAGTCACCTTATTTTCAGATAGGTTTAATAAATCCTTAAGGACTGTTTTTGTTTCAGATAAATTTGGGATTTTTTCATAAATTCTTGAAAAAGAAATCACTCTATTTAGTGCTCCAACTAGCTCTCTTATACTACCTTTTATCTCGGTGCTGATAAAATCTTGTATATCTTTTGAAATCTTGAATTTGTCAGAGTATAAACTATTAAGTTCTTCTAATTTTTTTTGAACAATTTTTTTTCTTAGTTCTATATCTGGTTTTTGTATGTCAACTACCAATCCACCTGAAAATCTGGATTTAATTCTTTCTTGAATTCTTGATAATTTATTCGGAGATCTATCTGCAGAAACGATTATCTGTGAACCTTTATCTAACAAAGCATTAAAAGTATGAAAAAATTCTTCTTGCATAGCTTCTTTACCACTTATGAATTGAATGTCATCAATTAATAAAATGTCAGTATTTCTAAAATATTCCTTAAACTTCACCATGTCGTTTGATTTAATTGATTTTACAAATTGATACATAAATCTCTCAGCAGAAATAAACATAACTTTATTTTTTTCTTTTGACTCAAAACCTATTGAATTTAACAAATGTGTTTTGCCCATTCCAACACCACCATAAATATAAAGCGGATTGTAATGCGAAATATTTTCTGACACCTTTAGTGATGCCTCATAAGCCAGTTTATTGCTTGAACCAGTGATAAAGTTATCGAACCGTTTATTGGGATCGATACGATTATATTGCAAATAAAAGTCTTTTATAAATGAAACATTTTCTTTAAAATTAACCTCTTCTTTAAAAGCTTGTTTATATTTAGCAGAATGACTTTTTTCAATTATTTTAAACTCAATTCTTACAATATCTTTTTTATAAGTTTTTATAATTTGTAGTATTTGGTCTAAATATCTTGATGTTATCCAATCTCTTATAAATCTAGTTGGTACAGATAGTAATATATAATTACTTAATTCCTCTATAAAGGAAATTTTTTTTAACCAACTTTCATAAATTTCAGATCCTAACTTATCCTTCATATCAGATTGAACCATTCGCCATTCAAAAATTTCTGATTTAACAGTATTTATATTTTGATTATTTGTCAGTTTGTTCATAAGTTTGGAAGAAACTCAGTTAGAACTATTTAAAATAATTTGCAACAAGTTAATAAAAAATTTAAAAAAAAAATAAAATC